>CAZYLJ010000001.1:0-47940 GCA_964648555.1 uncultured Acutalibacter sp.
GTCTTGCCCACACCGGGCGGGCCCACCAGACAGATGATCTGGCCGGTCTGCTTTGGCGCAAGGGCCTTGACTGCCAAGATTTCCAGGAAGCGTTCTTTCACCTTTTCCAGGCCGTAGTGGTCGCGATCCAACACGCGCTTGGCCCTGCTGAGGTCAGAAAGCTCTTTGGTAGATTTGTTCCAGGGCAGCTCCAGGCAGGTGTCAAGATAGACACGCAGAACGCTTGCCTCATGGGAACCATAGGGCATGTGGAAGAGCTTGTCGCACTCCTTTAAAAGCTTCACCTCGCACACAGCGGGCAGTTTCATAGCAAGCACCTTGTCCCGCAATTCGTCCGCTTCCTGCTGGGGATCGTCGTCCTCCCCCAGCTCGCTAGCGATGGCACGCATCTGCTCTTTCAGGTAGTATTCCCGCTGGTTTTCATCGATCTGCGCCTGGGCCTTCTGGTTGATCTCCTCCTCCACCTCTAAAATCTGTATTTCTTCGGTGAGGATATCGATGAGCTTTTGAATCCTCTTAAGAGGGCGCAGCTCATCAAGGATATACTGCTTGCGTTCAAAATCCATGGAAAGATTGGAAGCCAGGTAATCGGCAAGACGGCCGCAGTCCTTTTCCTGCAAGACGCCCAGCAGGACGTCCGGCGGGACGCGCTTAAAAAGGCCCAGATACTGGTCAAACTTTTCATGCACGATGCGGATCAAGGCCTCAGATCGGTAAGATTTTTTATAGGTGAGCACCGGGCACTTCTGGATGCTGCCCAACAGATAGGGCTGCTCCTTGATGAGGGACACGATCTGCCCGCGGCAAAGACCTTCCACGTGCAGCTTTACCCCTTCCTCCGAGCGCTGGAGCACCTGCTTGATTCTGGCAATAACGCCGATCTTGTACAGGTCGTCTCCTATAGGCTCGTCTTCGGAAAGATTTACCTGGGTCACCAGAAAAATCAAACGGTCGCGGTCCATAGCCTGGGAGACGGCCAGAATGGACTTTTTTCTCGCCACGTCGAATTGCAGCATCATGCCCGGGAAAAACACCAGGCCACGAATGGCCAGCACAGGCAGTACCAGCTCGCCTTCCAGCTTGACGCCGTCATCTGTAAAATTCTGCATATATGTACTCCTAAAACCGGGAAAGACTGCGCCGGCGCTGCCGGCTACAGCCTTTTCGCCATAGTTGCATGATTGTAAAATTTTTATCAGGAGGCCGAATCTCTCCTATCCCGCCGCTTGGGCTGGCTGATCTTGATCTTGACGGGCTTCCTGTCCTGATTGTAAATAATTTCAGGCTTTGCGCCGTTTTCCACGCAATCCCTGTGGATGATCACCTTTTCTACCGTGTAATCGCTGGGAACCTGGTACATGATGGGCACAAGCGTCTCTTCCATCACGGCGCGAAGGCCCCGGGCGCCGGTCTTCCGTTCCAGCGTTTTCCTTGCCACGGCGGTCAGGGCGTCATCGGTAAACTCCAGCTCCACCTTGTCGAGGTCGAAGAGCTTCTTGTACTGGCTGACCAGGGCGCTGCGGGGCTCCCGCAAAATGCGGATAAGCGCCGTTTCGTCCAGGGCGTCCAACGCGGTGATGATGGGAATGCGTCCTACAAGTTCCGGGATCAAGCCGTATTTCACAAGGTCGTGAGGAATGACATCCTTCATCCAGTTTGTGGCGTCCAGCTCAGACTTGCCGTGGACCTCGCCACCAAAGCCAAGTGAGGTAGAAGCCACCCGGCGCTGCACGATTTTTTCCAGGCCGTCAAAAGCACCGCCGCAGATAAACAGGATATTGGAGGTGTCGATGTTGATGGTCTCCTGCTGGGGATGCTTTCTGCCGCCCTTGGGCGGAACACCGGCCACAGTGCCCTCCAAGATCTTCAAAAGAGCCTGCTGCACGCCTTCACCGCTGACGTCACGGGTGATGGACTGATTTTCAGACTTTCTCGAGATCTTGTCGATCTCATCGATATAGATGATGCCGCGCTCGGCTTTGAACACATCGTAATCGGCGGCCTGGATCAGCCGCAGAAGAATGTTTTCCACATCCTCGCCAACGTAACCAGCCTCAGTCAAGGTGGTGGCGTCCGCAATGGCAAAGGGAACGTCCAAAAGCTTTGCCAATGTCTGGGCCAAATAGGTCTTGCCCACGCCGGTGGGGCCAAGCAGGAGCACATTGCTCTTTTGCAGTTCTACCTCGTCCCCGGAAAAATAGATGCGCTTATAATGGTTGTAGACAGCGACCGAAAGGGCGATCTTGGCACTGTCCTGCCCAACCACATACTCGTCCAGCTTCCGCTTGATCTCCTGCGGCTTTGGCAAAAGGATGCCGACCTCTTTTTCCTCACTGCTGCGGCCCTTCTTCAAGCGGTCTTCGTCCTGGATGATGGACATGCACAGCCGAACGCAGTCATCGCAGATATACACGCCGTTGCCGGCAATGAGCCGCGCCGCCATTGACTGCGGCTTGCCGCAGAACGAGCAGCAAAGCTCATTCTCGTTCTCCATGTCGTTTGCCATCCGTCCACTTCCTTTCCGGTTATCTGTGCTCGATCACCTTGTCGATCAGGCCGTATTCCAAGGCCTGCTGGGCCGTCATGAAGTTGTCGCGCTCAGTATCACGCTCGATGACCTCCAAAGGCTGACCGGTCCGCTCGGACAAAATAGTGTTCAATCTCTTCTTCACCCGCAGGATGTGCTCCGCGTGGATGCTGATATCGGTGGCCTGACCCTGGGCCCCGCCGGAAGGCTGGTGGATCATGATCTCGGCATTGGGCAGAGCCATGCGCTTACCCTTTGTTCCCGCCGCCAGCAAAAAGGAGCCCATGCTGGCCGCCATGCCCAGGCAAATGGTGGAAACGTCGCACTTGATGTACTGCATGGTGTCGTAAATAGCCATACCGTCGGTGATGACGCCGCCGGGGCTGTTGATATACAGGGAGATATCTTTCTCCGGATCCTGGCCCTCCAAAAAGAGGAGCTGCGCCACCACTACTCCCGCGGAGGCGGAATTTACCTCGTCGTTCAAAATGATGATGCGATCGTTCAGTAGCCGGGAAAAAATATCGTAGGAACGCTCTCCCCGACTGGTCTGCTCTACCACATAAGGAACCAATGTCATGTCCAAGTCGATCTCTCCTTTCCATTAAATAGCACAACAAACAGTAGTATGAAAGCAAACAGTACAATTTATTCCGTCATAAGAGCTTTTAGCCCTCGGAGCCCTCATCCTTGGGCTCCTCCGCCTTCTTTGTAGTCTTGCGGCGGGCGGCGGGCTTCTTTTCGGTGGTCTCTGTCTCCGTTTTCTTTTTTGCAGTCGTCTTTTTTGCAGTCGTTTTCTTCTCGCCTGTCTTCTTTGCCGCGGCCTTCTTGGCTTCGGTAACGTTAGCGTTATCCTTCAGGAACTCGATGACCTTGCGGTTGGTGATATCCAGGTTAAGGTCTTCGTCCCGCACCAGCTTCTTCACGTCTTCAAGAGACATGCTGTAATTCTCGGAGAGCTTCTTGTACTCTTCCTCGGTCTCCTCCTCGGTGGGCTTGATATCCTCCAGCTGGGCGATCTTCTCCAAGCCCAGGCGCAGACGCACCTGACGCTCCGCCTGGGGCTTGTACTCCCCGCGCAAATTGTCGGTGGTCATGCCGGTGTATTTCAGGTAGGTCTCCAGCTTCAACCCCTGTGACTGCAGACGGTAGGCGAAGGAGTTGATCATCTCGTCCACCTCGTTCTCTACCATCTCATCAGGGATCTCAGCCACGGTCTTCTCGATCACGGCATCGACAAGCTGGTTTTCCACATCGGCATCGGCGGCCTTTTCCTTGCGGGAAAGGATGTCCTTCTCCAGGTCCTTACGGTACTCCTCCAGCGTGTCGAACTCGCTGACGTCCTTGACGAACTCATCGTCCACCTCTGGCAGCTCTTTATGCTTGACCTCGTGGAGCTTCACCTTGAACAAAGCAGGCTTGCCCTTCAGCTCTTCCGCGTGATAGTCCTCCGGGAAAGTCACATTCACATCGAACTCCTCACTGGCCTTGTGACCGACGACCTGCTCCTCAAAGCCGGGAATGAACTGGCCGGAACCAAGGGTCAGGTCAAAGTTCTCGCCCTTTCCGCCGTCAAAGGGCTTGCCGTCTACAAAGCCATCAAAATCGATGACAGTGATATCGCCGTTTTCTGCGTTTCTGTCCTCCACGGTGACAATGCGGGAATTGCGCTCCCGCACCCGCTCGATCTCGGCGTCAACATCGCCTGCGGTGGCCACCACAGGCTCCTTGTTCACCGCGATACCCTTGTAGCCTTCGATGGCGGCCTCGGGCTTCGTAATAACGGTGACAACACACTGCAGGCCCTTGTCCTTGCCGATCTCGTCCACCTTAAAGTCGCCAATGCTGATGACCTTCAGCTCGGACTTTTCCACGGCTTCCAGAATCATGGGCCGGTAAAGGTGGTTCGTAGCGGCCTCATAGAACACTTCCTCACCGTAGTATTTCTCAATAAACGCCCTGGGGGCATGCCCCTTGCGGAAGCCGGGAATATCCATCTTTTTGCTTTCCCGCTTGTACACGGCGTTTATCGCGTCGTTAAATTCCTCCGGGCTGACGGATAGCGCCAGCTCATACTTGTTTGTTTCCACATTTTTTGTCGATTTCAGTTCCATGGTCTTCTTCCTCCGATGTATTAGGCTTTGCCAACATTCCTCGATATTATAGCATAGGCATAAAAAAGAATCTATAGCTTTTTCGTAAATTATACAGGAAAAATGTGAAATTTCAGCTTGTCAGACTAATCTTTTTCGATTAGAGCAGGGCAAAATTGCACAAAATCACAGGAGATAAGCCGCATTTTCACGCCTCGGTACTCCCCAACCAGGGCCTTTTTTGCCGCATATTGGCCGTGGATGTGGCCGAAGTAGCACTCCTTTACCCCGTTTTCGGAGAGAATATCCAGCAGCTCCCGGCACTCCATGTTATCATAAATGGGGGGATAATGAAGAAAAGCGGTCAGCTCGCCGCCCAGCCTTTTAGCCTCCTCAATGGAAGCAATCAGCCGCCCGGCCTCTCTGCTAACGATCTTCTTATCGGTCTCGCTTTCCGAGTTGTAAAGCCAGCCCCGGGTGCCGCACAATGCCCTGCTCCCCACACGATACGCGCAGTTGTGAAGGATGTGTAGGGTGGAAAAACCCTGCTGGGCAAAGTAAGTGTCCATTTTATTTCGTGTGGTCCACCAGTAATCGTGGTTGCCTTTTAAAAGCAGCTTTTCCCCCGGCAGACCGTTAAGAAATGAAAAATCAGCCGCGGTCTCTTCCAGCTTCATGGCCCAGGAAATATCCCCGGCGATGACAACGGTGTCCTCCGGCTTGACCACCGCCCGCCAGTTTTCCTCCAGGCGGCCCACATAGTTCTCCCACCCCCGAAATACATCCATGGGCTTATCCGCCCCCAGAGAAAGGTGAAGGTCGGCAATGACAAACAACGCCATATTATCGCCTGCCTGTTCCGACCGCCCGGCGGACAAATTCCTCCGCCCGGTCTTTTAACGCTCTTTTTGTTGAATGAGCATCGTTAAAATTGCCATAGATGGCGCAATACAAATCTGGCAGCGCCGTGGGCATGAAGAGGCCGCCCCCGTCAGAAATGCCCCTGACGATGACTTGGGAGGCGCTCAAGCGCGGTTTTAATTTTCTGGTGCTTTGATATTCCATGTGCCCACCTTCGTTTTGAGGTTCAATTTGTTTTTTAAATCAAGCCGTTCCTCTGAAAGAAGCCGGCGGCGTTGTTGTAAAAGATCTTATCCGTCACTTCCTGGGGATAGTGACGCAGGAACAGCTCATACAGCCTGGGAATGCAGGAAAGGCCATCCTCCATGTCCTTTGGCAGATCTGTGCCGTCAAAATCGCTGCCCATAGCCAGCACGTCCTCGCCGCCAAGGGATAGGAATTTCTCAGCGTGGCGCAGCACGTCCTCCATGGAGGCCTTTTTCCCGTCATTGTTGAGAAAATCCGGGCAGAAGTTGAGCCCCACCAGACCCCCGGACTTTTTCACGGTCTCGAACTGCTCATCGGTCAGGTTCCGGGGAAAGGAGCACAGGCTAAGGGAATTGGAATGAGACGCCACCAACGGCTTTTCCGCGATCTCCGCCACGTCCCAGAAAAGCTTGGGGCTGGCGTGGGAGATGTCCACAATGATGCCGGCGTCTTCAAAGGCCTTGACGGCTTTCTTCCCAAAACTGGTCAGGCCCACCTTGTTTTCCGCAAAAAGGCCCTGGCCCAACTCATTCTCACCGTTCCAGGTCAGGGTGCACATGCGCACGCCCCGCCGCCTGAGCTCTTCCACATTTTCCAGCTTGCCGCCAAGGGCCGCTCCGCTCTCGATCGTAAGGATGGCGCCATGCTTCTTTTCCTGCTCTGTTTTTGCGAGGTCGCCGGCTGTCCGACACCGGGAGATCACCCCGGCGTTCTTTTCCAGTTCTTCGTCCAGGCGGTCTGCCGCGCGGCAGAACAGCTCAAAGGCGTCGTCTCCCCGATATTTGTCGGGGATGAAAGTGGCAAAGCACTGCACATAGGTGTCAATGCCCTCCGCCTTCTTCAAATTGATGTGCATTTCGTTGTCTTTCAGGGGGATGTCCTTGTGAAGGCATCCCAGGATGGTATCGCAGTGCAGATCAAAATAACGCATGATGATACTCCCTTCCTCAGTTGATATTACAGGCTGAACGCGTTTTCCAAATACTTCTCGCTTACAATTCTGCCATTTTTCGTGTAGACGGCGGCCGCGTCAAAGCGGGGCTGAAGAGGTGACGGGTGCGCTTCCAGGTACATTTCCGCCGTCAAAATGAGACGGCGCTGCTTTTGGGGCGTGATAGATTCAAAGGGATCGGACAGCCCGCCGACCTCTCTCGTCTTGACCTCGACAAACACAAGATACTCCCCGTTTTCGCCGATAATGTCTATTTCCCCATAACGGCTGTGAAAATTCCGGGATACGACGCGGTACCCCCGCGCCTCCATCAGCGCTGCGATATGCTCCTCGCCCGCTTTGCCGGTTCCGTGATCCATGGCTCCCTCCTATTTCTCCGAAAGGTTTTTGAGAAAGCTCCTCCGGTGCTCCGGCAAAATGCCGTATTGCTTGATGGCGGCGTAATGCTCTTTTGTGCCGTAGCCCTTGTGTCTGGCAAGACCGTATTCCGGATAAAGCTTGTCCATCTCCCGCAATACCCGATCACGGCTGACCTTTGCCAGCACAGATGCCGCCGCCACTGTAGCACAGGTGGCATCGCCCTTGATAACGCACTCGCCGGGAATGGGCAGGGGCGGCATGCGGTTGCCGTCAATGATAGCCCAGTCGGCCTGCTTTGGCAGTGCCTCTACGGCCCGGCCCATGGCCAAAAAGGTTGCCTGCAAAATATTGATCTTATCGATTTCTTCCGCTGTGGCAAAGCCGATACCATAAGCGATCGCCTTTTCACAGATCACATCAAAGAGAGCCTCCCGCTTCTTTTCCGTCAGCTTTTTGGAGTCGTTGAGCCCGTCGATCTCACAGTCAAGCGGCAGAATGACCGCCGCCGCGTAGACCGGGCCGATCAACGGGCCCCGCCCGGCTTCATCCACGCCGCACACCAGCGGATGACCCGCTGCTACGGCTTTGCGCTCATAGGCGTACCAATCCATATCCTTCCCTCACGGTCTTTCCAGGGTGATGCGGCCCAAAACGCCGCCCCGGTATTCGTCCAGCACGGCGTTGGCGGCGCGTTCCGTGTCGATCTCCCCGCCGGAAATGAGCATCCCCCGCCTGCGGCCAATACGTTCCAAAATCTCGTGGCCCGGCAGATTGGCCGACGGGTCGATGTCCATCTTATACCGCATATTGACGGCGCCGGGGTACAGCTCCATCAGCAGCTCCAGCAAGCGGGCGGCAAGACCCTCCACATCGACCACCTCATCCTTCACCGCGCCGGTAAAGGCCAGATGCTCTCCAACCACAGGGTCTTCAAATTTGGGCCAGAGCACGCCGGGTGTATCGAGAAGCTCAAACCCCTTGCCCACCGTGAACCAATGGTTCTGCCTTGTCACGCCGGGCAGGTCCCGCACCTCGGCCTTGCCGCCGGTTTTGACCAGGCGGTTGATGAGAGATGATTTTCCCACATTGGGCACGCCAACCACCATCACGCGGATGGGACGGCCCACCATGCCTTTTTTCTCCCAAGAGGCAATCTTTTCCCCCAGAATCTCCCGGATGCTGCTGTAAATGGCCGGGATGCCCCTGCCGTTTTTGCAGTCCAGGGGCAGGGCCCTGATGCCCTGCCCTGCATAGGAGGAGACCCACTGGCCGGTCACATTGGGGTCGGCCATGTCGCACTTATTCAGCAATGTGATTCTTGGCTTATTTTGAATGATATCCTGCAAAACAGGGTTGGAGCTGCTTTTGGGCACCCGGGCATCCAAAAGCTCCGCGACGATATCCACAAGCTTCAGGTCCTCGGTGATACGCCGGCGGGTCTTTGCCATATGGCCGGGAAACCATTGGATGGACTGTACCTCGCTCATCAGGGACACCTCACTTTACAACGCCCGCCTTGGACAGGGGGTACAGGTTGAAAACCACCCTTCCCAAGACGTTCCGCAGGTCCACCATGCCCACCTCCAGGAAACGGCTGTCTGTGGAATTCCCACGGTTATCGCCCAGCACAAAGACGCAGCCCTCCGGCACGGTTTGCGGAAAGCTGAGCACATCCTCCCGCAAAGGCAAAAGGGTAATACCGTTTTCCACGCCAAATTCCTGGCCGTAAACGGGCTCGCCGTCCACCACGACCTCACCGAGAGCAGCGTCAAAATCCACCGTCTGGCCTTCGGTTGCGATCACCCGCTTGATGATGGGCTTATCGAGAACGTTTACCACCACGACAACATCCCCCTGGGAAACATCTCCGCCCAGGTTTGATACCAGCACCCTGTCGCCATTTTGATAGGTAGGCTTCATGGAACCGCCCTCCACAGTGATGACCCTGGCAAAAAATGTAAAGACAACCGACACCAGCACAATGGCCATAACGATGGTCTCCACCCACTCGAACATGGAACGCAGGAACCTTTCCCAAAGGCTCGATTTTCCCTTTTCAAGCTCTGCTTCGCTCATAGCGCTCACCTCTCAATGATTTTCAGCTTCTCACGACAAGGAGAAGTGAAAAATGGCCTTGCCCAAAATATTTCGCTTATCCACCATGCCGATGATGCGGTAACGGCTGTCCTCAGACACTGAGCGGTTATCTCCCAGCACGAACACACAGCCCTCCGGCACCTTCTGCGGGAACTCCAGCAGCTCAAAGGAGGTGTAGGGCGCTTCGGTCACGCCGTTTTGCAGCCCAAAGGCAGTTTCGTCCACAGCTTCCCCATCTACCAGGACAGATTTCGTTTCATAATCAAAATCCACCGTCTGGCCTTCCGTGGCGATCACCCGCTTGATGATGGGCTCCTCCAGCACGTTGACAATGACCACCACGTCCCCCTGTTTCAGGCTGGAAATGCCGCCGGTAACCACGACCTTGTCCCCATTGTTATAATAGGGGGACATGGAGGTGCCGGTGACTGTGACTACCCGGAATAGAAAAGTGAACACCATCATGATCAAAATGAAAGCGATGACCAGTTCTTCCGTCCACTCCAATATCGCGCGGGATAGTTTTTTTGTTTGTTTTTCCTTTGGGGCGGTTGTCTCCATGGAAAGGCTCCTAACTGTCTCTATCTAAGCAAAAAAGGGACAACAAATGTCCCTTTTTGTGGCGTTTCTGTTTTCGTTCCGCCGCTGTTCCTCAGCGGATCTGCTCCTTGACCTTGGCGGCCTTGCCGACACGGTCGCGCAGGTAGTAAAGCTTTGCCCTGCGGACGCGGCCCATGCGGACCACCTTGATGGCCTTGACATTGGGAGAATGAAGGGGGAATACCCTCTCCACACCTACGCCATAGGAAACACGGCGGACGGTAAAGGTCTCGCTGACGCCGCTGCCCTTGCGGGCAATGACGGTGCCCTCAAACTGCTGGATCCTCTCACGGTCGCCTTCGCGGATGTTCACGTCCACACGAACGGTGTCACCCACGGAGAACTGAGGGATCTCCTCTTTCAGAGAGCTCTGGGAAATTGTTTTGATCGCGTCCATTTGATATTCCTCCATCTGGTAAAATGATTTCAGACATTCATGACGGCAAAGCGCGCCGTACAGCGGACTGTCCGCTTCAACGCACGGTCTCCCGTGCCATGACCCCTACGAGCAAGCCTTAGAGGAAGCCCGCAGACCTCAAATGCTCGTCTATTCTAACACAATGGCGGCAAAAATGCAAGAAGTTTTTACTTGATTTCGGAAAAATCTTTGTCCAACAGCCGTTTCCGAGTGATTTTGGCGTAAGGCTCCACAGCTTCGTAGGTCTTCAGAGCCTCTAACAGCAGCTGGGGGTTCACCGCGCCGGAAACACTGCATGGCAGCCGCATGAAAAGGCGCAGCTCGCCCTCTTGCCTATCCTGCTCCACCGCCGAAAAATAAGGCTTGACGTCTACCTGCCTGTCGCCTTTTTTGCTGTGCTTTGTCACCAGGATGTCCTCCCGCGCCAGCAGGCGGGAAAGAGCGTCGACCACAGCGCCGTTCCTGTCCTCTAAGGTGACCTCATACTCCGCAAAGGCGATTTCCTCCAGCTTCCGCACGGGCTCCCCCGCTCCGATGATCCTGATATCCTTAGGCAGGCGCTCGTTAAGGAGGCTTGTTATCTCGTCAAATGGCACATCCTCCAACAGACGGATGTCCATACATTCCCTCTCGCCGCAGGCCCCCAGGGAAAGCGGCATGGCATAGGTCATGTAAATGCGGGGATTGAAGCCTTCGGTATACCACACCGGCAGCCCGGAAAGCTTTAAAGCCCTGGACATACACCGGACCAGGTCAAGATGGGAGATGTACCTGGCGGAGCCCTTCTTTTCAAACCACACTCTCACGTTTTTCAACGCAGATACCTCCCTTAAAGCAGGCCGCCCCGCAGTTGGAGCACTTTTCCCGGCAGTTTGGCGTCGTCTCCGCCCGATAGGCCTTCTCACATTCTTCCCGCAAAAACTCTTTCCTGATCCCGTAATCCAAATGGTCCCAGGGGAACACCTCGTCAAAATTGCGGTGGCGGTTGGCGTAAAATGCCGGGTCAATGCCGCACTCTGAAAAGACTTCCATCCACTTGTCAAAGTCGAAACAGTCATCCCAGCCATCAAAATGGAAGCCCCGCTCGATGCCCTTTTCCAGCACGGCGGCAAGCCTTCTGTCCCCCCGGGCAAACACAGCCTCCAAAAAGCTGGTCTGCGCCCCGTGGTAGCTGACGCTCAGCCGCTTGGAGGTCACGCTGCTTTTCAGCTTGACCTGCTTCCGGTGAAGGGTCTCCATAGTGTCCTGGCCGAACCACTGGAAAGGCGTAAAAGGCTTGGGTACAAAGGCCGCAGCGGAAAGAGAGACCTCCACTGCCTTACCCCTGGGCTTGTCCTCATTCTGGTAAAAGGCGTCCACCACCTTTTTCCCCAGCTGTACGATGGCCGCCACATCCTCCATGGTCTCGGTGGGCAGGCCGATCATAAAATAGAGCTTGATGCGGTTCCAGCCCTCTGTAAATGCCACGTTCACCGTGTGGAGCAGCTCCTCCTCGGTGACGTTCTTGTTGATGACGTCCCGCATCCGCTGGGAGCCGGCCTCCGGGGCAAAGGTCAGGCCGCTCTTCCGTACGGAGTTGATGCGCTTCATCAGCTCCGGCGAGAAGTTGTCCACCCGCAGGGAAGGCAGGGAAATGCTGATTTTATCCTTTTCCGTCCACTGATGCAGCCGGTCGATCAGCTCAAAGAGCCTGCTGTAGTCGCTGGTGCTCAGAGAGGAAAGAGAGATCTCGTCGTAGCCGGTGGAGGCGCAGAGGGCCTTGCACTGGGCGTCGATGGTGTCGATGGATTTCTCCCGAAAGGGGCGGTAGAGGAACCCGGCCTGACAAAACCGGCAGCCCCGGATGCACCCCCGCAGGACTTCCTCGGAAATGCGGTCAAAGACCACCTCGATCATGGGCACGGGGAAAGAATCCGGATAGTAGGCGCTGTCCATGTCGTTGATATTGCACTTGCGTACGGTTGCAGGCGCGCCGCGCTTTGGCGTGTAGCTCTTTACCGTGCCGTCCTCGTTGTACTCCACATCGTATAGGGACGGCACGTACACGCCCTGTATCTGCGCGGCAAGCTCCAGAAATTCCTGTTTATTTTTGCCTTCCCTTTTGCACCTGCGGTAAAGCTCCATGACCTCCATGTCCACTTCTTCTCCATCTCCCAAAAAGAACAGGTCGAAAAAGTCGGCCAGGGGTTCCGGGTTACAGGCGCAAGGGCCGCCTCCCACCACCAGATTGAAAAGCTCCGGCCGATCCTTGCTCCTTAAGGGAATGCCCGCCAGCTGAAGCATGTTGAGGACATTCGTGTAGCTCAGCTCATATTGCAGAGTAAAGCCGATAAAGTCGAAGTCACCCACCGGGTCGCCGCTTTCCAGGGCGTAGAGAGGTATGTGCTCCTGACGCATCTTTTCCTCCATATCCACCCAGGGGGCATAGACGCGCTCACACCAGAAATACGGTACCTGGTTCATGGCGCCATATAAGATCTTGATGCCAAGATGGGACATGCCGATCTCATAGGTATCGGGAAAGCAAAAGGCAAACCGCACCTCAACGTCTTTTTTATCCTTAATTGTAGAGTTCAATTCCCCGCCGACATATCGGCCGGGCTTTTGCACCTGCAATAAAAGCTTTTCCACTTCCTTGGGATACACAGCGATATTCTCCTTCCTGTCCTTTCAAATGCCGCGCTGCCGCTATTATACCTCTTTTCGGCCCAGTTTGCAACCAGCGCATTCTTTCGGAATATCGCTCCGGGGAGAGAATCAGGAGGAGAAAAAATCGCGCTTTAAGACAAGGTACAGCATCAAATACACGCTGAGGGCCAGCAGAGTAAAATTGTAACGGGTGCGCAGCAGAATGAGGAATCCCATGACCGCGATAGGCAGCAGGAACAAAATGGAAAGGCAGAAGGAAAGACTTTCCGCGCGGCCCTCGCCCAGAGGACGGCTGAGAAGAGAACGCAGCGCCAGGCCGCCGTCCAAGGGCTCGATGGGCAGGGAGTGAAACAGACCGAGGGTAAGGCTGATAATGACAAAGGTATTTTCCCCGCCAAGCAGCAGGCGGGCCGCTCCCCCGGAAAGCAGGCTGCACATCGGCCCAGCCAGAGACACCGCGGCGCTTTGCAAGTAGGAAAGGGGCTTAGCCTCGTCCAGCACCAGACGGCAGCCCAAAGCAGAAAAACAGGCCCGCCGCGGCGGGGCGTGAAGCAGAAACAGGGCGGCAATGTGGGCTGCCTCGTGAAAAAGAACGGCGAAAAGCAGGGGCGCGCCGCCCGCGTCCCCCAGAAAAAGGCAGCAGAACGCAAGCAGCGCGAAGAAGCTGAACCGAAGCTCGACACGGCAGCCGCCGAGAGTGACCGCCAGCATATTACACCCTTTGCAGAACGCCCACGTCCGTCTCCGCAGCAGGTGCATCGGAAGCAAGACCGGGCAGTTCTATGACGTTTGACGCCTCATCCCGGTACCAATCCGTCACCCTGTTATAGGTCTCTTTGTCTGTCAGCTTTAAAAACACCAGGGCCAGAAGGGCCAGCACGCACAGGAACAGCTGGAGATATGGCAGGATGCTGCCACCTCTTTCTTTTGCGGGCGGCGCTTCCTGAGATTCCGGCTCCTCCTCTATGCCCAGATTTTCGATTTCCTGAAATTCAGCCTGGCCCTGCATTACAGGATAATACACAGCAGGCCGCTGCAGCCGTCGTTGATGATGCGCTCGATGGTCTCCCGCACCTTTTCCCGGGCGTCGGCGGGCATACGGTACAGCTTGTTGTGCATCCCCTCATTGACAAGGGAGTGGAGGGACTTTCCGAAGATGTTGGACTCCCATATCTTAACCGGATTCTCCTCGAACTCCTTCAAAAGATACATCACCAGCTCCTCCGAGTGCTGCTCGGAACCGACGATAGGCGTGATCTCCGTGTTGATCTGGGTGCGCATCATGTGGATGGAGGGAGCGGTGGCCTTCAGTCGGATGCCGTACTTACCGTTCTGCTTCAATATCTGAGGCTCCTCCAGAGTCAGCTCTTCCACGTCCGGCATGACGATACCATAGCCGGTCTCCAAAACGTCGTCGTAAGCCTGGCGCAGCTTTTGGAATTTCTTTTTGATGGAAGTCATCTCGATGAGCTGGCCCATCAGCTCTGACTCGTCCTTGATGTCCAGCTCTGTCTTTTCGCTCAAGATGCGGTAGAACAGCGATTGGTCCATGGATATTTCCGCACGGCTCCTGCCGCTGCCAAGGTCAATGGAGCTGGGGATGACATCTCTGACAAACTCGCAGCCCTCCACGCCCTTTAGCATGGATTTGACGTCCCGCATCCTGCTGATCTGGCAGGAGGACTTGACGGAATCCATCAGGCTGGAAAGCAGCCAGTGAGAGGGCTCCAGCGCCGCCACCCAGCCGGGGATATCCAGTTCCACCTCCCGGACGGGAAACTGATACAGCAGGTTGGCGATCACGTCTTTGATGTCCTGCTCGGTGACATCTACACAGTTTAAAGGCAGCACCGGAACGCTGTATTTTTCACAGAGCCTGTCGGCCAGGTCTTTGACAGAAGGAAGTGTCGGATCCACGCAGTTCAGCAGTACCACATAGGGTCTGCCGCACTGCTCCAGCTCCTCAATAACGCGCTCCTCCGCCTCCTCGTACTCCTCCCGGGGGATGTCGCTGATGCTGCCATCCGTAGTGACCACCAGACCGATGGTGGAATGTTCTGTGATGACCTTCTTGGTGCCAAGCTCCGCCGCCATATTGAAGGGGATGGGCTCCTCAAACCAGGGCGTCCGCACCATGCGGGGCTGATCCTCCTCTATGTAGCCGATGGCGCTGGGCACGATGTATCCAACACAGTCGATCATCCGCACACTGCAGGAGGCGTCGCTGTCAAGATCGACCGTCACGGCCTGTTCCGGAATGAATTTTGGCTCTGTGGTCATGATGGTGCGGCCCGCTGCGGACTGTGGAAGCTCGTCAATAGCCCGCTCCCGCTGCATACCGTCTGGAATATTTGGGATGACCACCGTGTCCATGAACTTCTTGATGAAGGTGGATTTTCCCGTGCGTACCGGTCCGACCACCCCCACATAGATCTCGCCGCCGGTGCGATCCTGGATGTCTTTATATACGTTGAAGCTTTCCATACTTTACCTCCCAAGCTGTTCGCGTTATTTTTACTGTCATGCGCGGTTGCGGATGATGATGGGCCGGCTTTCCGGCACCGTCTCATCGTACAGGTCATTTTGGGCCCGAAGATCGGAAAGCAGGGCCCGATGGCTCTTGGCGATATCCCAAAGCCGCTCTCCGGCGGAAGCGTAATAGACCAGCAGCCGGGGCGTTGGAGCGGGCACCGGCGTGTCGTCGTCAGAGCCGGCAGAGAGCAGGTACTTGATCGGGGCCTTGCTGTATAAGAACACACTGACCGAAGTCTCCACCGATACCTCTACCGTGTTCTGGTTGGTGATGCGGTATTCCCAGAGATTCGTATGGGACGAGGTCTCCGTTTTCCGGGCTGTGTTTCCCTCGATCTCGGAAGTACAGTTGTAGTCGAAGCTCTTCTCGGCGTACAGCGTTCTGCCCTGGCAGCCCAGGTAGAGCATGCACACGGTGCAGCGCACCCGGTAGGTGAGCTTTCCCTTTTCGCAGGTGGTCTGCACGCTTTCCTGCTCACACCAGAGGTCCAGTATCTTTTCGATCTCATCCTCCTGGGTGGTAAGGACGCATTTCTTTTTCAGCACCTCACTGTGGACGCCCTCCGCCTGCATAAAGGAGCTTTGGGCATAGCGCAAGGTCAAGGGGGCACGGACGGAGTAGGCGTCGTCGATGATCTCCACCTCGCAGGGCCTGTAGAGAAACGCCGCCAGGAAAATTTTCGCCACTACGCCGACGCCGGTGTTCTCACCCATGTCGTCCTCCCTGGGCTGGATGCTACACTCCCCTACTGTGGCCTTCAAATTGCAGAGGCAGTCCTCACTGGCTCCATTGCAGTCAATGGCCTGGCTGAAATCGATGGAGGCGCTCATTTTTTCCACAGTGGTTCCATCCACGGCGGAAAGATAGAGAAAGGAAACATCCACCGTGCCATTGACCGTCAGGACACCGTCGGACAGGCGGCAGTCGCCGACACGGCAGGAAACGCCCCTGCGCAGAATGGTCTCAATGGGCGGCTTGCCGTTTTTCAGGGCCAGGTCGTCCTCCACGGTGAACTGGTGGCACAAGGCGTTGACCGCCTGGGAGGCTGAATAAGAGCTGGTGAGCTTCTCCACCGTTTCGTCCTCGATGCCGCAGGTGACCTGCTCCTGCTTCTGTGCCACCGCCAACGCCTTGATGGCTACAGCGGCATGCAGATCGATACGCCGGGCGCTGACCGCCCGGCAGGTCATATGATCCACGGCAGCCTGCACCCAGGCCACCGCCTTTTCCTCCCCGGCCCTGATCTTCACGGAGGCGGAAAAGTCCTTGGTGAAGTCGCAGCACCGAACGCAGTCGCCTTTCGCGTCCAGGTACAGTACCCGGATGTCGCAGACGCCGTCGCAGGTCAGGGCGTCCTCCGTAATAAGGTAAGAGGATATCTCCGGCGACACCTGGCATTTTAATAGCTTCTGGATGTCCGGGCAGTAGTCCGGCAGATTGTATTCGGTGTCAATCGGCGCTTCGAACGCACCGTCAAATACCGGGTCAAAATAGTCGAAGGGCTGAGTCTTTATTTTTGCCTGCATGCGGTACCTCTCCTTTGCTTTTTCTACCCAATATCTATGCGCGGACATGGATTTTATGCAAAACAGGCGCCCCCGCGGAAAAATCCGGCGAGGACGCCTGTATAAGAGCTATGTTTTTTTGGTCACTCCGTCACTTTTTTGACCCCGTAAAGCCTTCTCAGGAAAAAAGCCCAGAAGCCCTTGCGTTTCTCCACCACGATCACTTTCATCCAGATTACCTCCGTTAGTGGCGCAGCAGCGAGATGCCCAGCGCGACCATGATCACCGCAGACAGGAACAGTGTCAGACCCACAGGGCAGAAGCAGGAAAGCGACATACCAAGGCCAAAGCAGATGGCGCACATGCACCGGCTTTGATGATCCTTAAAGCAGGTGCTGTTGAAATTCGGTTTGCAGTTGAGCTTCGGCACAGATATCATCTCCGCTGGCTGTACGCCGGTTTTGCCGTTCAATACAGTATATACGCAGCGGGAAAAAGTGTTACGGCTGATAGATGACCACGAGAGCGGTACCGCTGTGGACCCTGATCTCCGCGACGTCCTTTACCACCCGGTTGCTGACGCCCATGACAAAGCCCCCGCAGGTGAGGGTTGCCCGCGTTAGGGGGTATTCCAGACCGGAATAGCTTACGCAGCAGGAGGCGCCGTTATAGGGGAACACGGAGACCGTGGCCCCGGCCACCTCAGTCATGCGCAGACGGCCATCCCGCAGGAGGAACACCTTGGTGTGCTCATCTGCCAAGACGCCCCTGGCTCCGTGAGAGGAAAGGTATTGCAGCACGTCGAAATTGGCCAGAGAGTGGTCGAACCGTGCGCCGCCAAGACACCCCACCAGGACGAACTGCCGGAAGCCCTTTGACAAGCCCCGGATTGCCGCGTACATGGTGTCGGTCACGTCCTTTTTCACCGGCAGGGAGACGGCTTTTACCCCGGCGGGCAGCTGCTGCCTGGCAGAGTCGAAATCGCCCACGATCAGGTCGGGCCGGATCTTATACTTTTGGGCGGTCTCAAACCCGGCGTCCGCGCAGATGACATAGTGCTCCCGGGGGTCATACTCTCGAAAGATACGGCCGCTCTCTATTGGCGAGGCGCCCAGGATCATACATTTTTGTCTTTCAGCTGCCACTGCTTCACATCCTTTATCTCTTGGTACATGGCAATGTAACTGTCAAAACGGCTTTGGGCGATCTTCCCCTCTTTCAGGGCCGAAAGCACAGCGCAGCCCTTCTCACAGGTGTGAGAGCAGGAGGTAAACATACATTCGCCCAGATAGGGGCGAAACTCCCGGAACGCCCAGGCCAGCTGTTCCTTGTCAGTCAGCTGATAGCGCTCCGCGTCAAAGGTGGAAAAGCCGGGAGTGTCTGCTACATAGCTGTCAGGGCCGAATTTGTAGAGCTCCACCTCTCGGGTGGTGTGGCGGCCCCTGCCCAGCTTTTGGCTGATCTCCCCCGTTTTTAATTGGAGCTCAGGGAACAGGGCATTTAACAGGGTGGACTTCCCCACGCCGGAATTTCCGGTAAAAGCGGAGACCTTTCCGGCAAGCAGGGCGCGCACCTCTTCCACGCCCTCGCCTGTAACGGAGGACGCCACCACGCAGGGAATGCCCGCCGTATCGTAGGCACTTTTTAACTCGGCGCAGCCCTTCAGATCTGTCTTTGTAAACACCACCACAGGCTCGATATCCCTCATCTCTGCGGCGGCAATGGTCTTATCGATGACCAACGCGTCCGGGAAAGGCTCGCGGACAGAGGAGACCACAAACAGGCGGTCCAGGTTGGCCACTGGGGGCCGCACCAGGAAATTCTTTCGGGGCAGTATCTCCTCGATGGCCCCAGTGCCGTCCTCACCAAGAGAGAAGCGCACTTTGTCTCCCGCGCTTGGAGAAACATGCTCTTTCCGAAAGCGGCCCCGGGCGGTGCAGGTATACAGGGCGTCGGCGGCCTCCACATAGTAAAAGCCGCCGATCCCCTTGCGGATCAAACCAGTCAGTTCCATAAAGCTATTCCGGGCTCACGTCACCAGTGCCGACGACGGCAGAGGAAGTCGGATCGTCGCCGCCTTCATTGGGTGAAACATAGGTCCCGGTCTCCGTCACAGTGACCTGCTGGGAATCATAGTTGAAGTCAAGCTGCATATACATCTGGCCGTCCAGCTGCACAACGATACGCTCTGTGCCGGAGGTACCGCTAAAGGTCAGATTATACGTACCGGCGTAGGCCGGATTTACGGTATTGCTTTCCGTCTGGGTGCCGTTGCGGTACACCACCACCTGCACGTCGTGATCCACGCCGGAAGGCAGCGGCATGCTGTAATACAGCGTTTTGGGCGCGCCCTTGCCGGAGCTTACCACGATATCCACCGTGGCGCCCTCGGAAACCTCAGTGCCGGATTCCGGATTGGTGCTGATGACGATATCCTGCTCAAGGGTGCTGTTGTCGTCCCGAATGATCTCGCCCACCTGCAGGCCGGCGTCCTCCAACGCGGCGGTCACATTATAAAGCAGGTCGTTCTTCAGGTTGTCGGGCACCTTGACCTTCTTCTTGGCGGGGCCGCTGCTGACCTTCAGGGTGATGACGGTGCCCTCTTTCACCTCGGTGTCTTTTGCGGGGTCGGTGGACACCACCTTGCCCACTTCGATCTCGTCGTCCGCCACGCTTTCCGATTTAAACCCAAGATTCATTTCCTTCAACAGGGCGATGGCGTCCGCCTGGGAATAGTTCGTCACGTCGGGCACTGTCACCGTTTTGATCTCCCCGTTTACCGTCAGCTCGATCTCCCGGCCCTTCTTTACCATCAGGCCGTCCTTGGGAGACTGCTGCATGACCTCGCCGGGCTGCTTCTCCGGGTCGTTGCCCTCCACAGTCTTAAAGGTGAAGTTCTCCGTATACTCCGGGTTGGAGATGATGTCCTGGTAGATCATGCCCACAAAGTTCGGCGTCTCCACCTGCTCGTCCTCGGACTGCTCCAACAGATTATCCCAGTTGTTCATCAGCCATACGGCACCCACGGCAATGCCGACGATAATCAGCGCCACCACAATGCCCTTAATGACCATGGCGCCCTTTGCCTGCTTGCGGGAGCGCATGAGCTCTTCCTCATATTCGTATTCATCGTTGTAGTCCGGCGTGAACCGGGCGGGCTGCTGGTCGTAAGTAGGTTGCTGCCGCTGGTCGCTGTAAGAGGAAATGCCGGCCTGGGTGTCGTAGCGGAACACCATGTTGGGGTTTCGGCGGAACTGCTCCAGATCGTCCAGCATTTCTCCGGCGGACTGGAACCGGTCTATCGGATTCTTTTCCATGGCCCGCATGGTGATCTGCTCCAACCCTCTGGGGATGCCGGGATTCAGCTCTCTGGGCATGACGGGCTTTGCCTGAAGCTGCATCAGAGCAACGGAAACGGCGTTGTCGGCCTCAAAGGGCAGCTTGCCGGTGAGCATCTCGTACAGCATGACGCCCACGGAGTAAATATCGGCCTTGTCGGTGATATAATCTCCCTTGGCCTGCTCCGGCGCGATATAGTGCACCGAGCCGATGGCCTTGTCGGTCATGGTGGTGGTCTCGCTTTGCAGGAACCGGGCAATGCCGAAATCGGCCACCTTGATGGTGCCATTTTGCAGCAGCATGATGTTTTGGGGCTTGATGTCCCTGTGGATGATGCCCTTGCTGTGGGCGTGCTCCAGGGCCATAAGGATTTGGGAGGTGAAGTGCACCGCTTCGTTCCAGCGAATGACACCCTCCTGCTCGATATACTGCTTTAAGGTGATGCCATCAATGTACTCCATGACAATGTACTGGATCTGATCTCCAAAGCTGACATCGTAGACCTTGACGATATTGGGATGGGACAGCATGGCGATAGCCTTGGACTCATTGCGGAAGCGCCGCAGGAAGTCGCTGTTGTTGGAGAACTCCTCCCGCAAAATTTTAATGGCGACCCAGCGGTCCTCCACTCTGTCGTAGGCGCGGTACACGCAGGCCATGCCTCCCGCGCCGATCAGGTCGTGAATTTCGTATCTGCCGTCCAGCCGCTTTCCGATGAACTTATCTTCCATAAGGATTACCAACCTTTCTTTTCATTTTGGAGCTTAGCCGTTGTTGATAACGGCCACCGTGATGTTATCTGAACCGCCGCTTTTTACGGCGAATTTTATCAGCTCGTCTGAAAGCGCCTTACCGTCTTGCCCGTATTTTTCGATGTACTTGGAAAGCTGCGCCTCGTCCACGTAAATTGACAGGCCGTCGGAGCAGGCCAGGGCCAGGTCGCCGGGAATAAAATCGAACACGGAATAATCACAGCTGACCTCCTCGTGAACGCCCAGCACCCGGGTGATGATATTCCTCTGAGGATGGAACCTGGCCTCTTCCTTGGTGATCTGCCCAAGGTTTACCAAGTCCTGCACATAGGAGTGGTCCACGGTAATCTGCCGCAGGCCGTCCTTATCCCTGAGATATGCCCGGCTGTCACCCACATGAGCCACATGCAGAAGCCCCTTTGCGGCGATGAGCAGCACGCCTGTGGTGCCCATGCCCCGCAGGTTGCTTTGCTTCATAGACATGGAATAGACCGCGTCGTTGGCTTTCGCGAGGGCGTTGAGCATCAAAGCCTTGATGTTTTCCCGGCTCATGTTCTCGTCAAATCCGGTGGTCAGGAGCTCCTTCATCTTTTCCAGCGCCACAGAGCTTGCCACATTGCCGCCGTTGGCGCCGCCCATGCCGTCGCAGACGATGGCCCAGGCGCTGTCCGGGGAAAAGAGACCGCATTCGCAGGAGTCCTGGTTTGACTGCCTGACAGCCCCGATGTCCGTGCGGAAATCAACTCTCATGTCCAATCCCTCCTTCTACTTTTCGTTTCAGCTGCCCGCAGGAAGCTTCAATATCTGAGCCCAGGGTCCTGCGCACCGTGGCGGTAACGCCCTGGGACTCCAGGATGGAAACAAAACGCTTTTGGCGGCCCGGATCGCTTTTCCGATATCCGGCGCCCGTCACGTCGTTTACCGGGATCAGATTCACGTGGGAGAGCATCCCTTTAAGCCGGGCGGCAAGCTCTCTGGCGCAATCGTCCGTGTCGTTCACGTCCTGTATCATGGCATACTCAAAGGAAATACGTCGGCCCGTTGCCGCTGCGTAATATCGGCAGGCCTTTAAGAGCTCTTCTACGTTCCACTTTTTGTTTACCGGCATGGTACGGCTTCTGATCTCATCATTGGGTGCGTGGAGCGACACCGAGAGGGTAAGCTGCAATTTCCTGTCCGCCAGGTCGTAAATTTTATCGACAATGCCGCAGGTGGAAAGGGAAATGTGCCTCATGCCGACGTTCATCCCCTCCGGGGAGGAGACAAGCTCTAAAAAGCGGAGGACATTTTCGTAATTGTCCAGGGGCTCGCCCATGCCCATCAGCACGATGTGAGAGATCCTTTCCCCCTCGTCCAGAGAAGCCGCCTGCACCTGGGAAAGTATCTCAGATGGGGCAAGGTTTCGGGAGAAGCCGCTTTTCCCGGTGGCACAAAAGGTACATCCCATTTTACACCCAACTTGGGTAGAAATGCAAATAGAAGTTCCGTAATGGTACCGCATGAGGACGGATTCTATATGCTCGCCGTCGTTTAAGCGGAACAGATACTTTACGGTGCCATCCTTCGAGACCCGCTTCAGCTCTGTTTCCGCCCAGGCAATCTCACAGGCTTCATCAAGCTGTTCCCGCAATTCTTTCGGCAGGTCGGTCATCTGGGAAAACTGACTGACGCCCCGATGGAGCCAGCGGTAGACCTGCTCCGCCCGGTATTTGGGAAGCCCGGCGTTTAAAAAGGCCGCCCGCAGCTCCGTTAATGTCATGGATTTGATATCTGCTTTTCTCACAGGTGTTTCTCCGCTTCAGCTTTTCCGTTGGAACATAGCCGCGAAAAAGCCGTCTGAGCCCCCGGCAAAGGGCATGATGGTCAAATGGTGCTCCGGCTCCTCCACACAGCGGGAGAAGCCCGCCGGCACATCTATTTTTCTCGGCGTAAAACCGTTGGTTTCTCTTAAAAAGCGTTCCGCCACCTCGCCGTTTTCCGCCGGGTTCAGCGTACAGGTGGAATAAAGCAGCGCGCCGCCGGGCTTGACAAGTGAAGAAGCGCTTCGCAGTATCTCATATTGCAGTGCGGGCAGCTCCCGCAGCTCCTGCAAATTTTTGCCGCGTATCTCAGGCTTTCTGCGTATCACGCCGAAGCCGGAGCAGGGCACGTCGCACAGAACCTTATCGGCCATTGGCAGCCCCTTAAGAGGTTTTGTCATGTCAAGCGCTTTGGTTGAGATATTTACAATGCCCAGCCGATTGGCCCCCTCCGCGATGAGGCGAACACGGGCGGGGTAAAGGTCAAGGGCCAGCACCCTTCCCCTGTTCCCCATGCGCTCTGAAAGGGTAAAAGTCTTGCCGCCGGGTGCGGCGCAGCAGTCGATGACGGTCTCTCCCGGCCGGGGGTCGAGCACCTCGCAAACGGCCTGGGCGGAAAGATCCTGCACATGGTAGAGACCGTCTGCAAATTCCAGCAGGGCGGCAGGATCGCCGCAGTTTTTTAAAATGGCGCATCCCTTTGGGGCGGCCAGCTCTTCCAGTTCAATGCCCCGCTGTGAAAGGGCATCGTTCAATTCCGCCATTCCCGTTCTCAGGGTGTTTACACGGATGTAAAGCTCCGGCTTTTCCTGAAAGGCTTTCAGCAGCTTTACAGTCGTTTCCGGCCCGTAAGCCTTTTGCCAAAGAGAAATGAGACCCTCCGGCACAGAATACCGCACGCTCAGCTCATGCAAGCCGTTTCCCTCCGGCAGGGAAAGGCTTTCCTTCTGCCGGATCAGGTTTCGCAGCACCCCGTTGACCAGCCCCGCGAGGGCCGCCTTCCTCCCCGCCTTGACGGCGTTCACCGTCTCATTCACGGCGGCAGAGTCCGGCACCCGGTCAAGGTACAGTATCTGATACGCACCGCACCGCAGCGCCATTTTAGCGGTCTTGTCCATTTTTTTGCCCGGCTCACGCAGGCACCTGTCAAGATAATAGTCCAGCGTCAGGCGCTTTTCCAGCACACCGTAAAAGATGGCGGAACACAGGGCGGCGTCACGCCGGTCGAGGTTCGCCTCTTTCAGCGCTTTGTCAATGACAAGATTAGAATAGCCGTCGTTTTGCTCCATTTGAAGCAGGGCGTCAAGCGCCACGGTTCTGGCAGTTTCTTTCATACATTTCCCTTTGCGTCGTTTATTCCATCCGGGCCCCCGGCTTTACCGGGTGGCCCAAAAGGTACTCTTTGCCGCCCATGCGTTTCCCGTTCTCCCCTTGCAGCTCGGTAATGAGCAGCGCGCCTTCCCCGCAGTAGACGGTCATCCCGTCCTCCGTCGATTCCACGGTGCCGGGCTCCCCACGCCCCTCTTTCACCCGGGCGGACAGCAGCTTTAAGCGCCTGCCCTCTAAGAAAGCGATCGCGCAGGGCCAGGGGTTCAGGCCCCGGATCAGATCGTGCAGTTCCCGGGCCGGGCGGGCCCATTCGATTTGTGACAGTTCTTTTGTAAGCATAGGGGCTTTGGTTGCCTCCTGCTCATTCTGGGGCGTGGGGGTCAAGGTTCCCTGCTCCAGCTGGGATAAGGTCTCGCCCAAAAGCTCGGCGCCCAGGTCTTTCAATCGGTCGAAAAGCTCCCCGGCGGTCTCCTCCGGCCCGATCTCCGTTTCGGCCTTTAGCAGCATATCCCCGGTGTCCATGCCCTCGGCCATGACCATTGTGGTGACGCCAGTGATTTTCTCCCCGTTGATGACCGCCCACTGGATGGGCGCCGCCCCCCGGTACTTTGGCAGAAGGGAGCCGTGCACATTGATGCAGCCCCAGGGCGGGATATCCAGCACAGCCTTCGGAAGCAATTTGCCGTAGGCCGCCACGATAATGGCCTCCGGCGACAGGGAACGGATCATTTCCCGCACCGCTTCATCCCTCAGTGTGGAAGGCTGATAAACGGGTATGCCATACCTCTCGGCCAGCTCCTTGACCGGCGGCGGCTGTAACTTATGCCCCCGGCCCCTGGGCTTATCCGGCTGGGTAAACACGGCGCAGACCTCATCGCCTCGATCCAGCAGCCTTTGCAGGGAAGGCACGGCAAAGTCCGGCGTACCCATAAATACAAGGCGCATAGGCGTCAGTCCTCCTTGCTGTCATTGTTTTTGGCGGCCTCCGCCTCCAGCTCCTCGGTGGTCATCATGCGGGTAGCGTGAGAGGTGAACAGCACCCCGTGCAGGTGGTCGATCTCGTGGCAGAAGGCCCGGGCGCACAGGCCCTCCCCCATCACCTTAAAGTGCTTGCCGTTCCTGTCCTGGGCCTTGACCGTGACCTTCATGGGCCGGGTGACGACACCCCATTTGTCCGGGTAGGAGAGGCAGCCCTCTGTGCCGGTCTGTTCCCCCTCCGTTTTGATGATCTTCGGGTTTACAAGCTCGATCGGGCCCTCGCCCACATCTACCACGCACACCTGGCGCAGAACACCCACCTGGGGCGCGGCAAGACCTGCTCCGTTGGCGTCGGCCAAGGTCTCCTTCATATCGTCCAAAAGCTGAGAAAGCCGCTCGTCAAAGCTTTCTACGGGCCGGCACTCCTTTTCCAGCACCTTGTCTCCAAATTTCACAATGTTCCGAATCGCCATGTTGTATCTCCTTTTTCTTCGATTCCCCCTACAGGATGCGATAGGGGTTTGCGTCCGCGTAGGCTGTCACCTGCTGAAACTCCCGCAGTGTGGAAAACTCGGTCAGCAGCCGGGCGGCCATCTGGCGGAAACGGGCGGTGTTCCTGCACTTGACGATGAGTTTGTAGCGGTATTTGCCTCCCATACGGGCCACCGCCGCCGGAGAGGGCCGCAGTACCCGCAGGGGCAGGTCGCCGTACTCTTTTTGGGCAAGCTCCCCCAGCATCCGCAGGAAGGTCTCGGCGGCCCCACGCACCAGGGATTCCCTCACGCCCACAAAGCCGATGATGAGCAGGTCCACAAAGGGCGGGTAAAGCATCGCCTGCCGGAAGCCCATCTCCTGCTCGTAAAAGCCGAAGTAGTCCTGCCGGGCGGCCAGGTGTAAGACCGGGTTTTCCGGCGAGTAGGTCTGGATAATGGCGGTACCGGGATATTTCCCTCTCCCGGCCCGGCCCACCACCTGGGTCAACAGATCAAACGTCCGCTCGCTGCTGCGAAAGTCATCGCTGTATAGGGATTGATCGGCCGAGAGCACGCCGACCAGGGTCACATTTTCAAAGTCGAGGCCCTTTGCCACCATCTGGGTGCCCACCATCACATCGTACTCTCCCCGCGCGAACTGCTCCAGCTTCTTTTCCAGGGAAAACCGCGCCGCCACGGAGTCGGTATCCACCCGCAGGACACGGGCCTCCGGCAAAAGATTCTGCAGCTGCTCCTCCGCCCGCTGAGTGCCCAGACCACGGAAGGAGACCTTGTCGCTGCCGCAGGAGGGGCATTTCGTGGTAAAAGGGGCGGAATAGCCGCAGTAGTGACACATCAGCCGATGATTGGCGCTGTGATAGGTCAGGGAAATGCTGCAGTTGGGGCAGGCGATCACCTCGTGGCAGTCGCCGCAGGATGCAAAGGTGTGGTAGCCCCGGCGATTCAAAAGGATGATGGACTGGCGGTGTGCCTGAAAATTTTCCACCAACGCCCGGGCGAGAGTATCACCGATGGCGCGATCTTCGCCGGGTGCGGAATCCCCGTTCATGTCGATGAGCCGTACCTCCGGCATTTTTGCCTCGCCAAAGCGGCTTTCCAGCGTATGAAAGCCGTAGCGGCCCTCTTTTGCCAAGCGGAAGGACTCCACAGAGGGCGTGGCCGAGGAAAGCAGGCAGAAGGCGTTTTCCTTCCAGCAGCGCCATCTTGCCACCTCCCTGGCGTCGTACCGGGGGCTGGACTCCGATTTGTAGGTGTGCTCCTGCTCCTCATCTATCACGATGAGGCCCAGATCCCGCACCGGCGCGAATACGGCGGAACGGGTACCGACCACGATCCTGGCCTCTCCCCGCTTGACACGCTTCCACTCGTCCATCCGCTCTCCCAGAGAAAGGCCGCTGTGAATGACGGCGATGCTGTCGCCGAAGGCCTGGCGGAACTGGCCAATGGTCTGGGCGGTAAGGGAAATTTCCGGCACCATGACGATGACGCCCCTATCCTCTTTCAGAACAGCCTCGATGAGTTTCAGATAAACGGAGGTCTTGCCGCTGCCGGTAACGCCGTAAAGCAGGGAGCACCGGGGGGCGGAAGCATCGCAGTATTCGGAAAGCAGACTGTCAAAGACCTTTTGCTGGTCGGGGGAAAGTGCCAGAGGACGCGGATCCTCTTCGCCGCCGAAATATTCCGGCCTGCGGTAGATCTCGTACTCAAATATTTCCGCCGCGCCCTTCTTTTCCAGGGCCTTTACCACGGCGGATGTAACGCCGGTAAAATAGCAAAGTTCTTTTTCTGAGGCCTCCCCCACGTCGGTGAGGACGCGATAGACCTCCTGCTGGCGCGGGGTGAGCTTTCCGTCGAAATCGGCAACAGGGCGCACCATCCTTGATACGGCGTCCTTGATCCTGCTTGCGGCGATATTCACCTTGCAGACGATGCCCCGCTCCAAAAGCTGCTTGAGATCCGGAGACTCCGGCGAAACGCCCAGCTTGTCGGCGATGGCCTGTTGAGAAACAGACTTGCCGGCCTCCCGCAAATAAAGGATGATCTGCCACTGGACGGGCGTATACTCCTCCCGGTCAAAATCCTTGAAATCAGGGCTCAACAGAAAGCTGTCCCGCAGGCGGAAGTGAAGCCCGGTGGGGATCATCAGCTTGACGGCCTCAAACAGGGTGCAGTAATAGCGCTCTTTCATCCACAGGGCCAGCTCCAGCATTTGAGGGGAAAGGACAGGCTCCCGGTCGATAACGGAGCGGATGGCCTTGACGCCGGAGGCGGACTGGCCACCCAAGGAAAAGATGACGCCCACCCTCTCCCGGTTCCCCGCGCCAAAGGGCACGGTAACGCGGACGCCGGGCACGGCCTTGTCCTTCAGCTCCTCCGGCACGGCGTAGGTGAACAGCTTATCAAAATGATAAACGGTGTTCTCCACCGCCGCCTGGACGAGAAGCGGTTCACTCATCTTCCTCGAAGGATTCCGGCTCAATGATCTTGTATTTGTCGTTGACAAAATCGCGGACGGCCAGGTCTACCGGTTTTTCGGTAAGGACCTCCCCATTTTCCTGGGCCTCATCGGTGATCTCGCGGGCACGCTTTGCCACGGCAATCACCAGAGAGTAGGCGCTTTGATGAGGCGTGCGAATTTTGTTAGCGGACGGTTTCAGCATCGTGCAACACCCTTTCTGTAAAATCTGTATTTCTGCTGTATTTTAATTTCTCCGCCCGCAGGATGGCCCGGATATCCTCCACGGCGTCCTCCAGACGGTCGTTGCAGACAACGTAATCGTACTCTTTCGCGTGCGGTATTTCCTCTCTGGCCTTCTTCAGGCGCTTCTGCAAGATGGCCTCGTCCTCAGTTCCCCGGCCGTGCAGACGCTCGGAAAGCACCGCCATGGAGGGCGGAGAAACAAAGATCGACACGCACTCCGGCATGAGCTTTTTCACCTGAGCGCCGCCCTGCACCTCGATCTCCAAAATCACATCCAGGCCCTGGGCGGTCCATTCCTCCACCGGGGCTTTGGGCGTACCGTAATAATTGCCCACATATTCGGCGTGCTCCAGCATCCTTCCTTCTGAGATCAGCCGTTCAAACTCCTCCCGGGTGATAAAGTAATACTGCTTCCCGTTTTCCTCGCCGGACCTGGGGGCCCTGGTTGTGGCGGAAACAGAAAGCCGCAGGTTGTCGTCCCGCTGGAAAAGCTCTTTTAAAATGGTGCCCTTTCCTCCGCCGGAGGGCGCAGAGAGCACCACGAGCAGGCCCTTACTCATTTTCCCGCTCCTCTCCCGCCGTTTGGGCGTCCTTTTCATTGAACCTGCCGGCCACAGTCTCCGGCAGGATGGCCGACAGCACCACCGTGCCGCCGTCCATGATGAGCACTGCTTTAGTGCGGCGGCCAAAGGTTGCGTCGATCAAAATGCCCTTGTCCCTGGCCTCCTGCACAATGCGCTTGATAGGAGCGGAATCCGGGCTGACCACGGCCACCACCTTTCCGGCGGAAACCATATTGCCAAAGCCGATGTTGATAAGGCGCAAGGGGATCGCCTCCCTTTCTGTTTATTCCACGTTCTGTACCTGTTCCCGGATCTTTTCGATCTCAGCCTTCAAGTCCACCACGCAGTACGCGATCTTCGAATTGACGGACTTGGAGCCGATGGTGTTGGCCTCCCGGTTCATCTCCTGTACCAGAAAGTCGATCTTTCTGCCCACAGGCTCCTCCGCTTCCAGCAAAGCGTGCAGCTGCCTGATATGGCTGCGCAGGCGGACGGTCTCCTCATCTACGGCGACCTTGTCGGCGAACACGGCCACCTCTGTCAGCACACGCTGCTCGTCAAACCGGTTGTCGCCCAAAAGCTCCTCGATCTTCTCCTTCAGCCGCGACTGGTACTCTTTGATGGTCTCCGGGGTGGTCTCCTCCACCTTGCCGACCAGGGCTTCGATATTGCCCGCCTTTTGCAGAATATCCGCCTTCAGCCGTTCTCCCTCCGCCCCGCGCATGGCGAGGAAGGAATCGAGCGCCGGTTCGGCGGCGGCCTGCACCGCCTGCCAGACCTCGTCCTCGTTCTCCGGGGCCTTGCTCACGGAAAGGAGGTCCGGGTACCGGGTGAGCAGCGACAGGGTAACATCATCCCGCAGGTCGTACCTGTCCTTCATCTCCCGCAGGGCCTTGACATACGCCCCGGCCAGAGAATCGTTGACCAGCACCTGGACGCCGGCCTCTTCCAGGGCGTCGATTTGAAGATATACATCCACCTTGCCCCGGGATATCCGACTTTGAATATAGGCCTTCAGCCTGTCCTCCAAAAACAGGTACCCACGGGGAAGACGGGAATTGAACTCAAAAAACTTGTGGTTGACCGAGCGAATTTCAAATATGATATGGCGGCCGCCGGAAACGGTCTCGTTCCGTCCATAGCCGGTCATACTCTTCAGCATATGTGCCATCATCTGCCTTCCCGGTGATGTAAATTGAAAATAGACAAGCTCCACCAAATAAAGATTTTACCATTTCTCGCCGTTCAATGCAACTAATTTTCCGTTAATTCAAAGAATTTTAAGGATTTTTCAAGAAAGCGCCGCGCAGAAAAGCGTGGCGGGTGAGGCCCCGCCACGCTTGTTTATCACTCATATTTCACGATGGTGCTCATGGGGGTAAAGGCATGGGAATCGTCCGTTTCAAACCCCCTGGCCGCGAAGAAGCCGAAAAAATCGGGAAAGGCCGTTTCGATAAATGCCGCGCCGAAATTCTCCCCGTAAGAGGCGGCGGAACGCACCAGCGTATCGAGGATGAAAGCCTCCTCTCCCTGGGGCTTGCGGGAAAAATCATACCCGATGGCGGTGAGCTTAAGAATACGCAGGACGCCTTTATCAAGCGAAACGGCGGCCCAGCCGGTCTCCTCTCCCCGGTCCGTCATCATCAGGACGCGGCGCTCGCCTTCCCCCTCTATTCCATCCAACAGCTTCTTTTCCCGTTCCCGGTCTTCCATGGGCAGCACCTGTATCATTGCAACGATCCCTTCCCTTTCTGCCTCTTCCTTGCCTGGGCAAACAGCCCATCGACCTCTTCCTTTGTCAGCTCCCGGTGCTTTCCCTGCTGCAGCATTCCCAGGCGCACCGGCCCAATGGCCGTCCGCTTCAAGCGGGCCACCTCCAAATGGAGCGCCTCGCACATCTTGCGTATCTCCCGGTTGCGGCCCTCGTACAGCACGATTTCCAGCACCGCCCGACCGGGCTGCTGCTGCAGCACCCTGACCTTTGCCGGGGCCGTCATCCTGCCGTCAATCTCCACGCCGGAGGAAAGGCGATTCAGCTGATCTTCCTTGACGCCGGGCCGCACCGTGACCCGGTAGGTCTTTGCCACGTGGGTGCTGGGGTGGGCCGCAAGGTTGGCAAGCTCCCCGTCGTTGGTCATCAGCAGCAGGCCCTCAGAGTCCTTATCCAGGCGGCCCACAGGGTAGACCCGCTCCGGGATATCCTCCACCAGCATGGCCACGCAGCGCCTGTCGTGCTCGTCGTGCATGGTGGTGACGAACCCTCTTGGCTTATGCAGGGCAAAATAGACCTTTTCTTCGGACGAAGAGACCCTTTGCCCGTCCACCGCGATGATGTCTTTGCCGGGAATGGCGCTGTCGCCCAGCTGCGCGGGCATGCCGTTGACCGTCACACGCCCGGCGGCGATCAGTTCCTCCGCTTTCCGGCGGGAGGCCACGCCGCAGTCCGCCAATATCTTCTGCACTCTGCTTTTTTCCGACATATCGTTTGTCCCTTCCTCCCTTATCCGCCCTTACCGAACAGCCGCTCCCAAAAGCCTGGCTCCTTGGGCTGAAAGGGCACGTCCTCATCGGCATAAACCGGCACGCTGTAAATGGGTGTGCCATCCAGATAATATTTCAGCTCCCCTACCCTGTCGCCCTGATTTACCGGGGCGTAACAAAAGGTGGGCAGCAGGATCTTCCGTGTCACCCGGCCCGCCGCCTCCTTTGGCAGGCAGACGGAGCCGCCCTCGCCGCCGGATACCTCCACGTTTTCCGCCGTTCCGCCCACTACCGGCATCTGGGCGGAGAAACCGACGCCGCTGAAGGAGACGCTCTCCATTCTGGAAAAGCCGTAGTCTAAAAGCTTTGTGTGGTCGTTCCAGTCGTCCGGGGCGTTCAACGTCACTGCGATGAGCGTAACGCCGTCGCGCTGGGCGGCGGACACAAGGCACCGGCCGGATTTATTGGTAAAGCCGGTCTTCACGCCGATGCAGCCTTCGTATTGGCGCAGGAGTTTGTTGTGGTTCGTGTAACTCACCCGCTTTTCCGGCTCCAAAAACTCCACCTGGTAGGTGGAGCTGCCGCAAAGGCGCTTAAACCAGTCGTTTTTCAGGGCCTCACGGGCAAGCAGCGCCATATCCATGGCTGTGGAATAATGCTCCTCGTCATCCAGCCCGGAGGGCGTGACAAAATGGGTGTCCGATAGTCCCATTTCTTCCGCCCGGCGATTCATGCGCTTGGCAAACTCCTCCTGGGAGCCATCCAGATACAGGGCGGCGGCGTTGGCCGCGTCATTGCCGGAGGCCAAAAGCATCCCGGCCGCCAAGCTGGAAAGGGTCAATTTGTCGCCTGCCTGCAAACCCATGGAGGAGCCCTCCACCGCCACCATTTCCCCGGTGATGTCCACCGACGGGTCGCCGGAGCGCTCAGCCTCCTCCAAGGTCAGAAGAGCTGTCATGATCTTCGTGGTGCTGGCCATGGAGCGGCGCTCCGTGCCGTTTTTCTCATACAGCACCGTTCCGGTATCCGCGGAGAGGAGCACCGCGCTTTCCGCAGACAGGGAAAGAGCGGCATCGTCAGCATTGGCTGCCGGCGCCACAGGGAGCAGGAGCGCCAACGCCGCCAGGATCGACACTGCCCTCGTTAAATGTTTTCTGAACAAATCCATCACCGCCTCTGGCATGAATATGCGTCAGGGGCGGCGGAATATGCGGTCAGTCGGTCTTTTCGGGCGTTTCCGTCTTTGCTTCTTCCGGGGCGGGAGTTTCCTCTTCCGTCTCTCCCTTGCCGTCCTTGCGGAACAGCGCTGTGATCTTATCCACCACCTCGGGCACCTTTTCCAGAGCGCGATCCACCGGAGTGGTGTAGGGCTCGATCTGCAAAATGCGCACGCTGCCGTTGGAGATTGCCAAAAAAGCGATGGGGACGATAGTGACCCCAATGCCGCTGCCGCCGCCGAAAAGGCCGGAGGCCGGCTGGCTCTTGGAGGGCAGGTCGGACCCGCCGGAGGCAAAGCCGTAGCTCACCCGGGAAATGGGGATGACAGTGGTACCATCCGGGGTAGAGATGGGCTCACCGATGACGGTATCCGTATCCACCAACTGCTTAACCTTTTCCATGGTCACGTTCAAGACCTCGTTTACTTTGCTGCTGTCACTCATTGACGCTCACCTTTCCTTTCAGCTTCGTTTTTGGCCCGCCGGCGCCAAGCAGCTTTCTCAACACCGGGAAGCCCTTTATCAGAAGAGAGAGACCCTCTTTCAATACGGACAGGGGACGGACGGACACCCTGGCGGAAAAGTCAACCAGGTTTTCAGGGGCGCTGTAGTCCAGATCGACAGTGACGGCCTTCCTCTTGCAATTTGTCATTCCAAACAACACCCCGCAGGCGGAATACACCGCCCCGGAAAGCTGACCATACAGTGTGGCCGCCGCAGCGGCGTCCTCTTTGCCGCCCACGCATAAATACAGGTCGAACCGCCGCCATTTCATGCTGGCAATGATATTCTTCCCGGTATTCGCCGCCATCCTTGCAAGCTGGAACAGCGAATCCAAAAAGCCAGAGAATCCCATGCTGTGCAGGATCGCCTTCAGCTTTTCCAGGGATCCTTCGCCCTCCTTCTTTTTCTTTGACGGCTCCTCCTTCTTCTCTTCTTTCGGCTTTTCCTTTCCGGGCAGCAGGCGGATGCGCAGAAATAAATAGCGCAGCGTCAGGGAAAATTCCTGCCGGAAGCCAACGTCAAAGGAAACCGGGCAGAGCAGCAGCAAAAAGAGAAAAAGCAGCACGCCAAGGACAATGAACAGCGCGGTCATGGTTCTTCCTCCGCGTCACGGCTGGGGGGCGGCGGCAGTTCTTCAATGGAGGAAAGCTGGAAGCACCGCAGAAAGTTTTCCGTGGTGCCGTAAAGCAGCGGCCTGCCGGGCAGCTCCAGTCTGCCGCGCTCCTCCAAAAGGCCCTTCTGCACCAGGCTTCCGATCACGCCGGAGCAGTCCACACCCCGCACCTGCTCCACAAAGGCCTTCGTCACCGGCTGGTTGTAGGCGATGACGGCCAAAACCTCCAGCGCCGCCTGGGACAGGGGCACGTTCCGTTTTAAGTCCAGGGCCTCCCGCACAGGGGTGATATAGGCGGGGTTGGTGCAGAACTGGGCGGTATTTTCCAGCCGCAAAAGATGAATGCCGCTTTGAGGCGTATTGTACTTCTCCTGCAGAACGTCCACCGACTCTTCCACAGAGTAGGTGCGCACTCCTAAAACCTGGGCCACACGCTCTAAAGCCATGGGCTCTCCGCTGGCAAACAGGATGGCTTCAATCCTTCCCAGCAGCTCTTCCCGTTCCATGCGCCTTCCCCCTTTCCAACAGTCTTACCTCACAACTCTCCCCTTCGCCCTCAACCCGGATGCGGCGGTTCTTGACAAGCTCCAGCACTGCCAAAAACGCAGCCACCCGCTCAGAGCGGTCAGCCTTGCCCTGAAACAGCGCGGAAAAGGCAAGGCGCTTGTATTTCCAAAGCTTCCGCAGGACGAACACCGTCTGCGAGGCCACGGAGACCACCTTCCCGGAAACCAGGGCGGAAAAGCTTTCTGGCTTTGGAGGCAGCAGGCTCTTCCCCTTTCCCCAGGCGGCGGTCAGCGCCTGCAAAAGCTCCTGGGGCATGTGCTTTCTGTGATAGGTCATGTCCACGGGGATAGCCTCAGCCTCCCGCACAACGGTATCAAAGCTCGAACGTCTGCCCAGCGCCAGCGCGGCCTCCTTGCACTGCTGGTATTCCAGCAGCTGGCCGGTCAGCTCCATACGCGGATCCTCGTCCTCCTGCCGGGGCAAGAGGGACGCCGCCTTAATCTGCACCAGGCGGGCGGCCATTTCCAAAAACTCGCTGGCAACATCCATGTCGGCCTCACGCATCAGGTCGATCTGCTCCATGTACTGGTCCAGCAGCTCCGCGATGGGGATGTCGTAAATATTCAGCTTGTTCTTGGCGATGAGGGCCAGCAAAAGGTCTAACGGGCCCTCGAACACCTCCAGTTTATATTGCAGCTTCTCCATAGGCTCAGAGGACTCCGGCCAGCTTGAAGGGGAACTCTGCCACGGTAAAGACGATGCGGGAGAAGAAGCTTTGCACCGTATACAGCGGCCCGGACAGCGCCCCGGTTGCCAGCAGGAGCAGCAGCGCTATGGAAAGAATGTTCTGATAGCGGTACAGGGTGGACATGGCCCGGTCGCTCAAGAAGGCGGCCAAAATGCGGGAACCATCCAGAGGCGGAATGGGAATAAGATTGAACACCGCCAGGGAGATGTTGACCACCACATAATAGTAAAAGACGTTAAACACAAAGGAGGTGAAGCCGTTATAGGGGGCGAAGGCCTCCATCAAGGCCACCAGCACCGCGCCCACCAGCGCCGCCAGAAGATTGGAAATGGGCCCGGCCAGGGCGGTAATGGCCATGTCACGCTTGGGCTTTTTGAAGTAGCGGGAATCCACGGGCACAGGCTTGGCCCAGCCAAAGCCCACAAACAGCAGCGCCAAAGAGCCCACGATATCCACGCTGGCAAGGGGATTCAAGGTCAGGCGGCCCTCCAGCTTGGCGGTGGGGTCGCCCAGCTTATTGGCCGTCCAGCCGTGGGCATATTCGTGTAAGGGCAGAATGCAGAAAATGACAAACAACACAGACAGTGTCTGGGCCAAAAGTGACCAGATATCCACCTCTCCGCCGGAAAGCAATGTCCTGATTGCACTGAAAAGCATAACGCGCCTCCTAACTGTTACTAGGATTATAAACGATTTCTCGGAAAAACACAATTCTTTTCAAAAAAAACTTGCAATTTGTTCAGAAGTCTGTTATAATTCTTTTCGTTGTAAATTTGGTAATTGTGCGATGCAAGGAGGTATAAATATGGCAAAATGTGAATTCTGCGGCAAGGATGTTTCCTTCGGCATTCGGGTGTCCCACTCCCACAGGCGTTCCAACAGGGTCTGGAAGCCCAATATCAAGCGTGTCAAGGCGGTCGTTAACGGCACCCCGAAGCGCGTGTACGCCTGCACCCGCTGCCTGCGTTCCGGCAAAGTGACCCGCGCTGTTTAAGAAAATTAAAAATCTCTGGGGCGTCCTCCGCAAGGAAGGCGCCCCAATTTTTTGCCTAAATGAAACCGCCGATATTGCACACATAAACCATTTCTGTCATATTATCCTCGACAAGCCCCGTTTCCTCAAACCCGACAGATTCGTATAGACGCTTTGCCGCTTCATTGCCCAGGAGGACTCCGGTATATATTTCACTCGCATTGAATTTCCCTCTTAAATACGCAATTCCACGCAGCAGTGCTTCTCTTCCGTATCCCTGTTTCTGATATCGCCTATCGATCAGAAATTTCCACAGCGTATATTGGTTCCTGGATTTATAATAGCCCAACATGATAAATCCAACCAAAGCATTGTCGGCATAGATTGCAAAAGGAAACGCGGTTTCACGATAGACATATGCCTGCGCCAAAGCATGCGCAGTTGACGAAACAAATTTATCCTGGTATTCAAATATCCGTAAATTTAACACATCATCCAGATTGGCCGATGTGATCTCTCTAAGCTCAATCATATTACTGCTCCTATAGTTTCTGATCGGCAAGCCGCTTTACCGGCCAAATGACAAAGGGGACTCCTTTATGCACTCTTCCCATTCAGCTTTTGGTTTTATCCAAAGGGCCGATTTTTGGTCAGCAGCGCCAGCTTTTCGTCTGTCAGCGCATTTTCCTTCTGACCAATGATGAGCGCCAGGGCCAGATCCTGGGCATTGTCAAAGAGGTCGAAAAAGCTTTCGGTGCGCTCCTCCTCCCCGGCTGTCCAGGGGTTGTTCAGGGAATTTGCGTAATCGATGTCGTCACGCTCCGTCATGGGCACGATGTGGGAGGAAACAAAGCTGGGCTTCCCCTTTTCCACCACGTCGAACAGGCGTTTTTTCAGGCCTGTGCGGTCGGTGGTGCAGCCAAAGACGAACCGGGCGTCCTGGGTGGCGCGGTAAAGCTCGTCCTCGGAAACATCCTCGTCGAAGGCCCGGAAGATCATATCCCTATACAGCCTGGCAATGCGGCGCTGGACGGCCTCATTTCTGGGGAAGGTCTTCCCCCACGCGCCCTCGCTGGGCAGCTTGCCCGTCTCTCTCCGCAGCATGATGGCGTCCAGGGCGGATTCGATCTCCCCATGCATGGTGCCGGGGGTCTCCTCGGGGCGCTGTCCGGCAAGCTCATTCGCCAGGAAATTGATGTACGGGTGGGAAAGGGAATCCAGCGCGTAATGGCAGAAAAATCCCCAGGCATAGTCCCGGTAGCCCTCGCCGCCGTGATCTTTCAAAAAATCCCGCAGGGCACCCAGGGTCTTGAGCGGGTCCGCGCTGTGGATGGCGTTGCCCCAGCTTTTCAGGCTTTTTCCGCCCATCCAGGGAAAAAAGCGGTGGCAGAACAGGAAGTCCGGCCCCTGGGCACCCCAGGCAAAGGCCTCCGGCTCCGGCCGGCCGTCTTCCGGCAGGCGATCAAAAACCTTTTGGGCAAATAAGTAATGTGTCATTCTTGCCGGCATAAGATTTCCTCCCTCATATTCAGGCTTCCCGGTCGGCCAGGCTGACGGCCAGTTCTCCCAGGAAGGCGGTGTCTCCGGGAAAAGCGTTCAGGGCACCGGCGGCCTCAGCCGTATACTTTTCCACCAAAGCCCGGGCCTTTTCCACTCCCAGCAGGGAAACGTAATTGCGCTTGTCCCGGGCGGAGTCCATATTTACGTTTTTGCCAAGCTTTTCCGCGTCGCCCAAAACATCCAGAATGTCGTCCTGAATCTGAAAGGCCATGCCGACGCCCTCGGCGTACCTGTCCGCGGCTTCGATCAGGGCGTCGCCGGCCCCGGCGGCAATGCAGCCCATGCGGCAGGCCGCGGAGAACAGCGCCACCGTTTTAAGCATGTCCATCTGCCGGAGAAGGGGCAGGTCAGCCTCTCCTCCCTCAGTCTTCAAATCGACGCACTGGCCGCCCACCATACCCTCATCCCCGGCGCACCGGGAAAGCACAAGAGCGGCCTTCGCCGCCGCAGGCTTGTCCTCGGCGGAAAGGACGGTCTCAAAGGCTTTGGTCAAAAGGCCGTCGCCGGCCAGAAGGGCAATATCTTCCCCAAACACCTTGTGGTTAGTGAGCTTGCCACGGCGCATATCATCGTCGTCCATGCAGGGCAGGTCGTCATGGATGAGGGAATAGGTGTGGACCATCTCCACAGCGCAGGCAAAGGGCAGGGCCTTTTCCCAAGCGCCGCCGCAGGCCTCGCAGAAGGCCAGGGTCATCATGGGCCGGATGCGTTTGCCACCGGCCAGCAGACTGTAGCGCATGGCCTCCCGCACGGGGCCCGTCCAGTCATCCGGCGCGGGTGCGGGCAGGGCCTGTTCAAGAAAGGCTTCGATTTTACCGCGATAGGCGGCGGCCTTGTCATACAGGATCATTGGACGTCCTCCTTTGCCTTCTCCTGAGAAAGCTCGGTGATCTTCTGCTCCGCTTTGTCCAAAGCATCGTAGCAAAGGGCGGAAAGCTTTGCGCCCTCTTCAAACAGCTTCATGGAGTCTTCCAATGATTCTTCCCCATTTTCCAGCTTTGATACGATTTCCTGAAGCCGCGCCATGGCGTCCTCAAATTTCAGCTTCTGTGCCATCTTTCCCGTCCTCCTTGATCGTTTTGATCTCGGCCTCCGCCTGTCCCCGGTGGAACTGCAGGACAACCGCCTCGCCTGCCGAGATTTCTTGGGAATCTGAGACCACCCGGCCCCTTTTGTCCTTCACCACAGAGTAGCCCCGGGCCAGCACCTTCAAGGGGCTCATGTCGTCCAGCCTGCCGGAAAGCAGGGCCAGCCGCCTTTTATGATCGGAAAGCGCTTCCTCATACGCCCCGCAGAACCTGCCGAACAGCAGAGCCAGGTTCTGCTTCCAGCCTTCCAGCAGCCGTTCCGGATTTGCGAGAGGCGAATCCCGGGTCAGCAGGTCGAGGCTCTGCCGGTAATACTGCACCATATCCACAGCTTTCTCCCGAAAATAATCGGAAAAGGCCAGACAGTTCTCCTTTACCTCACGAATATCCGGGGTGACGAGCTCCGCCGCCGCGCTGGGCGTGGGCGCACGCACATCCGCCGCGAAGTCGCAGATAGTGAAATCCGTCTCATGGCCCACGGCGGAGACTACAGGAATGGATGAACCGTAAACCGCCCGGGCAACCGCTTCGTCGTTAAACGCCCAAAGGTCCTCCAAAGAGCCGCCGCCCCGGCCTATAATGATCACGTCGCAGGCGTTTTGGGAGTTCATTGCTTTCAGCGCGGCCACCAGCTGGGCCGGAGCCCCCTCCCCCTGGACGAGTACTGGGCAAAATACAATCTCCGCTGCGGGCCAGCGCCTGTTCGTCACCTGCAAAATATCCTGCACGGCGGCGCCGGTAGGAGAAGTGATGACGCCGATGCGCATGGGGTATCGGGGCAGGGGCCGCTTGCGCTCTTCGTCGAAAAGGCCTTCCCGCTCCAGCCTGGCCTTCAGCTGTTCGTAGGCGATCGTCAGTGCCCCAACGCCGTCCGGCTGCATGTCTTCCGCGTAAAGCTGGTACTGACCGGAAGCCTCATACACGGAAACTCGGCCGCGAACAATGACCTTCATGCCGTTTTCCGGCCGGAATTTCAGCCTGCCGGCGGCAGTGGAGAACATCACCGCTTTCAGGACAGACTTCTCATCCTTTAAGGAAAAATACAAATGACCGGAGCGGTAATGATCTGTAAAATTGGAGATCTCGCCGGTCACCGTCACGTTATTTAATCTGCCGTCGCCCTCGATGAGGGACTTGAGAAAGAAGTTCACCTGGGAGACGGTCAGCACGACGGGGGTCACTGGTTTTTCTCCCGGTTTTCAGCAGAGCGGGCCTTCACCACAGAGGACAGCACCCCATTGACATAGGGGGCGTCGTCCTTACCGCCGAATTTCTTTGCCAGCTCTACCGCCTCGTTGATGGCCACCCCGTCCGGGATGGAGTCGTCGTGCAGCAGCTCATAGATGGAAAGCCGCAGCGCCGCCAGCGTCACCTTGGAAAGCCGCCTGATGCTCCACCCCTTGATATTTTGGGAGATGACGCCGTCCAGCTCCTCCCGATGCTCCTCCACGCCGAAGGCCTCGGCCTCCGCAAAGGAACTGGGAACAAAATCTCTTGCCTCGTTGGCGGCCTGCAGGATGTTCTGCACGGGCTCTCCCCCCACGGCCTGCTCAAAAAGGATGCAGAACGCCTGCTCACGCGATTCCCGTCTTGTCATCTGTATTTATCCTTTCCAATCCTCGTCGTTCCGCGGACGCAAAAAAGGCCCGCCGTTTTCGGTGGGCCTTTCGCGCAAAAACAAATATCGCAGGTTTTCAAAGCTCCACCGTCTCTCCTGGAAACATTATACCCGCATATATCGCTTTCCGCAAGTAAAAGTTTTTTAGGCGGCTTTCCGCCCGTGTCACTCTGTGCCGATGATCGTGATTTTATCGGCGGCGATCCCCATCTGCTCCATGACGATCTCCTGGATGATGAGGGTGTCCGCTCCCTCCAGCTTGCCGGAGACCACCACGCTGCACTCGCCATCGTTAAAATAGGCAACGCTCTTTTCAAAGCCCTTAGCCTGCAAAAGGTTTTCCACGTTGGTCTCCTTGAGGATGCTCTGGGCGATGAGGGAGGCCTGCTCTACCGCCGCCTTTTTGGCCTCGCTGTCGGCCTCCACGCTTTCCAGTACATCGTCCAAAAGCTCGATGGCCTCGTCCCGGGAGTTCTGCCGGTTGAGCCGGGCCTCGGCAAAGGCGTCCGTGGCGGCGGTGCCTGTCAGATCGTCGGAGACCGTCTCCACATAGGCGTTGTTCACAAGCTGGGCCGCCCCAAGCTGACTGGACGTTTCAGAGCTGTCAGAGACGGGCAGCTTGTTGGTGCCGGCAAACTGCCAGTTAAGATAGACCGCCGCGCCCAGGGCCAGCACCAGAGAAGCCAGGACCAGCTGTTTCTTTCCAAATTTCATATTCGTTCCCTCCGTTTTGTAATTGATACGTGCAGCTCAGCAAAGAGCCTTGCCTACCCTGTGTCCGTCACGCAGACCCTGGCAGCGGAAATATCCAGCGCAGTCCTCACCGCGTCGGTCAGCTTTTCCCGAATGACCGGCTCCCCCGCCCGGCTGCTCACGATGACCACCCCCTTCACCTCCGGCTGTATCTCGGTCACGGTCAAGGCCTGCTGGGCCCCGTCCGAAGTCTTCAAGAGTACATGGGTCGTTTTCCTTTCCTCCCTGCTGTCCTGCTCCTCCGACTGGGAATCGACAGCCTCGTCGGTGGCGTAAAGCAAGCGCCGGCCGCTTTCCAGCGTTACCAGCACCTCCGGGGAATCCTCCCCTGTGATGGAGGTGACCACGCGGCGCAGCTTTTCCTCCAGATAAGCGGCATACTCCTCCGCCGACTGCCCGTCTGCTTCCGCGGCTTTGACCTCCTCCCCCTGCCCGCCCGAAGGCAACAGGGAGGAAAGGAAGATCAGCACCACGCCCACCGCCCCCAGCAGACACAGGAGGGTCACGCCCTTCGGCTTTTTCCCGCCTTTTCCGCCGGGTGAAATCATCTTTTGGAAAGCTTTTTTCCACTTTTCACGGTCCATTGCTCTTGCCCTCCACTTTGACGTCGCTCCCCAACACATTTTTCAGCAGGGCCTGCGCCCGCTCTCTGTCGGCTTCATAGGGATATATCCCTTCCACCTCTGTCAATACTATGCTGCCATCTTCCCGGATATCTGTGCCGACCTGAATTTTTTCCGCCTCGATTCCGACGGCGGAGAGAAGACCCGTCAAATACTGTTCCAGCTCTTCCTCTGCAGCCTCCTGCGTCTGTTCTTCCACATATCTGGCCAGCTCCTCCCCTGACGCCCGCGCTTTTTCAAGTGGCAGATCCAAATCGAAATCAAGGGAAAACAGGGGCGCGATCACAGACAAAAGCATCGCCAGCACGGCCAGTGCCCGGACGAAATTCACCATGGTGTTTTCCGAGCAGAGCCTGCCGATGAGCTCCGCCGCGGCCAAAACCACGCAGATCCCCGCCGCGCTTTCCAAAACCTCTTTCATAATGATCCTCCTTAACCGGAACCGCCTACGAAAAGCAGAATGGCGGCGCTGACCACACACACAGCGCAGGTGGAGGCGATAACCGCCAGCACCATTTTTGCCGCCGAGGCGCACATGCCAAAAAACGAGCTGAGCCCCGGCGCGTCGAACAGATCGGCTGCAAGCCGGCCCGCCCCGCAGACCAGCGACCACAGCAGAGCTTCAATGGCCGTGGGCGCGAAGATGCAAAGCGCCGCCAAAATGCCGAAGGCTCCCGCGCCGGACTTTACCAGCCTCACACTGTTCCGGATAGCCGCCACAGCATCGCCGAACGCCCCACCCACGATGGGAACAGCGGCGGAAACCGCCAGCTTTGCCGCCTTGTTCGTGGCGGCGTCCACCTGGGCGTTTAAGGCGGTCTGGACGGAGAGCACCCCGGAAAAGACCGTCACCGCCAGCACCAAGAGCCACTTGGCAAAGCTGTAAAGGGAACCCGCAAGGCTCCTGAAATTGACCTTTGACACGCAGGAGACAAAAGCCAGCGCCAGAAAGATCTGAAGGGCCGGGAAGATCACGGCGGAGGAAAGAATGGGGATGACGTTCCCGGCGGCAAGAGTGAGGAAGCTGTAGGATGCCCCCGCCGCAGGGCTGCCGGAGGCGGTCATCAGCCCGCCGTACACCGGCACGGCCGCCAGCAGAAAGGCGGAAGCACCCTCCACCGCCCGGGCAGTAGAGCGCATGACCTGCAGAAGAGGCGTCACGACCAGAGAGGCGCAGGCAAGGGCCCCGGCAAAGGCGGCCACCCCGCCGGCGCCGTCCCTGTCAAGGCACCCGCCCAGACTGCACAGGACAATGACGGCAATCAGCGCGGCCAAAGCCTTTATGGGGCCCAGCAGCTTTTCCCGGACGGCCTGAGACAGGGCGCTGAAGAGCCCGTCTCCTTCCGGCTGAAGGGTAAAGCCCTCTACCCCCGCGCTGCTGAGGAGCTCCTTTGTTTCGCTGCCAAGGCTGTCAAAAAGCTCCTCCGCCCCGCTCTTTTCGATCAGATCTTCCACGGTAGCAGTCTCCTCCGCCCTGGCGCTCATGCTGAAAAGAGAAAGCGCAAGGAGCACCGCGAGAAAAACCGGCAGCCGTTTCATGATGGCCGCCCTCATAGCTTTACAAGCTCTTCCAGGAAGGAGAATACCTGGGTAAACAGCGGCAGCGACACCGCAAGGATCGCCGCCTTGGAGGAAAGCTCCACCGCATAGGAAAGGGCGGACTCTCCGGCATCCTTGCAGATGTGGGATGCAAGCTGCCCGGCCAGCGCAATGCCCACGGCCTTCAGCACAGCGGTCAGCGCCTGCAGGGGGACACCCTGGGCGTTTGTGAAGCTTTCGATCTGACGAAGGAGAGGGGCCAGCCTGTCCAGCGCCGCCAGCAGGATCATAACGCAGGCCGCCGCCCCGATGAGAAGGGAGAATTCCCGGTTGCTTTTTTTGACCACCGCGCCGATGATCACGGCACACACTGCGCACACGGCCACGCCGAAAATATCCATAGTCACAGCTGAAAGATGGACTTGACCGCCTGAAACAGCGCGTCGATCTCGTTGATGATCATCATCAGCACCACAATCAGCCCGGCCAGGGTGGTCATCATGGCCTGCTCCTCCCTGCCGGAGCGGACGAGCAGCTGGTTTAAGACGGCGACAATAATGCCAATAGCGGCTATTCTGAAAATGAAATCCACATCCATCTTTACACACACTTCCTTTTTATCTTATCCTTCACCACAGCACAAGGCAGAGCAGCACCGCTCCAAACACGCCCAGGGAAACGCAGAGCCTGCTCTTTTTCTCCCGGGCTTCTTCCGCTTTTTTCAGATTCTTATCGATCAGAGAGCTATATAGCTCGATATGCTCCAGCTGACTGCTGACATCGCTGTCGCCGAGGCCCTGCACGAAGCCGCGGTAAAGCTCTTTGTCCTCCGCCTCCCGCAAAAGGCTCTCCCCGGCCTTTCGCAGCGCCGTTTTCGGCTCGGCGGGAAAGCAGGGCTCTTCTGCCGCCAAGCGGCAAAAGAGGGAATTTCTCTCCCCGGAGATGAGCTCAGGTAACGGTCTGGCGGAATAGCCCATCCCGGCGGCAAGAGAGCGCAGCAGGCATTTCAGATCACGGAGGAGCTCCACCCGGCGCTTGAGCTCCCCCGCTCTCCAGGTCCCGATCCCAAGCCCGCACAAAAGCACCAGGGCCATCCCCATTGCTTTCACATTCCTCACCACCAAAGTATTCTATCGTCTCGATCTCCCCCGGTTGAGCCCGGCCAACAAGACAGGCCGCCGCCCCAAAAGCGCCGGTGCGCAAAAGCTCCCTGCACAGGGGGCGCTGATAAAGCTCCTCCCGCCCGGCGTGGACGGAAGCGATAAGCCCCACCCCGGAAAGCGCCGCCTTCCGCACGGTGTCCAGATCCTCCGGGGAAAGCTCGTCGCAGATAATGTACTGGGGCGACAGCATCCGAATGGCCACGTCAAAGGCCCGTTCCTTCGGATAACCAAGCAGTACGTCGGCGCAGGGGCCAAGGTCGAACTCTCCGCCGATCTCCCCACGCTCGTCCAGCACGGCCACACGGCTGGCAGGCTGGAATTTCCCGGAGGAAAGGGAGGCGGCCAGATCCCGCAGCAGGGTGGTCTTGCCGCTGGAGGGCTCCCCCGCCACCAGCAGGCCCTTTCGCAGATCGACGCCCTCCAAAAAGAGCCTGTCCGCACAGCCCCGCACATCACGGGGGATGCGGAACACCAGGCTGGTAATGTCACGGACGCTTTTCACCTGGCCCTTTTCCAGCACCGCTGTGCCGCACAGGCCCACCCGGCACCCGGAGGACATCTGTATGTAGCCCTTTCTGATCTCGTGCTCGTGGCTGAAAACAGAGTGGGCGCAGCTCTGCACGAAGATCTCCTGCATCTCGCCCATGGAGACACGCAGAAGGCCGTTCGTCAACCCCCTGCACACCGTGCCGTCCTCCCGGAGGAAGAATACGCCCTCCCTGCCGCAGACGGCCAAGGGCTGCCTTGCCCGCAGGCGGATGTCAAAGGCCTGGGCCTTCACATCATCCGGCAGGCGGTGCAGAAGCTCTCCGTATTTTGGGATGTGCAGGGCAACGTTGTCAAAATCGGAAGTGTTCATTTCTGCCTGCCTTTCTTTCTCCGCTGGGATGTTCCATCATATGGAGCGGGCCTCAAAAATAGAACAAGCCCCGCGCCTTCCGCAAAGAAGCGCAAAAAACCAGCCTGACATTTTTCTGTCAGGCTGGTTTTTGCTTTTGTTATTCTGCTCTTGTTATTCTTCTGGCTCCTGCTCCCGCGCTTGCAGATAGCGGAAAAAGGAGCGAAGGATCTCCCGGTCGTTTGAGAAGGTCACAAGCTCCATAGCGTGCTCCTCGTCCTCCCAGCGGATATCCAGGACTTCCTCCGGCTGGGCCTTTGTCTTGCCGGACTCCACCCTGGCAGCGAAGTAGATGACGTCCTTCATCACATTGGGCTTTGGCGAGTAGGTCACGGATTCCCGGAAGCCGGTCTCCAGCTTTACCTTCAAGCCGGTCTCCTCCCTGATCTCCCGCTTGGCGGTCTCTTTTTCCGTTTCCTGCTTTTCCACGTGGCCCTTGGGGAACGCCCAGTGGCCGCCGTTCTTGTGCCGGATGAGCAGGACTTCCACTCTGCCCTCGTTTCGGCGGTAGATGACGGCGCCGCAGGATTTTTCTCTCTTCATAGGCACGCTCCCTCAGCGGACGGAGAAACGGTACACAGTCCGGGTGGAGAAGGGCTCTCCCGGCTTTAAATAAGCGAATGGGAAGTTCTCATGGTTCACGGAATCCGGATAGAACTGGGTCTCAAGGCAGAAGGCGGTGTGAGGCTTCATGGGATTGCCGTCCTTACCAACAAGGCCGGAAACTGAATTAAAGGTGTACAGCTGCACGCCGGGCAGGTCTGACCAGACCTCCATAACACGGCCGCTTTCCGGCTCATACGCCTCGGCAAGCTTGCGGAAACCCTGCCCATCCACGCAGAAGTTGTGGTCAAAACCACCGCAAAGCTTGATCATGTGGTCGTCGGCAAACATGTCCTTGCCAATCTTCTTGCCCTTGGTAAAGTCCAGAGGGCCGCCCGCCACGTCCTGATACGTGCCGTTCGGAATCAGGTCGTCGGAAACATTGGTGACTTTGGCGGCATTGATGGTGAGCTCCGTGTCCAGCACATCCTTCTGGGGGTCGCCGGAAAGGTTAAAGAAGGAGTGGTTCGTGGGATTAAAGGGCGTCTCGGCATCGGAAACGGCGTCGTAGCGGAGTTCGAGAGAATTGTCCTTTTTCAGGGTGTAGGTGACGGTGAGCTTCAGTTCGCCGGGGTAACCCTCGTCGCCGTCGGGGCTTATGTGGGTAAAGGTGACAGAGGGTTCACCCCCCTCCTGAGAGGTCTTCATATCCCACAGCACCTGATGATAGCCGCCGGGGCCGCCATGCAGGGTATTCCTGCCATCGTTTTTGGAAAGCTGATAGGTCTTGCCGTTCAGGGTGAACTCCGCGTTGCCGATGCGGTTTGCGTACCGGCCCACAAAAGAGCCCTGGTAATTGGAGCCGAAATATTCTTCCAGGGTGCGGTGACCCAGAACCACATCGCCCAGGTTTCCATTTTTATCTTTGGTAAGGAGCTTGATAATGCGGCAGCCGTAATTGGTGACAACAAGCGTCATGCCGCTGTCGCTTTCCAGGGTGCAGAGGTGGGCAGTCCGGCCGTCAGCCAGCTTGCCAAACTCAGTCAGTTTGATATTCAACGCTTACGCCCCCTTACCCAGCAGGGCCGCGCCGACGATACCGGCATCGTTGCCGAGCTCCGCGCGGCAGATGGCCGTCTTCTTAGAGGAGTTCATGGCGTACTGGCGGGCTGCAACAAAGTCACGCAGCGGAGCCATCAGCGTCTCGCGCTCATTGGAAATGCCGCCGCCCACGCAGAGAATGTCGGGCTGGAAGATGTTGACCATATTGACAATGCCCTCGCCCAGGTAGTGGATGTACTCGTCCACGATCTCCTTGCCGATGGGGTCGCCCTGGCGCATGGCGTCAAAGGCGGTGCGGCCGTTGACCTTCTCCAGATCGCCCTCCACGATGGTCCACAGGGGAGAATCCTTGGGGGCTTTCTCCATGTGCTCCTTGGTCATGCGGATCAGCCCGGTAGCGGAGGCGTAAGCCTCCCAGCAGCCGTTGCGGCCGCAGGAGCAGGGCTTGCCATCCACCACGATGACGGTGTGGCCGAGCTCAGCCCCGGCAAAGTTGCTGCCGGCGTAAATTTTGCCGTTGATGATGACTCCGCCGCCGATGCCTGTACCCAAAGTGATGGCGATGGCGTTGTTGGCGCCCTTCAATGCGCCATTCATGTATTCGCCGTAAGCTGCGGCATTGGCGTCGTTCTCCATTTCCACGCGCTTGCCGTCCAGACGCTCAGAGAGCATCTTCACCATGGGAGTGTTGCGGAAGGGCAGGTTGTTGGCGTACTCGATGATGCCGGTCTCGCGGTTGACGGTGCCGGGAGAGCCGATGCCTACCCAGGGGATGTCATCGAGAGTAAGGCCGGCGTTTTTCAACGCCTCACGGGCGGTAGCAGCCATGGCGTCCGCCACTTGCTCGGCGCTGTCGGTCTGGGTTTTTGAGGATGCGCGGGCGACGATCTTATACTCCTCATCCACAATGCCCACGGCGATATTGGTACCGCCCAGGTCGATTCCAAGATAGTACATACATAACGCTCCTTTGTTTTGTAATAGATGATAGGGCCTCGAAACTTAACTATAAGTATACAATAAAGCGCATAGAAAAGTAAACGATTTCCGCAAAATTTTTACAGATTTTTTCAAAGCATCTCGCTTGATTTTGAAAGTGCCGTATGGTAAACTGTATAAGTTATCATTTGCCGCTATGGCGGAATTGGCAGACGCAAGGGACTTAAAATCCCTCGGTGGCAACACCGTACCGGTTCGACCCCGGTTAGCGGCACCAAAAATCGTCAGGCCGTCCAAAAGGGCGGGCTGATGATT
>CAZYLJ010000002.1:0-3732 GCA_964648555.1 uncultured Acutalibacter sp.
ACACGGCGAAGATCATAAAGGGGAGCAGGGCGTACACCATGCCCACCACCACTGCGGGATAGGTGTACAAAAGCTTCAGGGGCTTATCTGTGATGTGCAGGAATTGCAGCAGCCTGTCGAACACGCCCCCGGCCCGGAAGATGATGATCCACCCATACAGCCGCAAAAGGGAGCTGGTCCAGAAGGGGATCATCAGCAGGGTCATGGTGCGCTTTTTCCACTTGGCGGTCAGCTTTGCCATAAAGTAGCCAAAAGGGTACCCCAGGGCAATGACAAACACGGTGCTGATCAGCGCCAGCTTTAAGGACTCCCAAAAGGTGGATAAATACACCGGCTCTAAAATGTCCTCGTAATTTTTCAGGGTGAATTCCGGCACTACGCCCCAGGTCTCCGCCCTGGTCATAAAACTGAGGGCCACCATATACACCAGGGGCCCTGCCACAAACACCAGGGTAAACAGTAGCAGGGGCACCGCCGCCAGCCATTCCCTTGATCTTTTCTTTTTGATACGCTTTGTGTGCTTCATGATCTCACCAGGCCTTTAACGCGGCTAATCATTGTCTACCGGGCAAGCGCTTTCCGGCTGCCAGCGCAGCTTTACCCTGTCGCCGGGAGCCAGATCGGAATCGATTCCGTGTCTGCTGCAAATAAACTCCTTCCCGTCGGAAAGGCCCACACAGATGCGAAGCATCCCGCCGGAAAAGCTTTTTTCCTTCACCGTGCCTGTAAGACCCGGCTCCGCTTTCTCATAGTCCTTGACAGGCTCCGCCTGCTCCCCCCGGATGGCCAGGGTAACAGGGTCGCCGGGGTTAAAGATGTGGCCCCGGTCGGCAAATACACCGAAGCCATCCTGGCTGGTAAAGCGGACAAGGCCGTTTTCCACGGTCTCCACCGTACCGAACACGATATTGGACGTCCCCACGAACCTTGCCACATAGGCGGTCCTGGGGGAATCGTACACCTGATTGGGGGTGCCGATCTGCTGGAACCGACCGTCCAGCATGACGGCGATGCGATCCGACATGTTCAGCGCTTCCTCCTGGTCGTGGGTGATGTAGATAAAGGTGATGCCCAGCTGCTTTTGCAGGCGCTTCAATTCCTGCTGCATCTGGCGGCGCAGCTGCAAGTCAAGAGCCCCAAGGGGCTCGTCTAACAGCAGCAGCTTCGGCTCGCTGATGAGAGAACGGGCAATGGCCACCCGCTGCTTCTGCCCGCCGGAAAGCTCTGACGGCTTCCTCCTTTCAAAGCCGGAAAGCTCCACCATTTCCAGCATATTCCTCACCCGCCGACGAATCTCCTCCTTGGGCGTTTTGCGTATCTTCAGGCTGTAGCCCACGTTCTGCTCCACAGTCATATGGGGAAACAGGGCATAGTTCTGGAACACGGTGTTCACGTCCCGCCGATTGGGCTCTAAAGTGGTCACATCTTTGCCCTCCAACAGCACCCGGCCCTCGTCCGGCTCCTCCAGTCCGGCGATGATGCGCAGGGTGGTGGTTTTGCCGCAGCCGGAGGAGCCCAGCAGGGTGATAAACTCCCCCTGCTGCACGGAAAGGTCCATGCCCTGTAAAACAGGCGTGCCCCCAAAGCTCTTATGGATATTTTCCAGACGCAGTATCTCGCCGCTCACCCGCAGGGCCTCCTTTCCCTCTGTGCCACAAAATGGGCTTCCCGTTTTTGGAATCTCTATCTTTTTAGTATAGTTTATACACATGATTATAGAGGCCATAGTGCCCTTTGTCAAGAAAGAATTCCCGGCTCCTTCAGCAGAGCAAGGCCGCCGCGATATGCAGAGCGTAGCCCCAGCACCCGCCAGATATGCTCCCTGTCATGGTTCATCCTTTCTAGTCGTCTTCGGAGCGCATGGCCCGGCGGGTCAGCTCGTAGGAGTAGCCAAGTCTCTGCATGGCGGCAATGGCCCGGCGGCGGACTTTTTCGTCCTCTTGCCAGCCGGGGTACTTCTTTTCCAGAACTTCCCGCAGGTTCTCCAAGGCCAGCTCTTCCCCGCCATACTCCTCCAAAAGCTCTTCGACAAGGGCTTCATCGATGCCCTTTTGCTTCAGCTCCTGCTTGACGCGCATCGCGCCCCATTTTTTCCGCAGGAAAAGCTCCCGCGCCAGATCCCTGGCGTAGGTCTCGTCATCCAAAAGGCCAAGCTCTTCCATCTTGCCGGCGGCGTTCTTTGCCGCTTCACGGGGAATGCCGGCCTGAGTGATCTTGTTTTCCAGCTCCTTTTTGGAACGGCTGTGGTGCTCCAACAGGTACATGGCCTTTTCCTGGGCCCTGCGGCTATCAGAGTCGAGAATGAGCTGGTGCAGCTCCTCGTCGGAAAGCTCGTCTCCCAGCTTCAGGCCGGAGCGCACAAAGGTCTCCGCGTCCACCTTCACCGCCGCTTCACCGTCCAGATAAAGCTGGATGAGCCCCTTACGCCGGGGCTCCGCCGCAGTCAGCTCCATCAGTCGTCGTCCACCGTGATGTCAATGCTCTGCTTTGCCGCAGCCGAGGTGATAGGCACTGGGGCCGGCGCTTCCGGCAGCTCCACCGGGGCAGCCACCGCCTTGGCCCCGCCGGGCTTGCCGGTCTTTTCGTAGAGCTTATCCATGTTCTCCCGAACCTTCCCCTCGATCTCCTGGGCGACCTCGGGGTTGTTTGCCAGGTATTCCTTTACGTTGTCCCTGCCCTGGCCCACGCGCTCGCCGTTATAGGCGAACCAGGACCCGCTCTTCTGGATGATGTCCAGATTGACGGCGGCATCCAGGATCTCGCCGGTACGGGAAATGCCGCTGCCGTACATCATGTCAAATTCCACCGTGCGGAAGGGCGGGGCGATCTTGTTCTTTACCACCTTCACCCTGGTGCGCGCGCCAATGATCTCCGTGCCGTTCTTGATGACCTCGCCCTTGCGGACTTCCAGCCGCACAGAGGAGTAGAATTTCAGGGCCCGGCCGCCGGGAGTGACCTCCGGGTTGCCGTAGATGACGCCCACTTTTTCACGCAGCTGGTTGATGAAGATGACGATGCAGTTGGATTTGGAAATGGCGCCCGCCAGCTTTCGAAGGGCCTGGCTCATAAGCCTTGCCTGCAGACCCACGTGGGCATCTCCCATTTCGCCCTCTATTTCAGCCCTCGGTACCAGCGCCGCCACAGAGTCCACCACAATGACGTCGATGGCGTTGGAGCGCACCAGCGCCTCAGTGATTTCCAATGCCTGCTCACCGGTGTCCGGCTGGGAGACCAGAAGGCTTTCCACATCCACGCCCAAATTGGCAGCATACACCGGGTCCAGGGCATGCTCCACGTCGATAAAGGCCGCGTTGCCGCCCTTTTTCTGGCCCTCGGCGATACAATGCAGGGCCAGTGTGGTCTTGCCGGAGGATTCCGGCCCGTACACCTCGATGATGCGCCCTCTGGGCAGACCGCCGATGCCCAGCGCCATGTCCAGGGACAAGGAGCCCGTGGAAATGCTTTCCACGTTCAGGGCGGAATCCTGTCCCAGACGCATGACGGCGCCCTCGCCAAACTGCTTTTTGATCTGGGCCAGAGCCGTTTCCAGGGCCTTTGCTTTCTCTTCGGGCTTGGCCTCTCCCACCTTTTGGCTGATGGCCGTCTTGTTTTTTTCCGCCATATTCGTTTCCTCCTCGCCCGTTTTCCGGGCCGCATATTTCTTCTCTCATTATAAAGAAAAATTTTCGGAAATGCAATGCTTTTCCGAAAATTTCTCGAACAGATGTTTTT
>CAZYLJ010000002.1:3832-34831 GCA_964648555.1 uncultured Acutalibacter sp.
AGTATATCACATTTCTGCATTGAGGTCAAGTGGCCTCAAATGTTTTTATGGTTTTGATATCCTTTGTGTTAAGGGATGTGATAAAATGGTCAACTCAGAATTAGTAGGGGCGGTTATCCGAGATTTTCGCAAGAGTAAGAAAAAATCGCAGGAAGTTTTGAGCGGCCTTGCCGGGCTGGATCGGACGCATTACAGCAAAATTGAACGCGGACTGCGCAGCCCCACCTTAGACACACTTTTCAAAATTGCCCACGCCCTAGATGTGCCACCGCACGAGCTGGTTCAAGCAATCGAAAATGCCATACAAAATCAATCCATAGAAAAGTAGCCGCCGTCTCCGGCGGCGACTTTCTTTTTATTCATGTTCTCGCTTTTCCAACCCGCTTTCCGTCAATTCATACAGCGTACCGCAAGCCTCCCGGATGTACTTCCGATCGTGGGAAACGCTGAGAATACACCCGTCAAACTCCCGCAGGACGCCCCGTATCACCGGGCCGGAGAGCGGGGAAAAATTGCGCGTGGGTTCGTCTAATATCAGCACGTTGTTGCCGTCCAGGATCATCTTGAGAAAAAACAGCTTGGCCTTCTGCCCGCCGGAAAGCTCCTCGATGCTGTGGCCCTGCTCCTCCGGGGTGTACTTCATGCTGCCCAGACAGGTCTTTACCCGGGTCAGCTCTTCTTTCTTGCCAGAGCGGGCCAGGAACTCCACCGGTGTCAGGCTTTGATCCACCGTTTCCCCGTAATCCTGGGGCATATAGGCGGCCTTGATGTCTGTTCGGGGCAAAAGCTCCTCGGCGATCTTCCGCAGCAGGGTGGTCTTGCCCACCCCGTTCTTCCCAATGATGCACACGTGCTCCGGCCCACGTACAAACAGCTTGATGTTTTTGGCAAGGGTCTTGTCGCTCACTTCCAGCCGAGCCAGGGAAAAATCCAGGACGGTCTTGCCGTCAGGCAGCGCTATATCCTCTTGAAAGCGAACCAGGATGGCGTCCTCGCTGTCCGGCAGCTCGGTCATGTCCTGTCGCTCCCGGTCATACCGGTGCTCCATGGACTTGACGGACTTCATCTTCTTTTTCAGCAGTCGCCCGCCGCTTGGATCTGCCCGGCTGATAGTATCTAAATCGCGCTGCACCTTCTGCTCCATGCGCCGTATCTTCTCCTGCCGTTTTTTGTCCTCCTCCCGCTCCTTCCTTGCCACCTGCTCCTGATGGGCAAATTTCTGCAGGCGCTCCTCAACATACTGGCGATAGGGCAGCCGTGCTACCTTCCACCGGGGTAAAGTCTTACGGCGGAGCTGCTCCAAGTGGACGATTACGTTGGCCGTGTTTTCCAGCAGGGTCTCGTCGTGGGAGATATACAGCACAGGCGCGGAACAGGTTTTGATGAAATTTTCCATCCACCGCAGGGTGGGAATGTCCAGGTCGTTGGAAGGCTCGTCTAACAGGTAGACGTCCACGCGTTTTAAAGTCAGAAGCGCCATGCGCAGCTTGACCTTTTCCCCGCCGGAAAGTGTTTTCATCCGCCGCTGATCATAGAAAAGCTCCATGGGGAGGCCCAGGGTAGCGGCTGTTTCGTTCAATTCTTTGGGGGAGCTGTCCAGAAAAGCCTCCTCCTCACAGCAGAATTCATAAACCGTCCTTTCGCCGTCCTCCGCCGTCAGCTCCTGGGAAAGGTAGCCGAAGGTCATGCCCTCACGGGAAATGGAGCCAGACCATTCGGCGTAGCCCTCAATAAGGCTCTCATCGTAAATGAGCTTTAACAGGGTGGACTTCCCATTGCCCTCCTCCCCAATGAGGGCCGCCCGGTCACCGGGGTTCAGGGTAAAGCTGAAATCCCGCAAAAGCTCCCGCAGATCCCGCTTCATAGATAAATTCAAATGTTGTATTTGCAGCATAAAAGGGCCTCCTTCACGCAAAAAGGTCTGCTTCAACCGCCGTTGAAGCAGACCTACCTTACTCGCAAAGGCGCCCTAAATGCAGGGCAAATCCTATAAAAGCGCGCAGTAAACCCGAAACTCGGCGGAGAAGCGTTTCTCCGTATCGTGTTTTCACAGGTTTACTAACATCTTTTCACCTCTTGCTTAATCATTCTGAACGGTATTATAACTGGATGACGGAGCGTTGTCAAGAGAAAATTACTTCTCCTCCTTCGCCGCCTCGGCCAGCTCTTTCTTGTAGAGGTACTTCTCCACTTCCTCCACCATGTTCTGGGGGATGGTCTTCTCCACCGGGAAGACCTGAGCGTTGGCCATAGCCGCGCCAAAGGCCAGCACGTGGCAGGTGGTCTTTTCCAATCCCTCAGCGGAGAGGAACGCCAAGGTGTCGTAGCGGTTGTGGATGTAGGCCGCGCCGGGGGCGCCGTCACGGCTGAAGTTAACGGCAGGCACGCCGCTGTCGGCAAAGGGGATGGAATCGCTGGAATAGATGCCCTGCTTCACCTGGACGGGATAACCGCCCATTTTCATGAAGTAGTCAAGATAGGATACCAGCTTTTCCTCGGAAGTGGCGGTGGCGTGCTCCGCGCCCAGCACGGGGCCGCCCACATCCACATTGATCATCAGCACGTGATCCTTCAGCTCCTCCTTGTGGGCCTTCACATAGGCCCAGCTGCCCTCCAGACCGATCTCCTCAGAGCCGTACCACATAAACTTGACGGTGCGCTTGGGCGGGTTCTCCCTGAAGTAGCGCAGGACCTCCATGTTGATGACGGAACCCGCGCCGTTGTCGAACACGCCCTTGGAGAAGGGCACGGAGTCGTAGTGGGCGCCAAAGGAGACGATCTCCTCGGGCTTTTCGGTACCCTTAACGGCGGCAATGACATTATGGCTCGTCTTTTCCACCGTGGTGTTACCTTGTACTCTATAGGCTGCGGGACAGTTTTTCAATCGTTCCTCCCCCGCCCTTTCCAACAACTGACCTCTAACGCCTAATTCCCAACATGCCATTCCACCCCGTTGGGCGTGTCCTTCATCACAACACCCATGGCGGTCAGCTTGTCTCTTATCTCGTCAGCGGCGGCCCAGTCTTTGTTTTTCCGCGCCTCCGCCCGTTTTTCCAGCAGGCCCTCGATTTCCGCTTTTCGCTCTTCGGAGACCTTCTCTTCCTGCTTCAGGTGCTTTTCCGGCTCGGTTAGACCGATGGAGAGCACGGAATCGTAATCCGCCGTAAGGTACAGCTTGGTGGCATCGGAAAGGTTCGACCGAAGCATTTCGTGCAGGACTGTCAGGCCCAAAGAGGTATTCAGATCGCCTCCCACCGCCCGAGAGAATTTCTCCACCCAGGGCTTTGCCGCTGCCATATCGGGCTCGCCCTCCTTTTTCAGCGCGGCGACCCGGGACAGCACCTTCTGGTATGCCTGGTTGGCGTTATCCAGACTTTCAAAGGAGAAGGTCAGGGGCTTGCGGTAATGGGATTGCAGGCAGAAAAACCGGTAGCACAGGGGGTCATAGCCCTTTTCCTCCAGATAAGAGACGGTCAGCACACTGCCCTTGGATTTGCTGATCTTGCCATTCACATCGTTTAGGTGGAGCACGTGGAACCAGTATTTGCACCAGGGGTGGCCCAGGTAGGCCTCGCTTTGGGCGATTTCGTTGGTGTGGTGGGGGAAGGCATTGTCGATGCCGCCGCAGTGAATGTCAAGGTGCTCCCCCAGCTCCTTGATGCTGATGGCCGAACACTCAATGTGCCAGCCGGGATAGCCAAAGCCCCAGGGGCTCTCCCATTTCAGTTCCTGGTCCTCAAACTTGGATTTGGTGAACCACAGCACAAAGTCTGTCTTGTTCCGCTTATTCTCGTCGGCCTCAACGCTTTCCCTTACGCCTACGGCCAGATCCTCGCCGCTCTGGTTGCCGAACACGTAGTATTTTTGCAGCTTGGAGGTGTCAAAGTACACGTTGCCCCCGGCCTGGTAGGCATAGCCTTTTTCCAGCAGGACGGAAATCATCTCGATAAAATCTGAGATGCGGGAGGTGGCCGGCACCACGGTATCGGGCCAGCGGATATTGAGCTTTTCGCAGTCCGCCTTGAAAGCGTCGGTGTAGAATTTGGCGATCTCCATGACGCTCTTGTGCTCCCGCTTGGCCCCGGCCAGCATCTTGTCCTCACCGGTGTCGCCGTCGCTGGACAAGTGCCCCACGTCGGTGATGTTCATGACCCTGTCCACCTGATAGCCCTCGTGCCGGAGGAATTTTTCCAGCACGTCCTCCATCAGATAGCTTCGGAAGTTCCCGAGAAGGGCGTAGTGATACACGGTTGGCCCGCAGGTGTACATTTTTACTTTGCCCGGCTCGTGGGGGACAAAAGTCTCCCGCTTCATTGTCAGGGTATTCGTCAGTTCCATATTGATGACCACCTTCCTATTTCTGACTTTCTCCTTCTTTTTCTGTTTCCTCTTGGTTTTCCCGGGAGTTTACCTGGTTTTGCAGCCGTTCCAGCGCTGTCCGCAGCCGGCAAAGCTCCATGCTCACCGGATCTGCCACATGGATCTGATCCAACTGGCCGCTGCCGCTTTCCACTTTCTTCCCGTCGATGCGCACCACCCTGGCCGGCACACCCACAGCGGTGGCCCCGGGCGGCACCTCGCTGAGCACCACGGCCCCGGCGGCTACCCGGGCGTTATCTCCCACAGTAAAGGGGCCCAGCACCTTTGCTCCCGCGCCCACCAGCACATTGTTCCCCAGAGTTGGATGGCGCTTTCCCCTGTCCTTGCCCGTGCCGCCAAGGGTCACGTTCTGATACAGGGTGCAGTCGTTCCCCAGCTCCGCCGTTTCGCCGATAACCACGCCCATGCCGTGATCGATAAACAGGCCTTTTCCAATTTTGGCGGCGGGGTGTATCTCAATGCCCGTCTTTTTCCGGCTGCGCTGGGAGATCAGACGGGCCAGGAATTTCATGTGATGGCGGTAACACCAGTTTGCTCGGCGGTGGGCCCGCACAGCCTTGAATCCCGGGTAGAGGAAAAGCACCTCCAGCCGGGAACGTGCCGCCGGGTCGCGCTCCATAACGGCGTTCAGGTCTTCCCGCAATGTTTGGAACATTTCCCTCACCCCCCTTTCGCACGCCGAAGGGTTTGGAAACGGCCCCGCAGAGCATCTGCCCGCGGGGCCGCGTCACACATTCCTCCGCATACATCTCATTATATGCGGTCTGTTGAAATTATGCAATCACTTTTCAAAGCTCAGCTGGGAGCCCTGGTACTTGCTGCGCTCTTCCTTGCGTCTCTCCAGCAGGGCCTTGATCTTCTCATGGGGCTCGATAAGAGAGCTGACGGAAATGTCGTGGTTCAGTGCGGAGATAAAGTAAGCAATGTACTTGGAAACATCCACCTCGAAGAACCAGGGGCGGTTCTTCAGCTCTTCAGTGCGGTAAGTAAGGTTGGAGCCGAACACGCCGTTGATGTATCCCTCCCGGTAGGCCTTGTCGAAAGCCTCCAGGCCGTTGGTGAAGATAGCGTAGGTGGCATAGGTAAAAATGCGCTTGGCCTTCCGGGCCTTCAGGTTATAGGCGATATCCAGCATGGATTCGCCGGAGGAAATGATGTCGTCGGCAATAAATACGTCTTTCCCCTCCACATCGGAGCCCAGATACTCGTGGGCCACGATGGGGTTACGGCCGTCCACCACCCGGGAATAGTCCCGGCGCTTGTAGAACATGCCCATATCCACCCCCAGCACGGAAGCGTAGTACATGTTGCGGCTCAGGGCGCCCTCGTCGGGGCTGACAATCATAAAATCGCTGCGGTCGGTGGAAAGATCGGGGAAATTGCGGAACATGGCTTTCAGCACCTGATAGCTTGGCATCAGGTTGTCAAAGCCCATCAGGGGAACGGCGTTCTGCACGCGGGGGTCGTGGGCATCGAAGGTGACCACGTTTTCCACTCCCATGGCCTGCAGCTCCTGCAGGGCAACCGCGCAGTCCAGGGATTCCCGGTAGTTCCTTCTGTGCTGCCTGCCGCCGTAAAGGATGGGCATAATCACATTTATGCGGTGGGCTTTGCCGCCGGTGGCCTGGATCAGCCGTTTCAGATCCTGGTAATGGTCGTCCGGGGACATGCGGTTCTCCTTGCCGTAGTAATTGTAGGTACAGCTGTAGTTCCCCACATCCACGATAAAAAACAGATCCATTCCCCTTACGGTGTCCGTGATGATCCCCTTGCCGTCTCCGGAAGAGAATCTTGGGCAGTTGGCCTGGATGCGGAAGCTCTCCACGTCCATGCCGGCTTCCTTTGCCCAGCGGACCAAATGCGCCTCAATCTTGTCGGAAAGCTCCTGCGCCCCCTCCAAGGAAATGATCCCCAGGGGCGCGACACGGTCCTCAGGGCTGAAAAAAGACTGCGCCGACTGTTCCATACTGTTTGGCTGCTCCTTTCTCCGATCCGATATTAATTTGCCGAACCACGATTGGGAAATGTCCATTTCGAGAAGCTGAATAAAATATTTCTCGCTTTGGGCACCTTCCCGCTATTAAATTGTCTTGACGGGCTGTTAATAAAATCTTAACACATTTTTTCTTTCAATTCCACAAAAATGATTGAAAAAATCAGCGAAATTCTGAAATTTCACAGCTTGTCCAATTTTTGTCCGAAAAATTGGCTTTATTTTGTGCTTCCCCGCAAAAGCAGGGAGCTGTAATCCGGCAAAACGGCCTCGCTGACCGGCTCTCCCTCCGGGAAAGCTCGATATCCCGCAGGCAGGCTCACCCGTCTTTCCTCCCCGGCAAAGTTTTGCAGGAAGAGGAATCTGCTGTCTTTTCCCCAGCGCACGCAGGCTTCCACACCCTGGGGCGGGTCGTTTTCCAGCGCCCTTTCCAGAGAAAGCTCCTCCGCCAGATCGTGATACAGATCCCGGTACAGCAGATCTTCCCCGCTGGCCCCCACGTAGTAGGCCTTGCCTCTGCCGAACTGGTTCACCGTCAATGCGGGCTCGCCCCGGTAGAAGTCGCCGCCGTACACGCCCAGGGCCTTGGCCCCCCGCAGGTGCAGAAGAGCGCAGAGCTCTTTCACCCTGTAGGTCTGGCCGTCCAGGGTCTCGATGGTGTTCTCTTCCCCATCCCACAGGCCGTCGGTGGCTTCGTTCCACACGCCGAAAACATCCATCAGCCCGCAGCCGGGCCAGCCGCCCAAATGACACAGGTCGTTTTCGTCCACCAGACCGGTCAGATAGGTGCCCACCAGGACGCCGCCGTTTTTCACAAATTCCGTAAGCTTTTCAGGAAAGCCCGCCCGCAGCATGTAAAGCATGGGGGCCACTACCAGCTTATAGCCGGAAATATCCCCCTCCTCATCCACGATGTCCACGGAAACGCCCATTTCCCACAAAGCCTTGTAGTGGGCGTGCACCGCCTCCATGTAGTGAACGCCGCAGTTCCTGGGGCCCGCCGCGCCTTCCACTGCCCAGCGGTTTTCGGTATCGTACACCAGGGCGACCTCCGCCTTCACCTGGCTGCCGTAAACGGGGGACATGGCGTCGAGGCGCTCGCCCACACCCTTTACGTCCTGGAACTCCCTAGTGTCCGTGCCGCCATAGTGGTCCACCACCGCGCCGTGGAACTTCTCAAATGAGCCCCGGCCCTTGCGGAACTGGAAATACTGCACGGATTCCGAGCCGTGGGCCACCGCCTGCATACTGGCCGCCATATGTACCCCCGGCCGCTTCAGGCGGGAGACCGGCGTCCAGTTGGTCACGCTGGGCGTGGACTCCATCAGCAGAAAATTCTGTTTTTTCACGCCGCGCATTACGTCGTGCCAGAAGGCCACCTGGGCAGCCACTTCGCTGTTATCGCCGCCCTTCCACCAGGGGTAGCTGTCCCAGGAGACCACGTCCAGCGCGTCTTTGAATTTGTAGTAATTGTAGCAGTCGAACTCAAACATGAAGTTGGTGGTCACGGGAATTTCCGGGGCGACCGCTTTCACAGCGTCCCTCTCCAGCTTCATAAAGTCGATGACCTGGTCGGTGGTAAACCGCTTCCAGTCCAGCGCCAGGCCGTGGGTGGAGTGCTCACCGTTTTTCAGCGGCGGGTGTATCTGTTCCCAGTCAGTGTAGGTGTGGCTCCAGAAGGCCGTCCACCAGGCGTGGTTCAGGGCGTCCAGGGTGACATACTTTTTCTTCAGCCATTCCCGAAAAGCCGCCTGGCACAGGGGGCAATAGCACACCCCGCCGTACTCGTTGGAAAGGTGCCACAGAATGACCCCCGAATGCTTTGCGAAACGCTGCGCTAAAGCTGTGTCCATGGCCTTTACCTTTTCCCGGTAAACAGGGGAGGTGTAGCAGTGGTTGTGGCGGTCGCCTGTCTCGTCCCTTATCAGATTTTCCTGCACCCGGCGTATCTCCGGATATTTTTCGCTCATCCACACGGGCTTTGCCCCGGAGGGCGTGGCCAGCACGGTATAGATTCCGTTTTGATACAGGTCGTCTATGATCTTCTCCATCCAGTCGAAGTCGTATTTCCCCTCTTCCGGCTCCAGCTTTGCCCATGAGAAAATTCCCAGGGAAACGCAGTTGATCTTCGCTTCCTTCATCAGCTCGATGTCCCGCTTCAGGATGTCGGGCCTGTCTAACCACTGGTCGGGGTTGTAGTCCCCGCCGTGAAGAAGACGGGGGAATTTTGGCGTAAGCGCGTTCATACAAGCAGCTCCTTCCTATCGCCTTTGAAAAGACGGTCTCTTCTCCCATTGTACACGCTTCCGGCTATTTTGAAAAGCGAAATTTTTTTACAGCGGCTCCAACGCCCGATCTAAGCAGCTACAAAAAGCTTTCGCTCCGAATGCTCCCAGACAACTTCTCCCTGTTGTAAAAACCTCAAAAGAATGTTATACTATATTATTATTTGAGAGGAGGCGCGGACGTGGGAAAGCTTTTGAAAAAGCATCTGAAATGGTTCATTGGCCGCATCGAGCGGGATAGGCTGGACTCCACCGCGGCCCACAGTTCGTTTTTCCTCATTATTTCCTTCCTGCCGTTTTTGGCGCTGCTGCTCACCCTGATGCAGCGCATCCACTTTGAAAGCGGCCTGTCTGTCATCGAAACCGCGCTGGAGGCTCTGCCGGAAAGCATCTCCTCCTATGTAAAGGAGCTTTTCCCCAGCCCTCTGGAATCCACCGGGGTGCTGCCTGTTGCCATTATCGCCGCTGTGTGGTCCTCCTCGGTGGGCATGGTTGCTATCATCAAGGGGCTGGACCATATCTATGACGTAAAGGAGACCAGAAACTACATCCACCTGCGGCTGATTGCCCTGCTGTACGTGGTGGCCCTGGCGGTAGTTTTGCTCATCACCGTGGCGCTGATGGTGTTCGGCAACACCATCTACCGCTCCATTTTGGACCGCTTCCCCTTCTTCGCCATTTTGCTGGTCAATTTCAAATCGTTGGTCAGCTTTGTCATTTTGCTGCTGTTTTTCACGCTGATGTACTCTTTCCTGCCCCGGCGCAGGGTGCGTTTTGTCAACAATTTCTTCGGCGCTGCCTTTGGGGCGCTGGGCTGGGTGCTGTTCTCCTATTTCTTCTCGCTGTTCGTGGAAAACTTCTCCAATTTCTCCATCTACGGCGGCCTCGCCACTCTAGTCATTTTAATGTACTGGCTGTTCTTCTGCATGTACATTTTGTTCCTGGGGGCGGAGGTGAGCATTTGGCTGGAGACCAGCAGCATCCGGGAGGACATCAAAAACCTGAAAAAGAAACGGAGTCACAAGCGGACCCGCCGGAAAGCCGAAAAGGAAAGGGAGGAAAACTCGTGAAGAGGATCGTTGTCATAGACGGCCAGGGAGGAAAAATGGGCGCGGCGCTGGTTTCCCAGTTCAAGGCTGCCAATCTGCCCGCCGAGATCGTCGCCATTGGCACGAACTCCGCTGCCACCGCCGCTATGCTCAAGGCCGGGGCCGACGCCGCAGCCACCGGGGAAAACCCGGTAGTGGTCTGCAGCAAAACAGCCGACATCATTTCGGGGCCCATGGGCATCATCACCGCCAACGCCCTTTTGGGGGAGATCACTCCCGTGATGGCCTCCGCCGTGTCGGAAAGCGATGCTCAAAAGCTGCTGATCCCCGTCAACCGGTGCTCCGTCACCGTGGTTGGCGTAGAGGATCTGCCCCTGGGCGGCTATGTAAAGCTGGCGGCGCAAAAGGCAAAGGAGATTTTGGAAAACTGATATGAAAGAGGTTTAAACATATGAGTGTGAAAGTTGGAATGGTGTCCCTTGGGTGCGCGAAGAATCAGGTGGATGGGGAAATGCTGATGGCCGCGCTAAAGAAGGGCGGCTTTGAAACGGTAGACGATGCGGCGCTGGCGGATATCGCCATCGTCAACACCTGTGGGTTCATCGAAAGCGCGAAAAAGGAATCCATCGATGAAATACTGGAGCTGGCCCAGCTGAAGAAAGAGGGCCGCATCAAAAAGCTGGTGGTCACCGGCTGCCTTTCCGAACGCTACCAGGCGGAAATACATAAAGAGCTGCCGGAGGTGGACGCAGTCATCGGCATTGGGGCCAATGGCCAGATAGCCGACCTTTTGTGGCAGATGCTGAAAGACGGCTTTGTAGAAGTCTTTCCCGAAAAGGACAAAATGCCCCTGTGCGGCGAGCGGGAGCTTTCCACCCCCAGTTGGTCAGCCTATGTAAAAATCGCCGAGGGCTGCGACAACCGCTGCTCTTACTGCGCCATCCCCCTGATCCGCGGGCCAATGCGCAGCAGAACTATGGAGGACATCGAGGCGGAGGCAAAAGCGCTGGTGGAAAACGGCGCGAAGGAGCTTGTCCTCATCGCCCAGGACACCAGCCGCTATGGCATTGATCTGTACGGACAATTCTCCCTGGCGGCATTGCTGCAAAGGCTGTGTAAAATCGAGAAGCTGAAATGGCTGCGTGTGCTGTACTGCTACCCGGACGCCATTACCAACGAGCTTTTAGATGTGATGGCAGGGGAGGATAAGGTGGTAAAATATATCGACCTGCCCCTGCAGCACGCCTCCGGAAAATTACTAAAGGCCATGAACCGTCGTGGTGACAGGCAGAGCCTGACTGCCCTTATCGAAAAGATTCGGGAAAGGATCCCCGGCGTCATTTTGCGCACAACGCTCATCACCGGCTTCCCCGGCGAGACGGAGGAAGACTTCACCGAGCTGATGGAGTTTGTGAAAGAGGTGAAGTTCGACCGCCTGGGCTGCTTTGCCTACTCCCAGGAGGAAGACACCCCCGCCGCCAGTCTGCCGGATCAGATCGACGAGGAGCTGAAAAATCACCGGGCGGAGATCGTTATGGACGCCCAGACACGCATCATGGAAGAAAAGGGACAGGCCTACCTGGGCAAGGTGCTGGAGGTGCTGGTAGAGGGCTTTGACCGTTACGCCGAGTGCTGGTTCGGCCGCAGCGCCATGGACGCCCCGGATGTAGACGGCAAGGTGTTCTTCACGGCGGAGAAAAAGCCCCGTCCGGGTTCCTTTGTCCAGGTGGAGATCGAAGACTGCGTTGACTGCGACCTGTACGGAAGTCTGAAGCTGTAAAAATAACAGAAAGGGGAAACGGGAATATGAACCTTCCCAATAAGCTGACTGTACTGCGGGTGCTGCTGGTGCCGGTGTTTATGGTGCTCGCCGCTATCTCCCACTATGGCCGGGCGGATTTTGACCCCCGGTGGAGCCTGCTGGCCGCCATCATTTTCGCTGTGGCGAGCTTCACCGACTTTTTAGACGGGTATCTTGCCCGGAAGAACCACCTGGTAACGGACTTTGGCAAATTTGCCGACCCCCTGGCCGACAAGATGCTGACCACCGCCGCTTTCATTTACATGCTCCTGGACGGCGTATGCTCTCCCATCGTACTGGCGGTCATTATGTTCCGGGAGTTTGCCGTGGCCGGGGTGCGCATGGTCGCCGCCTCCAACGACCATGTTATCGCCGCCAACATGTGGGGAAAGGTGAAAACCGTTTTGCAGATGGTCACTGTGCTGTTTTACTATTTTGCCGCCGCTTTTTCTGGCGCCGACGGCATTTTCTCCGTTTCCCTCATCACCCAGCTCTTGTGCTGGGCGGTGGCCGTCGTCACGTTGATTTCCGGCGTCAAGTACCTTTGGGATAACCGGGAGTACATCAAAACAACAAAATAATTTAACTTCTTCCATCTTCGCTTGCTTATACGGTGGGCGTTACGTGTAAATTGGAAATAAGCTGCCGCAATGAAAAAACGAAAAAGCCGAGCGATGCTTCAGCAAACAGCGCCCGGCCTTTTTTATTGCAAGGATTTATCCTCTTCCCCGCCGGCCCACATCTGAATTGCCGCCGGGCAGGATATTGTAATTCATGTGCCGGGGCCTGTCGCCTGGCATGTAGAAATACACAAACTTCACCGAGAAAATATCGCACACGATGAAATTGTTCACCGTCTCGTCATACAGGGTGACATAGCTCCTGCCCACAAAGAAGAGCATCCCCTGCTTGCGAACAATCTCCGCCGTGCCAATCAAGAACTCCACCACCACATAGTTGCCGATGTTATCCGACAAAATAGCCTGCATGGAGCCCCGCATCTCCTCGCCATCAAAGTTCTCCTGGGGCGGATGGTTAAAATTGTCCGTGTGGCCGCTGCCATCGGCCATTTCTTCAAAATCCTTCCGGTTCCGCAGCCGCTGCATCCCCGGCGTCACTCTGTTGTTCCAGTCGTTATCACTCATACTTGGCCTCCCTTATGCAAAATAACGGAATGGGTAAGATGCCCCCACATAGCCCCGCGCCCTAAGTCTCCGCGTAGGCGTCAGTGGGGTTGTAGAAGCAGTGGTCGCCGATACGTATCACAAACTGCCCCACCCGCGACGGAAAATTGTCCCGGCAGGTGGGCTTGAACGGATTGAAGTACCACAGCGCGAAGCCCAGGTTCGTCAGGCGGTTCCCCGCAATGGCCCAGTCGGCAATGTCATACTGCACATCTGTGGGCCGCATATTGTAGATATTCTGCATATTATACTGCCCGCCCACGGTCTCCATGACGCAGGTGAACTGCCCGGGCTGGTATACCACCGCCCGTATGGTGTCTAAGCTGCCGTACTCCCCATAGGTCACCTGCACCCGGTTCATCACCACGCATGCAACCGCTTTCATGCCGATGTCGCCTTCCCCGCCCGCCTCACACTCCAAAATGCGGGCCAGAATTTCCCGGTCCGAAAACGCCATATGCTCCCCCCTTCCCTGCTTTTCCTCTAAGACTATGCGGGGGAAAGAAAAAAGAGAACAAAAAAAGAAAGTGCCGGCGGCCCTTGCCCACGGCATCACCGAAAAGGTGAAACTCTCCGGGAGAAAAAAGCAAAAGGGAAAACCCTGTCTTCCGAAAAGCTTTTTCATCTTCATTCATCGGAATAAAAGTTTCCCCTATGCCAACTTCATATTAGCCTGGTTCGGCCAGCATCAGATCGGGCAGCAAGCAGTCGTCTTGTCAAGCGCCTTTTCCTATTTCCCGCTCAAATATTCCTCCGCCATGTGGGCGGCGATGGCGCCGTCGGCGGCGGCAGTGACGATCTGCCGCAAAGGCTTTTTCCGCACATCTCCCACGGCAAAAACGCCGGGCAGGTTGGTGCGGGTGGTCTCGTCCGCATTGATGTACCCGCTTTCGTCCAGCTCTATCTGGCCCTTTACAAGCTCTGTCTCCGGCAGATAGCCGATAGCCACAAACAGCCCATCGCAGGCAATCTCCCGCAGAGAACCGTCGATCTTGTTCCGAATCTTTACGCCGGTCAGGCAGTCGGCGGACAGTAGCTCTTCCACGGTGCTGTTCCAAACGAGCTCCACGTTTTCCGCCCGCCTCAGGGGCTCCTCGTACACTTTGGAAGCCCGCAGCTCCTCCCGCCGGTGGATAAGATACACCTTTTTGCACAGCCGGGAGAGATAAAGCACATCGCTGACGGCGGTGTTGCCGCCGCCCACCACCACCACGGTCTTGCCTCGGTAGAACATGCCATCGCAGGTGGCACAGTAGGAAACGCCCTTGCCCCGCAGCTCCTTCTCACCGGGCAACCCCAGCTCTCTGGGCCGGGCCCCGGTTGCGTAGATGATTGTCCGACCGGCAAAATCCCCACTTCTGGTGTGGGCTGTTTTTTCTTCCCCGGAAAGCTCCAGGCCGGTCACGGCGGAAAGCTTTGTTTTAGCTCCAAAGCGCTCGGCCCCGTGCTTCATTTTCATGGCCAGGTCAAAGCCGGAAACGCCCTCCGGGAACCCGGGATAATTGTCGATCTGGTCGGTAATGCCCATCTGCCCGCCGGGGGAAAGCTTTTCCAGCACCAGCACGGAAAGGCCGGCCCTTGCGCCGTACAGCGCTGCGGTATAGCCGCCGGGCCCGCCACCGATGACGAGAATGTCAAACACTTCCCGCTCTGTCATTACAGCAGCTCCTCCAGGGTCTCCTTGGGCTGCACACCCACCAAGGTGGCCGCGGCTTCGCCACCCTTAAACAGGATAGCGGTGGGGATGCTCATAACGCCATAGCGGGAGGCAAGCTCAGGCTGGTCGTCCACGTCGATCTTACCCACCTTCACCTTACCCTCGTTTTCCTCGGCGAACTCGTCCACGATGGGAGAAAACATCCGGCAGGGCCCACACCAGGTCGCCCAAAAATCCACCAGCACCGGGGTCTCGCTCTGCAGAACCTCCTGCTCAAAATTCTCCTTTGTCAATGTCAAAATATCCATATGCGTCTCTCCTTTTCTATGGCTAGGGTCTCCAAAAGCCCGCGCTTTACACCTCGTAAATGATTTGGCAGGCTTCTTTTACCTTCATTTGTTCAAAGTACGCATTCTCCTTAGGGATCCATTCGTCCAGGAATTTCCGCAGCATAAAGCTGCCGTTGCGCTCTAAAATGCGAGCTTCCTGGGCGGCGGGGTTCAACCCCAAAAACACCGTCACGTCGTAATAATCTCGCAGCTCCGGGTGCATACAGTAAGCCCCCTCAAAGATATTGACCTGCTTGGGCGTCACCTGTACAGGGTCACCCAGGGTCATATCGGAGCAGTTAAAGGGCCGGTACGAGAAAGGCTTCCCGGTCTTGACCTGCTCACAAATCTCCTCCCGGAAACGCTCCCGTTCCATGTTGCCGCCCACCTCGCTCAGGCGTTCCGGTGTGCGCATGGAAAGGGGCAGGAAAAAGTCGTCGGTGTGGAACACATTGCAGTCCCATAAATCGCTCAGCACGCGGGAAAGCCTGGTCTTTCCCGCTCCGCAATTGCCGTCAATCGCCACGTTGACTGTTCCCTTTTCCCTCAGGCAGCGCTCGATGGCGGAATATAACTCGACATTTCTGGCATACTCCTTCAGCACCACCCGGTAGCAGGGTTCATACAGCTTTTGATACAGCTCACTGTGACGCACCCTGGGGTAGCCCTGCCTCTGGTACTCCTTCAGGTACGCAATCATCTCTTCCTTTGTAAAGCGGAACAGATCCGGCTGCTCCTGGAAAAGGGCCCAGAAGATGGACAGCTTCTCCTCAAAGCGGAACCACGCCGCCGCCCGCTTGGACTTCTGCTTTGACACCCAGAAGATGCGGCTGATCAGCTCCGGGGAGATTTCGCTGGCAACGGAAAGATTCAACCGGCAGAACTCGCTGCAAAAGGGGTCGAACCAGGCCCGGCGGCGCATTTTTTCCGTCATGCAGCAAATGTCCCTTTGCAGGTTCAGAAAGAATTTTTCTTTCGATTCCTCTTCACAGTCGCTGCCAAATTCCGATTGGTGTATCCTCTTGATAAAATCCTGGATCTGGGCGCGGGGGTGTATCTCCGCGCAATGGATCAGAAAATTTTTGGTCTCCCAAACATCCTGACCGGTCGTGTTCATCATTGGACTCCCCTCCTTGAAAATAAGCTTACGCCTTCGGCACCTCCTGAGTGACAATCACATCTACCCCGGTACCGGCCACGTTTTTTATGACCGTATCTCCAATCTTTGCCGGGGCCTTTACCCTGGCAAGACGGATCTCGTCCATACAATCGAAAATTTTCCCCTTGGGGATATCCCCCCTGGTGCGGACGGGCACCACCGGGGCGCTGCCGCCCTCAACCTTCACCGTGGAGGTGACAGTGCGCACAGGGGCGGTTACCTCCCGCCTGCCGTATTCCTCTCCCCGCTTGCAGGTATTGCCGGAAACAGAAACAGCTTTCCCATTTTCGTCCACTTCTACTCTCAGTGCGCAGCCCAAAGGGCAACTGATACAGGTGAGCTCTCTTATTGCCATACTCGTTATGCCTCCGCTTCTTCTCCGGCCCAAACTTCAATTTCCTCCGGCGCACCCGATGAAAACCACTCTTTCCTCAAAACCAGCTGCTCCATCTCCCCCGGCGCCATAACAGGCCGCCTGCGCCGGAAAAGCTCTTTCCCATCGGCGGTGACCCGCACGAGCCCCTTGCGGATGTTTCTTCCCACCCGGAAGCGCACCACGGTCTCTTCTTCCATCCGTTGGGCGTCCAGAGTGCAGGGTACAGTGTAACGCACAGCCCCGGCGGGCTTCAGGGCTGACGGGCATACAGAGGGCGCAAGCAGATTCCGCACAAAGCGGGCGCAGCTTTTGCCTGCCTGCTCGGCCTCCTCGGAAACGTAGTCCACCAGATCGTGCACGTGAAGCACATTGCCGCAGGCAAACACGCCGGGAATGTTGGTCTCCAGGCTCTCGTTGACCTTCGGCCCGTTGGTAACGGGGGAAAGCTCCACACCGATCTCCTTTGACAGCTCGTTTTCCGGGACGAGCCCCACGGAAAGCAGCAGCGTATCGCAGTCGATGTCCTCCTCCGTGCCGGGGATCGGCTTCATGTGCTCGTCCACCTGGGCGATGGTCACGCCGGTAACGCGCTCTTTTCCCCTGATCTCCACCACCGTGTTGCTCAACCGCAGGGGGATGCCGTAGTCATTCAGGCACTGAACGATATTGCGCTTTAACCCGCCGGAGTAGGGCTGTATCTCTGCCACACATTTCACCTTAGCGCCCTCCAGCGTCATGCGGCGGGCCATGATGAGGCCGATATCGCCGCTGCCCAGGATGACCACTTCCCGGCCGGGCAGGTAGCCCTCCCGGTTCACAAGCTTTTGGGCCGTGCCGGCGGAGAAAATGCCCGCCGGACGGTAGCCGGGGATGTTCAGCGCCCCTCTGGGCCGCTCCCGGCAGCCCATAGCCAGCACGGCGGCCTTACATTCGATCTCCATCAGGCCCTCTTCCCTGCTGACAGCGGTAACGAAAATGGCACCGTCCCTGCGGGTCATTCCTATCACCGTGGCCCCCAGCAGCGCGGGGATTCCCATTTCCCGAGCCTTTTCCATATATCTGGCGGCGTATTCCGGTCCGGTCAGCTCCTCTTTAAAGGTATGCAGGCCAAACCCGTTGTGGATGCACTGGTTCAATATGCCGCCCAGCTCCTTTTCCCGCTCTAAGATAAGCACATCCTCCACGCCGTTTTCCCTGGCGGAAATGGCCGCCGCCAATCCGGCGGGCCCGCCGCCAACGATGACGATATCGTGTTTCATTTTTTGGTTGCTCTCCTCTCTCGCAGACGCAGGCTTTTTAGCGCGTCTTTTCCAAAACGATCTGAGAATCCTTCCCGCTTTTTCTTACTTCCGTCAGATCGAGAGAAAGCTCCCTCGATAAAAGCTCCATCACCCTGGGGGAGCAGAACCCGCTTTGGCAGCGGCCCATGCCCGCCCTGGTCCGACGCTTGACACCGTCCAGGGTCTTCGCGCCGAGGATCCCGTGGATAGCGTCCAGAATTTCACCCTCGGAGATCTGCTCACACCGGCAGACGATTGCCCCGTAGGCCGGATTTTTCCGTATCATCTCTGCACGCTGTGCAAAGCCCATAGAAGCAAGCCGGGGTACGCCCTTGCGGATGGGGTTGAACGCGGCGTTTTCCGGCAGACCCAGCTTTTCTGCGATAAGCCCCGCCAGATACTCTCCGATGGCCGGGGCGCTGGACAGGCCGGGGGATTCAATACCCGCCCCATCGAAAAAGCCCTCGGCAGTCTCCCCCAGCACGAAATCGCCGCCCACCTCGTGGGCACGCAGGCCTGTAAAGGAAGTGATGACCTGCCGCAGGGGTATGTTCTTCACTGCCAACGCGGACTTTTCTTCCACCTCGCCGAGGCCCTCGGCCGTGGTTGCGGTGCACTCTTTATCTTCCGTGTCAACGGCCGTGGGGCCGACTAACAGGTTGCCGTGGACGGTGGGAGTCACCAGCACGCCCTTGCTGTACTTGCCGGGCAGCTGGAAAATGGTGTGGGAAACATGGTTGCCGGCGGTCTTGTCCAGCAGCAAGTATTCGCCCTTTCGCGCTTTAATTTTCAGCTTGCTTTCGCAGGCCATGTTGTGCAGTCCATCGGCATATACGCCCGCGCAGTTCACCACTGCTCTGGTCTCCACATCGCCACGGGCCGTGTGGAGACACCAGCCTCCCTCTGTCTTTTCCAAACCGGTCACTTCCGTATCGAAACGGAACTCCACACCGTTTTTCGCCGCGCACTCCGCCATGCCGAGAGTCAGCTCAAATGGGCATATGATGCCGGAGGTCTCCGCCAGCAGCGCGCCGCAGACCTCGTCGGTCAGGTTCGGTTCTATGGCCCGGGCCTCTTCCCCTGTGATGAGCTTCAGGCCCTTTACCCCATTTGTAATGCCCCGCTGGTACAGTTCCTCCAACTGGGGCATGTTTTCTTCATTGAGACACACGACCAACGCGCCTGCCCGCCGAAATGGGATATCCAGCTCTTTTGCAAGTGCGTCCATCATCTCATTCCCGCGCACATTCATTTTTGCCTTTAAGGTGCCCGGTTCTGCGTCAAAGCCTGCGTGAACGATGGCGGAATTTGCTTTGCTTGTGCCCTCGCACACATCGAGAGCCCGCTCCAGCACAAGAAAGCTACCCTTCCTCCGGGAAAGCTCCCGGGCAACAGCGCTGCCGATTACACCCGCGCCAATCACCACCGCATCGTATCGCATTTTTATTTCCCCCATCTCAAAAAAATCCATTTTAACTTTATCACAATTCGCCTGCTACTGCAAGTCATTTTAACGGTTTTTGTTCTTTCTGGCAAATTCGCTTGACAGGCGGGAGAAAATCAGGCACAATAAAAGAGAACTCGGGTTTGTTTTTTCATCCCGTAAGCAAAATTTATTATTTGGGAAGGAACGTGTCACTATGGAATATCTCATTGGCGTAGACCTGGGCACCAGCGGCACAAAGACCGTTCTGTTTGACCGCTCCGGCGCTGTCATTTCCCACGCCACCGTGGAGTACCCCCTTTACCAGGAGCGCAATGGCTGGGCCGAGCAGGACCCCCTCGACTGGTGGAACGCCACGGTGAGCACTATTTCTACCGTGCTGAAGGAGAGCGGCGCCGCGCCTGCGGACGTTAAGGGCATCGGCATTTCCGGCCAGATGCACGGGCTCGTCATGCTGGACGGCGAGGGAAATGTGCTGCGGAAGTCCATCATCTGGTGCGACCAGCGCACCGCTGAGGAATGTGAGGATATCAACCGGCTGGTAGGCGCGAAGCGTCTCGTGGAGATCACCGCCAACCCGGCTATGACCGGCTTTACCGCCAGCAAGATCCTGTGGGTAAAAAAGCACGAGCCGGAAATTTACGCCCGGTGCGAGCACATTTTGCTGCCCAAGGATTTTGTGCGCTACATGCTGACCGGCGAGCTTGCCACAGAAGTGTCCGACGCCTCGGGGATGCAGCTGCTCGACGTGCCAAACCGCTGCTGGAGCGACGAGGTCCTGTCAAAGCTTGGCATCGACAAGGGCCTGCTGGGCAAGGTGTACGAATCCCCGGAAATCACCGGCGAGGTAACGGAGCATGCCGCCAAGCTCACCGGCCTGAGGCCCGGCACCCCGGTTGTGGGCGGCGCAGGCGACAATGCCGCCGCGGCTGTCGGAACAGGCGTGGTGCGGGATGGCCGGGCCTTCACCACCATTGGCACCTCTGGGGTGGTGTTCGCTCACACGGACAACGTGACCATCGACCCCCAGGGAAGGGTACATACCTTCTGCTGCGCGGTGCCCGGCGCGTGGCACGTTATGGGCGTCACCCAGGGCGCGGGGCTTTCACTGAAATGGTTCCGCGACAATTTCTGCGAGGCGGAAAAGCAGACTGCCGCCGGGATGGGCGTCGACCCCTATTACCTGATGGACAAGGAAGCGGAGCGCTCCCCCATTGGCTGCAACAAGCTATTGTATCTGCCCTACCTCATGGGCGAGCGCACCCCGCATCTGGACCCGGACTGCCGGGGCGTGTTCTTCGGGCTTTCGGCCATTCACACCAAGTGGGATATGCTGCGGGCCGTGATGGAGGGCGTGACCTACTCCCAGCGGGACAGCCTGGAGGTGCTGCGGGGCATGGGCGTCACGATTGACGAGATGATGGCCTGCGGCGGCGGCGGGAGCTCCCCCCTGTGGAGGCAGATGCTGGCCGACACCTACAACTGCCCGGTCAAGACGGCCAAGTCGAAGGAGGGGCCCGCTCTGGGCGCGGCAATTTTGGCGGGCGTCGGGGTGGGGATATACCCCTCTGTGCAGGAGGCCTGCGACAGCGTGATCCAGCTGAACCCGGCCCAGCAGCCCATCGCCGAAAACGTGCCGGAGTACGACAGGTTCTACCAGCTGTACCGGCAGCTGTACCCGGCGCTGAAGGCCAGCTATAAGGCGTTGGCAAAGCTTTAAAATCTCAATTTTTACGCATAAAGCAAGAGGGGCAGTTTTCACTGCCCCTCTCGCTTTATTGAGGTATCAAATTTAAGTAGAGTTGAAACCTTACTTAAGTCTGCTGACACGCATTGCAACAGCAGCAGCCTCGGCACGAGATGTTACACTCTTGGGAGAGTACTTGTTGTTGCCGGTGCCGGACAGGACGCCTGCGGTAGAGCAAGCGTACACATAGCCCTTAGCCCAGCTGGAGATGTCTGCGTCATCCGCGAAGGTAGAGGCAGGATCGGTAACGACATCCAGGTTCAGAGCCTTTGCGATGATGATTGCCATCTGCTCACGGGTGATGGTCTCGTTGGGAGCAAACGTGGTGTCGCCCTTGCCAACGATGTAGCCCTGCTCGGCGCAGTAGGCGATTGCAGCGCTCTGCTCGGTGCCGGCCTTCACATCGCTGAACGGAGTCTTCTCGATGTAGTCGTCAACGTTGTAGCCGTCGACACGGGCCATGAACTGAGCAAACTGCCCGCGGGTGACACTTCCATAGGGATTGAACAGGCCGTTGCCGATGCCGTAGACGATGCCGTTGGCCGCAGCTTCCATAACATCCTGGTAGAACCAGTCGGTGGTCTTCACGTCGGAGAACTGCTCGTCGGTGGTAACGGTTACGGTGTAGGTCTTGGTGTTCAGGCCGTCCTCAGAGGTAACGAGGAAGGTGTGAGAGCCGGTAAAGTTCAGCGCTACATCGCCGCTGTTGACCTGAGCGCCGCCCACGGTCACTGTGGCGTACTTGGAAACGACCCAGGTGGGCTTCAAAGCGGTTACCTCAGTGCCATAGGGCAGGGTGAAGGTAATCTGGTTGTCGGAGTCGGGCCGGGCGGTGACATTGTTAATGGTCATGCTGGTCATGTCGCAGCCTGTCTCGGCCTCAGCAAAGCCATAGGTCAGGCTCATGGTAGCCCAACTGTGGGGTGTGGCTTTGCCCGCGTTTCCGTCTTCACTTTCGATGTAAAGGTCGTTCACACTTGCGGTAACAGTTCCATCGTTGGCCTGAGTAAAGGTAACTTCAACGCCGCCGGAGGAACGAGACCCGTCGTCATCGTAGGTGATGGGGCTTGCAGCGGAGCCGTTGGTAGCGGGAGTAGCTACATATTCACCATTGCTGACAGTATAGGAGAAGTAAACACCCTTGCCGGAGGCATTGCTGTCAGTCAGGAAGTGGTTGGGGATATTGGTGAAGCTGATGGTGGTGCCGCTGACAGTGCCGTACACATGCTCGTTGGTAACGGTGTCAAACAGCTCCACACCGGCAATATTCCAGGTGGTGTTGGCGGTCTTCTGCTTGACGATCAGGGTGTACTCGTTCCACTTGCCGTAGTTGGCGGACTTCCAGCTGCCGTCAAAGGATGTGCCTGAGGCAGAGAGGTCGGTCGCGCCCTCGCTGGCAACCACCAGTTTCAGGGTCTTGGTCGCTCCGCTGTTGTCGGTGGTGCCGTCAAAGGTGTTGCCGTTTACTTTAATCGCTTCGCCAGTGGTGCCGTCGGCCACGCCAACCAGCTTTGTGGCGGTCAGGTTTGTTGTATCACTGATGTAATACACCGTAGCGCCGTCGGAGACCTCAAAGACAGGCACGATGTTGGCCCCGCTGAACTGGTTGTTATTGTATGCGCTGTAAGGCACCTGCACGGTGATGCTGCTGGAGCCGATGGAGCCGTAGTACACGTTGGAATCAGTCAGGCTGGCATAGCTGGTTTCCTTGGTGACGCCGAAGGAGGTGATGGACTTGCCGGTGCTGGCGGCCAGCCTGGTGGCATACACCGAATAGGTTTTCTTGGAGTTATCGCTGGCGGTGACGACCAACTTGGTCGCTCCGGCGGTGGCGCCGTCAAACGCGTTACCCGCAGGAATCAAGCCCTGTGCGCCCTGGCTCAGGGTCTCACCGCTGGCGTTAATGACGCTGGAATCCGACAGGCTGACCTCGGAGCCGTTGGAGCTGGCATAGTAGAGCTTCCAGGTCTTCACAGTGTCTGTAGTGGAAGAATAGGGCAAAGCTACTGTTACACTGTTAGAGCCGATGGTGGCCTTGTACTGATTGCCGTCTCCATCCTCCAGGATGAAGGCATTCAAGGTAGCGGTTTCGCTGATGCCAACCTTCTTGACAACCAGTTTGTAGTCGTTGACGGCGGTGTTGTCGTCATCATCCTTCTGGCCAGAGGTGACGCGGATAATGTTTTCGCTTTCCACATTCTTGGCAAAAGCGGATGCAAGACTGACAAAGGTGGAGCTGTTTACCGCATTCGTGCCAGTGGCGCTGGTAGTGCCCACGATTTTAGCGGTAGCGCCATCGGAGCCCTTAATCTGCAGGTCAGCGGTAATAGTGGCGTTGGCCATGTAGGTGGCGGGCAGCTCAACGGTGATGGTGTCGCCGCTGATGGTGCCGTAGTAGTTGCCCAGCTTCAGCGCGGTGATCTCAGCCTTGGGATCATAAGTCTGGTGACTGACTTGCACTTTAAAGGTCTTCGTTGCGTTTGCGCTGGCATAGGAGTAAGTTAAGGTTGCTTCTCCACCTGAGGTGTTCTCCACATACAGCTTTCCGCCGGAAGTAAAGGCCTTGGAAGAACCCGCAGGATAAACGCTGTTCGTAGTCGTTACAGAAGCGGACGGATAGCCGGTGGTGAAGTTGGTCTCCAGCTCATAATAGGTCTTCTTATCGCTTCCGGTAACCGTAGCCTGGTCGTAAGGCACATACACGGTGTAAGTGTCGGAAGTTTCATCGAATGTGGCATCCTTGCGCTCACCGGTAACGGAGAAGCTGGGGAAGTACTCGGGCTCGACAACCTTTACGGTGTAAGAGCGGGCGGAGCCGTTCTCAGCGGTGACTTTCACGGTGAAAGCCTTTCCAAGCTGGTAGCTGGTGATGGAGGAAACACCGTTGACGGTGGTGGTGGCAGTTGCGCCAGTTGCGCTTACGGAGGCCTTCTCGTTCACCTTAACGGTGATAGCAGGAACTTTCGTGTCATCGACATCATAGCTGGTGGTGATGGTCAGAACGCCGTCCACCTCCACGGTGGAGCCGTACTGATCGGTGGATGTAGTCAGGCCGATGGAGACGATGCTGTTGTCGGAGCTCTGGGCCGCGTAGGTCCAGGTAGCGGTATACTCCTTGTAGTTCGCGACAGTCGTGTCCCACACAGTGAACGTCACCTTTTTGGCGGCGAACGCAGTGGCGCTGGGAGTGATAACATACTGATCATTTAACGAATCGACAGTGCCATCATTTGAGTAGACGACGCCTGCGCCCTTATCCAGGATAATGGTGATTTTGGCGTCAGTTGTACTGCTCGTCTGAGAAATGGTAGCGCTGTAGGTGCTGCCACTCAGCGTAGCGGTTTCAGTACCGATCATCACTTTTGTGACGGCCGGAACCTCCGCAGCAGAAGCGCCGAGCGGAATCATTGCGACGACCAGCATAACGGCCAGGAGCATCGCAAGTGATTTCTTCAGAAACTTGCTTTTGTTCATGATTTCAACCCTCTTAAATTTTAGATTCTCACAGGGCATGCTTTCCCTATGAGTTGATATAGATATATCATAACGGCTGCGGGCAAAAAATGCAAGCCTTTTTTTCGATTTTTTTATGAATTTACATAATTTTTCAATTTCGCGGTCATTTTGACGAAAAATGGCGCAAATTTTGGTGCAGTTCTGTGAGAAATCCCCGTAAAACGAGCGGGCCCGGGGCCTTATTTTTGCACCGCAGCGCGCCTTAGGGCCTCAATCGCCCGCCCGGCGTCCTTTTCGCCAAAGATGGCCGTGCCCGCCACGAGGATGTCCGCGCCCATTTCCGCGCACTGCCCGGCGTTAGAGAGGGTCACGCCGCCGTCCACCTCTATTTTAAGAGAAGGCAGGCGATCTTTCAGCCATTTTACCTTTGTAAGAGCCTTCGGCATAAGAGTTTGCCCGCCAAAGCCCGGGTACACGGTCATAACGGTCACTCCGGCGATTTGCCCGGCGTAAGGCAGAAGGGCATGGGGGTCGGTGTCCGGGCTGATGGCGAGGCCGGGCAGCGCGCCGCTTTCTCTTATTTCTGCGATGACCGCCGCCGGGTCGTCCTGACATTCTATATGAAAGGTGATGCGATTGGCGCCCGCCTCTCTGAACGGCCGAATGTACCGGCCCGGGTGCAAAAGCATCAGGTGCACATCGAAGGGCAGGGCGGTATGCTTTCGCATGGCGGCGGCCACCACCGGGCCGATGCTGATATTGGGCACGAACACGCCGTCCATCACGTCCACGTGGAGCAGGTCGGCGGCTGCCACCCGTTTTACCTCCTCCCCCAGCGCGGAGAAATCCGCCGCCAGCAGCGACGGGGCGATCTGTACCATAATGGATTCCCCCTCTCTTTCTTTATTATATCGGCAGAGCGGGCATAAATCAAGCCCGGCCCCGCGAAGGAGGCCGGGCCAATATTGAAAAGCGTTCGCCCGCGGGCGCCGCGCTTCTTTATCGTATGCGGGTTTAAAAGAGAAGGTCACAGGCCGTCTGCGCCAGCACGGTAAACACGGGGATGGTCAGGATGGAAAGCACCGTTGACACCGCCACCGTTTTTGAGGCGAGCTCCGAATCCCGGTGGTACTCCACCGCGAACAGGACGGTGTTGGCCGCCACCGGCGCGCTGGCCTGTATCACGCTGCTGATGAACAGCTCCGGTTCGGGCCGCAGCAGCAACAGCACAGCGAGAAAAACAGCCGGGCACACCACCAGCCGCAGCAGGCAGACCTGATACACGCTGCGGTCTGAGAGAAAGGCTCTGGCGTCCACCCTTGCCACGTAGCTGCCGATGACCAGCATGGCCAACGGGGTGTTCAGGCCGGAGAGGAAGGCCACAGGCTCTGTAATGACGGCGGGCAGGGAAATTTTCAAAAAGTAAATGGGCAGGCCGACAACCAGGCCAATGACGCCGGGGTTCAAAAGGGCGGTTCTGATATTCAGCCCGCCGCCCATCATGGAGTAGCCGTAGGTCCAGCAGATGAGGTTGAACATGACGATGAAAAAGGAGCCGAACACCACGCCCCGGCTGCCTAAAATGCCCTGCACCAGGGGCAGGCCCATAAAGCCCGCGTTGCTGAAGATGACCGCAAAGCGCAGCACCTTCTGCCGATCCGGCGGTTCCCTGCGGAAAAACAGCAGGCTGACACCCACGGCAAGAAGAATGGCCAGCGCGGCCGTGCCCGCCGCCAGCAGCATTTGCAGCGGGGTCAGGTCGCTGTCTGCGGTGATCAGCGAGTTGACGATGAGGCAGGGCGTCACCACCTTTACCAAAAGGGTGGTGCACTCCGCCGCGCCGCGCTCAGTAAACCATTTCAGCTTTGTGACGGCCCATCCCGTCACGATGAGGATGAGCATGACGGCCACCTTGCCAATCACCGTGCCCAGCGCCTGCATGGGTTTTCTCCCCTTCCTTACTTGTTTCCGTCTTCATGGGGCTTGTCCGGGTCTTCCATGGATTTTTTCCGCTCCCGCAGGAAGCACAGGAGAAACGCCACCAGGGCAATCCCGGCCAGGATACGAAAGCCCCAGCCCCACGCCCCTGTAAAGAGGCTTTGGTCCGGCAGAAGGGTATCCGCAAGCCACCAGCCTCCCAGCAGCAGGAAAAAGCCCCCGGCAAAGTAAAAAATTTTGTTTTCCTTCCCCAGGGCAAAGATCAAAATCAGCCCCACCAGGAACCACATGCCCGCGTATGCGTAACCCATTTTGCCGTCCTCCTCTGTCGCTTTATCAGTATTATAGGCGTTGCGAAAGAAAATTACAAGTGCGCAGAGGCGTTGACCGCTTTCAAATAATATAGAAAAGAGCTCCCGCCTTTTGGCGGGAGCTCTACAAATGCGATTATCCCAAGATGTAGATGACCATGTCCCGGCGGCCGATGATGGAGCACTCGGCCCTGGTGTCATAGCACAAATCTGCAATGATCTCACCTGCCATGACCGCCCCGCCGGTATCCACCGCCTGGCCGTAGCCGTAGACGATGCTGCCGTCAGGAGAAGTGACATACATCCATGTGCCATAGGGGATGACGTTGGGGTTCACAGCGATGCAGCCATACCCGGCAGTCACGCCTGTGGCGGTGCCGTCGCCGGGATTCAGCGGGTAGTAGGCGGTGCAGGTGCCCACCAGCTTTTTGGTATAGGTCACGGTCTGGCCGCTGGAATCCACAAAGGTGCCCGCCCCGGCATCCTCATAGTCGGAAACCAACGTCTGCGCCTCCCGCACCTTGGTGCCCTTCACGGCCACCTCCGGCACCGGCTCTTTCACAGATTCCTCTTTGACGGCTTCCTTGCTTTCCAGCTCGCCTTCCACATAAGTCAGCTGATAAGTGACTTTCTTTTCGCCCTTCTCGCCGGGGGTGCGAATCTCGACCTCGTCCTCGTACATCTCATCGGAGGTCAGATACTGGACCGGGTAGTCAATCTCTTCGAGCTCCTCCACCTCTTCCACGGTCACACGGGTAACGGTGACGTGCATGCCATCCTTGGGCTGCGTCTTGCCGTCCACATCCAGCCGATCCTGCTCGGAGAGCTTGACACCGCACTTTTCCACAGCCTCTTCCACTGTGGCGGCGGAAACCTCATATTCCTTCGTTTCGCCGTCTGCCGTAATGGTGAGCTTCACCACGCGGCTGACGCGGAGGTTCATCTTGTCAAAGAGGGGCTCTGTCAGCCCATAGTTGACAGAATCCTTTTCGGAAAGGGTGATACCGGCCTGCTTCAAAGCGTCGGCCACGGTGCCGCCGGTCAGGGAGAGGCTGTACTCTTCCCCATCGGCCTCCACCGTCACCTGGCAGCGGCGGCGAATCTCCACGGAAAGCCCTGAGGTGATCATGGTCTCCCGGCCGGGCAGAACCTCGTCCTCATCCTTTAAAAGGAAAGTGTGGTCTTCCAGGGTCTTTTCCACGGTATCGCCCAGGTAAGCAACCAGGTTGGTGCGCTTGCCGGCCTCTGTCACCGTAATGGGTACGCCCCTGCGGATGTTCACTGTCGTGGTATTTTCCACCTGCTCCACGGTGTCGAGGGGACTCAGGGGCTCCAGCCCCAGCTCCTCAGCCTGAGAAAGGATCACATCAAGGTCGGCGCTCTCCATGCTGAAGGTGTAGGTCTTATCTCCATCGATGACGATGGCGGAGACCGTGTTTGCCATTACAGCGGAGAACGAGGAAAAGGTGAACACCACAGCCAGCACTATGACCGCCGCCGCCCGCAAAAGCAGGAGACAGGGTGTTTTTTTACTGCGTCTGCCGTGCATAAAATTAGCTCCTTTATCAAATCGCCCCAAAGAAGGCGTTGACCGCCCAATAGGCGGCTTACAAGGGTTAGTATAGTAAAAAATTGCTGAGATGTCAAAAAACAGCTTTGTCAGTTTTTGTCTATTTTGCACAAGTTTGAATGATTCATTCCTTGACATAATCCCTTTTTTGGGCCCTTTTCCGACGATTTTCTCCTTCCCCTGCAAAATTATGGAAACCAAAGCCTGTGCAATTTGTTACAAAATCAAAGGTTACAAAAAAGTTTCAAAGCAAAAAAACGAAAAATTTTTGAATAAATATTCATAATATTCTTTAATTTCCCTGTTTTATCCTATTTTTTACGGGAAATTTATGTATATTCGGCTAAAATATATACAACTGTAAAGGGAACTCCCCACACAGCATTCTGTGCTTTCACATCCCGCTCTGCACACAGCAAAAGGCCCGGCAGAAACCTGCCAGGCCCTTAAAACATAAACTGTAAATGGGAAGTGTTCGCCAGCCGATCAGCGCTTGCTGAACTGCGGCGCTTTGCGTGCGGCCTTGAGACCGTATTTCTTCCTCTCCTTCATTCTGGGGTCGCGGGTCAGGAACCCGGCTTTCTTCAGAACGGAACGGAGGTTCTCGCCGTCATACTGCAGCAGGGCGCGGGCCACGCCGTGGCGGATAGCACCGGCCTGGCCGGTAACGCCGCCGCCGGAAACGCGGCAGACGATGTCGAACTTGCCTTCGGTATCGGTGAGGACCAGGGGCTGGCGCACGATGTATTTCAGCGTGTCGAGGCCAAAGTAATCATCGATGTCTCGGTCATTGATGGTGACCTTGCCGGTGCCCTGGTAAAGACGGACCCGTGCCACCGAGCTCTTGCGGCGGCCTGTGCCGTAAAAATAAGGTGCAGTCTCGTACATGGTTTAAGTCCTCCTTTCACATATCCCACTGGTCGGGCTTCTGGGCGGCATGCTTGTGCTCGGCACCGGCGTAGACCCGCAGGCGTTCCAGCTGGCCGCGGCCCTGAGCGCTGTTGGGGATCATGCCCTTCACAGCAAGCTCCATAGCCAGTTCAGGCTTCTGCTTCATCAGGGTGTCGTACCGAACGGCCTTCAAGTGGCCGATGTACCCTGTGTGATGATAATAGAATTTCTTTTGCAGCTTGCCGCCTGTCAAAACGGCGTCCTTGCAGTTGATGACAATCACATGATCGCCACAGTCCACATGAGGCGTAAAAGTGGGCTTGTGCTTGCCGCGAAGCAGCACGGCAGCCTGAGCAGCCACACGGCCCAGAGGCTTGCCGGCGGCGTCGATGACATACCACTTACGCTGGACCTCGGCAGGCTTCAACATGGTAGTTGACATTGCTTTTCCCTCCTGAGAGTTTCTTTCTATGGGTTTCCGGCGGAAACGGCCCGCCGCGCAACACACTTGTTGCACCCTTTAGGGTGCTTTGCTCCTTTTTTGAGCGCTTCCCTATCATAGCACAGGCAAATCCCGGTGTCAACACATTTTTCTCTATTTTTTCATCGAGATTTTATTTTCTCCTGTTTTCTTTTATTTTCATAGGATTTGCTCGCAAATGCTCTCTTTTCATTTTTGATTTTACAATCTGGCGCTTTCTCGCAAAAGCAAAGCCTCTCCCTTATTCTTCTATTTTATTCTTGGTAATGATGAAACAGGCAACTCCACCCACAAGCAGCCGGATACCCACGCCTAATGCCACTCGTCCCACGGTACAAAACGGATCGCTGAAATTGTAACTAATTGTACTGGTAATCCAAAAATACTCGAACGCTCTAGCCGCATCAATATTGTTGTTTAGAGTATTTCCATAAATAGTTACGGCCGTACCAAAAACCGGCAAAGCTATGTGGAAGAAAAGGCGGATCTAAGCTTCAAGTATCTTTCCAATATCGAGACAGGCCGCTCTATCCCCAGCCTGGAAACGCTGGTAAAGCTCTGCGAGGTGCTGGACGTAACACCCCGGACTACCTGCTGCTGGGGCTGTAAAGAGACCGTGGCCAAAAGTGAAGACGGGATTTTCCGGGAATTTCAACTGCTTACCCGGCGGGAGCAGGATCTGGTACTTCACTTTATTTCCTGGTTAAAAGAAGAGGATTTTTAAAAAGCGCTTGATTGCAGGCGCTTTTCTATTATAATAGTATAGTAGAAAAGGAGGGATAGCTGTGCAAAAGCTGATCGGCAAGGTGCGGGCGGCGGTGGAAAAATTTGACCTGATCGATGAGGGCGACCGGGTGGCCGTGGGCGTTTCCGGCGGCAAGGACTCTCTCTTCCTGATCTGTGCCCTTTCAGAGCTTTCCCGGTATTACCCCAAGCGGTTCACTGTGGCGGCCATTACCGCCGACCCCTGCTTTGGTGGGCAGGAAACGGACTTCTCCAAAGTGGAAGCGTTGTGCAAAGCGCGCTCCATTCCCTATATTATTAGAAAGACAAACCTGGGCCAGGTCGTCTTTGAGGACCGCAAGGAGAAAAACCCCTGCGCCCTGTGCGCCAAAATGCGCCGGGGCATCCTGCACAACATCTGCGTAGAAGAGGGCTTTAACAAGCTGGCTTTGGGCCACCACGCCGACGACGCGGTGGAAACCTTCCTCATGAACCTGCTGTATGGCGGCAGGATCGGCTGCTTCTCCGCCAAGACCTACCTTTCCCGCAAGCAGATCACAGCCATCCGTCCCCTGCTGTTCTGCTGGGAGCGGGAGATCCGGGCCGCCGCGGCACGAATGGAGCTGCCGGTGGTGAAAAGCAGCTGCCCCGCCGACGGCGTCACCGCAAGAAAAGATACGGCCCTGCTTTTGGACGAGCTGGAAACCCGCTTTCCCGACGTGCGGAAGAAGCTGTTTGGCGCCATAGAGCGGGGTGGTTTTCTGGATGGCCCTCCCCGATAGGGGATATTTTTTCACAGAACGCAATATCTTGTGGATTTGCAAGGTCTTGAAACTTTTTTCAAAAAAAGCCTTGCATTTTCTTAGGAAAGATGCTATCATGACGAAGCCGTCAAAGAAGGAATGTTCACAAGGGCGGCAAGTTGGTGTTGATTACGACGAGGGT
>CAZYLJ010000003.1:0-30282 GCA_964648555.1 uncultured Acutalibacter sp.
ACAATGAACGAACTGTTTTAAGCCCGTCACCGCTCTTCGCGGCGCCCCTCTTTCCGGCGGGGCGCCCTTTCCTTTTTTGGGGGACTGCCGTTTCAGAAAGCTTTACAATTTCTGATTAGCACATGCTAACCAACTTGTGCAATCCTACAAACCTGCAAAATGGCGTTGACAAATACCGCGTGACGGAGTATGATAATCATTAGTTAGCAAGCGCTAACCATAATTCCTGCCGGAAGGCCGGCGCGCGCCGGCTGCGGGGCAGAACCGCTGAAGAAGGGAAGACGCATGATGCCGCTTACACTAGCACCTGTAGGGGAACGGAACATCATCAAGAAAGTGGGCGGTAAGCCCGATGTGAAGAAGCACCTGGAGAATCTGGGGTTCGTGCCGGGCGGCGACGTGACCGTCATCACCACGCTGGGCGGCAACGTGATCGTGAACGTGAAGGAGGCCCGGGTGGCGATCAGCCGGGAAATGGCGCAAAAGATCATGATTTAAGGAGGCCGGAGCATGAAGACGCTGCGGGAAGCAAAGATCGGTGAAACTGTAACAGTAGTCAAGCTGCACGGAGAGGGCGCGGTAAAGCGCCGGATCATGGATATGGGGCTGACGAAAGGCGTTGAGGTGCGGGTCCGCAAGGTTGCCCCTTTAGGCGACCCGGTAGAGGTCACCGTGCGGGGGTACGAGCTTTCCATCAGGAAAGCGGACGCCGAGATGATCGAGGTCCAGTAAGGGGACCGGACAGGGTCCGCTTTTTGGGCTTTTTGGGCATTTAGTTAGCTGAATCTAACCGAAAAGAACGGCAGAAATCAAGGAAAGAGGGTAATTACATGGATCTGAGGATCGCCCTTGCGGGCAACCCCAACAGCGGCAAGACCACACTGTTCAACGCCCTGACGGGCTCGAACCAGTTTGTGGGCAACTGGCCGGGGGTCACTGTGGAAAAGAAAGAGGGCAAGCTGAAAAAGCACGGGGGCGTAACTATAACCGACCTGCCCGGCATATATTCCCTTTCTCCATACACTCTGGAGGAAGTGGTGGCGAGGAACTACCTGGTGGGCCAGCGGCCCGACGCAATTCTCAATATTGTAGACGGCACCAATCTGGAGCGCAACCTTTACCTCACAACCCAGCTTACGGAACTGGGCATCCCCGTAGTCGTAGCCATTAACATGATGGATGTGGTGGAAAAGAACGGGGACAAGATCAACATGCCCGAGCTTTCCAGAGAGCTCGGCTGCAAGGTGGTCTCCATTTCCGCCCTGAAAGGGACGGGCGTTATGGAAGCCGCCGAGACGGCCATACAGGCGGCCGAGAACGGGAAGACCGTCCCCATGCATACATTCTCCGGGCCGGTAGAACACGCAATCGCCCATATTGAGGAGGCGGCTGTGCATACCCTGCCGCAGGAGCAGCAGCGCTGGTACGCAATCAAAATTTTCGAGCGCGACGACAAAGTGCTGGAGCAGCTTGCGCTGGATGAAAAGATAGTAAAGCACATCGAGACGGACATCCAGGCCGCAGAGAAGGAACTGGACGACGACGCGGAGAGCATAATCACAAACGAGCGGTACATATACATAGCCTCTTTGATGAAGGGCTGCTACAAAAAGAAGAGCGCGGGCCAGCTTTCCGTCTCCGACAAGATTGACAAGGTGGTCACCAACAGGTGGCTGGGCCTGCCCATATTCGCGGTAGTCATGTTCCTGGTGTACTGGATCTCAATGGTGGGTGTGGGCGTTATGGCTACCGACTGGGTGAACGACGGCGTGTTCGGCGACGGCTGGCACCTGTTCGGTATCGGCACATCAGCTTACGAAGAGGCCGCTGAAGAATACGGCGATTCCGACCTTATTATCGACGCTTTCGCGGCGGAATACGGCGACGACGCGACAGCGGAAGCCCTTGATATGGAGTCTGAAACCTACAGCGAGGACGCAGCGAAAGCGGCTCTTGAGCAGCTGGTCGCCGCCACCCCGGAAGACGCTTCCCTGAACTATGAGGTGGAGGACGAGGAAACCCTTGCGGTAGAGGAAGTCCCCGCCGGCAAAGAGGACCTGCAGGCCGCTGTTGACAATTACCTGAACACGGAGTATAAAGAGGCTTACGGCGCGCCGGACACTTCAACTTACGGAGTGTGGGTGCCGGGCGTGCCCGTGCTTATCGGCAACGGCCTTGAGGCGGCGGGCGCCGCCGACTGGCTCTCCGGGCTGATTCTGGACGGCATTGTGGCCGGTGTGGGCGCTGTGCTGGGCTTTGTCCCCCAGATGCTGGTGCTGTTCCTGCTCCTGGCCATTCTGGAGGCCTGCGGCTATATGGCCCGTATCGCGTTCGTGCTGGACCGTGTGTTCCGCAAATTCGGGCTTTCCGGCAAGTCCTTCATCCCCATGCTTATAGGCTCCGGCTGCGGCATTCCCGGTGTAATGGCCTCCCGTACGATTGAAAACGAGCGCGACCGCCGCATGACTATCATGACCACAACCTTCATACCCTGCGGGGCAAAAATGCCCTTTATCGGCATGATAGCCGGCGCTATTTTCGCCAATTCCCCCTGGATCGCGGTTTCCGCCTACTTTATGGGCGTGGCGGCTATCATCATTTCCGGCATCATGCTGAAAAAGACGAAAATGTTCAGCGGCGACCCCGCTCCGTTCGTAATGGAGCTGCCCGCGTATCACTGGCCGACTGTTGGAAATGTGCTGCGGTCAATGTGGGAGCGCGGCTGGTCCTTCATCAAGAAGGCCGGCACAATCATCCTGCTGTCCACTATCCTGGTGTGGTTCACCACATATTTCGGCTTCGCCCCCGACGGATTCCGCATGCTGGCCGAAGAGGAGATCGATTACTCTATCCTCGCGAAGATCGGCGGCGCGATTTCCTGGATATTCGCCCCTCTCGGCTGGGGGAACTGGCAGGCTGTCGTGGCCTCTATCACCGGGCTCATCGCGAAAGAGAACATTGTGGGCACGCTGGGCATCCTCTACAACGGGGACGCGGGAGTGTACGCCAATATAGCGGCGGCCTTTACCCCGATAAGCGGCTACGCTTTCCTGGCGTTCAACCTGCTGTGCGCACCCTGCTTCGCGGCTATCGGCGCTATCAAGCGCGAGATGAACAGCGCGAAATGGACCTGGTTCGCAGTCGGCTATCAGTGCGGTTTCGCTTACGTTGTCTCCCTGATTATCAACCAGCTGGGGCTGCTGTTCACCGGGAGCGTCAATGTAATCGGCCTTATCGCGGCCCTGCTGCTGCTGGCCGTTATGATCTACATGCTGTTCAGGCCCTATCACGAGTCGAATAAGCTGACGGAGACCGTGAAAATAAAATAAGCAAAATAAGCAAAATCATCCATATAAGGAGGGTCCGGGATGCTGGTCTGGTTATCAGAGAATTGGGGCACGCTGCTCATCAGCGCGGTGCTTGTGGTCATTGTGGCTCTGGTGATATGGAGCCTGGTACGCGGCAAGCGGCAGGGGAAATCCTCCTGCGGCGGGAACTGCGCGGGCTGCGCGGGCTGTGCCGCGTGCCGCCCCGCGACCCAGAAAAAACGATAATACCTCTCACAAATTTTTAAGGGGGACCCGCCGGAGAACCGGCGGGTCTTCCCGCGTTTTAAAACTTCACATGAAATTGTGCATTTGCCTCTTCCTTTTTCGGAACCGTGTGGCTATAATAATGCTTGGTGTGCAGAAATCACCTGAAAGGATCTGACACAGATGAAAAAGACGAGAACCGTTTTAAGGGCGTGTGCCCTCATGCTGGCGGCGGCGCTGCTGTGCGCTCTTGCCGCGTGCGGCGGGACCGGCGGGACCGCCCGGACCCAAAATGTGGTGCGGGTGAACAATTCCGCCGAGCCCGACAGCCTGGACCCCTGGCAATCTTCCGCTTCCGATACGGAAGCCATTTTCCGCAACGTATTCGAGGGTCTGTGCGCGTACGATGAGGAGGGCGTGCTCATACCCGGCCTGGCTGAAAGCTGGGACGTGAGCGAGGACGGGAGGACTTATACCTTCCACCTGCGGGAGGGCGTGACTTTCCACAACGGGCAGGCGTTCACTTCCGCTGACGTGTTATACACCTACAACAGTCTTACCGGGCTTGACGGCGGCGAGGCCAAATCGGGCAAATTCACAATGATAGAAAGCATTGAGGCCCCGGATGACTACACGTTCACGGTGCGCCTCACCGGGCCGTCCGCATCGTTCCTGCCCCTGTGCATAACCGCAATTCTCCCGCAGGGCTACGGGGACCAGGCCTCCCACCCGGTGGGCACGGGCCCGTTCCAGTTTGCGGAGTACACCCCCTCGCAGCGGGTGGTGCTGGAAAAGTACCCCGATTATTACCGCAAGGGCGAAGACGGCGGCGACCTGGTGAAGATCGACCGGGTAGAGGTGTATATCATGTCTGACACGGCCGCAGTGATGTCGGCCCTGCAGTCGGGCCAGCTGGATATGGCCACTATGCTGACAGCGGAAGACGCAAAGACCCTTGAGGGGAAGTTCACGCTGTACCACTCGCCCCAGAACATGGTGCAGGGCCTTTTCATGAACAACGCAGAAGCCCCGTTCGACGACCTGCGGGTGCGCCGGGCCGTCTGCTACGCTGTTGACCGGGACGAGATCATCGAGGGGGCTTTCGGGGGAGAGGCCACGCCCCTTTATTCCAATTTCAGCCCCATGATGCCCCAATATTACAACGAAGCCCTTGAGGGCTCTTACGATACTGACCGGGAAAAGGCGAAAGCCCTGCTGGAGGAGGCCGGATATGGGGACGGCCTGGAAATCACAATAACGGTGCCGTCTTTGTACCAGCCCCACATGGATACCGCCCAGATCATCGTACAGCAGCTGGAGGCTGTGGGGATACACGCCGAGATAGAGCCGATAGAGTGGGCCACCTGGCTGGAGAGGGTGTACACGCAGGGAGATTACCAGACCACCATTATCGGGCTTTCGGGCAAGCTGGACCCGGATTCCGTTCTGGGCAGGTTCGAGACGGGGTACTCCAAAAACTTCTACCACTTCTCAAACGCCGAGTACGACGGGCTGATAGAGGCCGCCCGCACGGAGCTTGACGATGAAGAGCGTGCGCGGGATTACAAGCGCTGCCAGGAGATACTGACGGAAAACGCTGCTGCGGCTTTCCTGACGGACCCCAGCCTTAACGTGGCCTGCCGGGAGGACCTGAAGGGCTTCGCCTTTTACCCCGTAACCTTTTACGATTTTTCAAAGCTTTACTATGAATAACGCTGCGGCCGCGCGGGCCGGGGGCAGGTGAGGTCATGTCGTTTTACATCAAAAAAGTCGGGGGGTTCCTGGTCACGCTGCTGCTGGCCTCGCTGGTCACGTTCGCCGTTTTCCAGGTTCTGCCGGGCGACCCCGCTGCGGCGATACTGGGAGTGGACGCCGACCCGGTCCAGCTTGAGCAGCTGCGAAAATCTCTGGGAGCGGACAAGCCCCTGCCCGTACGGTACTTCAACTGGGTGGCGGGCGCGCTGCGGGGCGATCTGGGCCTCTCGTACCGGTACGGCCAGCCGGTGTCTGATTTGATCGCCGGCGGGCTTTCGGTAACGGCAGGTCTGGCGCTCTGTTCGCTGGCGCTCACGGTGCTTATCGGTCTGCCGCTGGGGTTGTGGCTGGCCCGTCACGGGAAAAAGATATACGCCGCGCCCCTTTCATTCCTGTCCCAGCTGGGGCTGTCGGTGCCGACGTTCTGTGTCAGCATTGTGCTGATAGAGATCTTTTCCGTGTGGCTTAAATGGCTGCCCTCGATCGGGTACGTCCCTTTCGGCAGCGACCCGCTGGGGTGGCTGCAAACAATGATACTGCCCTCATCTGCAATTGCTTTCGGCTCTTCCGCTGTGCTTATAAGGTACATCCGGGCCGGAGCGGCCCAGCAGGAGGGCGAGGACTATGTGAGGACCGCCAGGAGCAAGGGAGCTCCCGCCGGGCGGGTACTGCGGGGCCACGTGCTGCGCAACGCCCTCATACCGGTAGTCACCATTTTCGGCATGCTCGCCGCTGACGTGCTGGGCGGCAGCATAATAATAGAGAACGTGTTTTCCCTGCCCGGAGTCGGCAGGCTGGTCTCGGCTTCAATCGCTTCGCGGGACCTGCCCCTAATACAGGGCCTCACCCTGTATCTCAGCGCAATTGCGGCGGGGTGCAATTTCGCGGTTGACCTGCTGTACTCGGTGATAGACCCGAGAATCAGGCGGAAATGAGGAGAGGAGGGGTACCGTGCGTTTTTCCGAAATTTTAAGGGCCTGCGGGCGCAAAAAGAATTTCATAGCCGGAGCCTGTATGGTGGGCTTTATGCTCCTGCTCACCGTTACGGGCCTTTTCTGGACCCCCTGCGACCCCAACATGATGGATACGGGGAACAAACTCCGGTTCTTTTCCCTCTCGCACCCGCTGGGCACCGACCAGTTCGGCCGGGACATTCTCAGCAGGGTTATGGAGGGCGCCCGGTCATCTTTTGCCGTCGGCTTCCTGGCGGTAGCTTTCGGCCTGGTTGCCGGCGGGCTTGCCGGCGCGGCTGCCGGGTACTGCGGGGGCTGGGCAGACTGGGCGGTATCAAAGCTGGTAGATGTGCAGATGGCCTTTCCCGGCGTTTTGCTGGCTCTCATGCTCATAGCCGTGTCGGGCACGGGGCTTGCCGTAACGGCGCTGGCTCTCGGGCTCATGTCCGTCCCCCGGTTCGCCAGAATAGCGAGGAGCGGCTTTTTAAAGTACCGCGACGCCGACTTTATCAGGGCGGCGCGGGCGCGGGGCGCGGGTGACGGCAGGATAATTTTCCGGCACATACTGCCCCACGTTGCCCCCGATTTGATAGTCACCTGCTCTCTCAGCTTCGCCAGCGCCGTAATCAGCGAGGCGGGGCTCAGCTATCTGGGTCTGGGCGCGCAGCCCCCCACCCCCAGCTTCGGGAACATGCTCAGCGAGGCGCAGAGCTGCCTGTTCCAGGCGGGGTGGTACGTGCTGGTCCCCGCCGCAGCGATCACTCTGCTGGTAATGGGCTTTAACCTTATGGGCGACGCCCTGCGGGAGGTGACCGGGCATGAATGAAAACAGCGCTCCCGTGCTTTCGGTAGAGGACCTGACTGTAAAATTCCCCCGGAACGGGAGGCTCTGCCCCGCCGTTTCAGGCCTGAATCTGGAGATACGGCCCGGCGAGATGACGGCCCTTGTGGGTGAATCCGGCTGCGGCAAGACCGTCACTGCCCTGACAATTATGGGTCTGCTGCCGGGCACGGCACGCGTCGCCGGGGGGAGGGTGATGTTCCGGGACAGGGACCTTCTGGGCATGAAAGAGAACAGCTGGGACCAGCTGCGGGGAAAGGAGATCTCGATGATTTTCCAGGAACCGATGACGGCGCTGAACCCCTTAATGCGCGTGGGGGACCAGATAGCCGAAACCGCCAGGCTGCACGGGGCGACAAAAAAAGAAGCGCGGGCGGGCGCGCTTGAAATGATGGAGCAGGCGGGCCTGCCGGACGCGGAGAGGCTTTACCGGGAATACCCCCACATGCTTTCGGGCGGGCAGCGGCAGCGGGTGATGATAGCCGCCGCCCTGATGGGCCGCCCCTCTCTGCTTATAGCGGACGAGCCCACAACAGCGCTGGATGTGACCATTCAGGCGCAGATAATGGAGCTTTTGCGGGATATGAACCGGAAGCTCGGCACGGCGGTGCTGCTCATCTCCCACGATCTCAGCGTGGTGCGCCGGGTGTGCGCCCGCGTGAACGTGATGTACGCCGGCCGCGTGGTGGAGAGCGGCCCTACAGAGCAGGTGCTCTCCGGAGCCTGGCACCCGTACACGGAAGGCCTTATCGAATCTGTTCCCTCCCCGCGGAAGAGGGGGGAGAGGCTGCGGGCCATTCCAGGCTCGGCGCCGGCTTTAGGCGACCGCCCGGAAAAGGGCTGCCCGTTTTACAGCCGATGCGGCCGCCGCAGCGCGTCGTGCGCAGCGGGTGAAGTGCCCGTGTTTGAGCGGGACGGCCGCAGGGTTCTGTGCCTGGACGTAAAGGAGGGGCGGCGGTATGATTCTTGACGAAAAAGAACCCCTTTTAAGGGTCGCCGGCCTGAAAAAGGAGTTCCGCAAGGGGAAGGACAGGGTGCTCGCCGTTGCGGGGGTTGACCTGGAAATCTTCCCCGGAGAGGTGCTGGGCCTGGTGGGGGAATCGGGGTGCGGGAAAACCACGCTGGGACAGATGCTGGCCCATTTGCTCACCCCCACAGAAGGGCGCGTCTATTTTAAGGGGGAGGACGTCACCAGGCCCGATAAAAAACGGCTGCGGCAGCTTTGCCGCGAGGTGCAGATAGTGTTCCAGGACCCGCGTTCTTCCGTCGACCCCCGGAAGACAGTCGGCTGGCTGATGGAGGAGCCGCTGAAAATACACGGTTACGGCGACAGGGCCGCCAGGCGGCAGCGTGTGCTGGAGACCCTTGAGGGCGTGGGCCTGGACGGGTCTTTCCTGGAGAGGTTCCCGGGGGAGCTTTCAGGCGGGCAGCGGCAGCGGGCGGCAATTGCGCTTGCCCTTGTGCTGGGCCCCCAGCTGCTGGTGTGCGACGAGCCCGTCTCCGCGCTGGATGTGTCGGTGCAGGCGCAGGTGCTTGACCTGCTGCTGGACCTGAAAGAGAGGGAGGGGCTCACTTACCTGTTCATCTCCCACGACCTCAACGTGGTTTCGTATCTTGCCGACCGCATCGCGGTGATGTATCTGGGCGGCATTGTGGAGACCGGCCCGGCGGAAGAGGTTGCCGCCAGGCCCCTCCACCCGTACACGCGGGCGCTGTTCTCCGCCTCTCCCGGTCTTGCTGGCGGCGGGGAGCGCATTGTTTTGCAGGGGGAGCCGCCCAGCCCGGCGCACCCGCCGGCGGGCTGCCCATTTCACACCCGCTGCCCGTTTAAGAAAAAGCGCTGCGAAACCGAGCGCCCCGTTCTCGAGGAGGCTGAGCCGGGCAGACAGGTCGCGTGCGTCCTCACGCGGGGGGACGGCAAACTTTAATCGAGGGCCTTTTCGAGGGCCGCCACAACGATTTTAAGCGCCTTTATGCGGGCGTATTTCTTGTCGACCGATTCCAGGATGTTCCAGGGGGCGTAAGAGGTGCTGGTTTTTTGCAGCATTTCGTCAACAGCCGTCTCGTACTGGTCCCACTTTTCGCGGTTGCGCCAGTCCTCGTCCGTTATCTTCCACTGCTTTGAGGGGGTGTTCTGCCGCTCGGTGAACCTGGCAAGCTGGGTGTCTTTGTCTATCTGCACCCAGAATTTAAGCACGACCGCCCCCCAGTTGTGGAGTTCCTGCTCGAACTCGTTCATCTCGTAATAGGCCCGCTGCCAGTCGTTTTCGCTGCAAAAGCCCTCCAGGCGCTCCACCATTACGCGGCCGTACCAGCTCCTGTCAAAAATGGCGATGTGCCCCGTTTTGGGCAGCCTGGTCCAGAACCTCCACAGATAGTGGCGGGCCTTTTCGTGGGGCTCGGGGCTGGCAATCGGGTGGACCTCAAAGCCTCTCGGGTCAAGCGCTTCCGTCAGGCGCTTTATGTTGCCCCCCTTGCCGGCGGCGTCCCACCCCTCGTACACAATCACTACGGGCACGCGCTTGCGGTACAGCCGGTAATGCAGGTTTGAAAGCTTATTTTGCAGCTTCCGCAGTTCCTCTTTGTACTCTTTGTCGGAAATGGTCTTGTTTTTCAGGGAGACGTCTTTCAGTTTCGGCATTTTCTTTAGGGGGAATGTGTTCTGCAGCAGGGGCACGGACAGGCTCTCGTTCCGCAGGGCGGTGTCAATGCCGGTGCAGAGAAATTCCATAACCTGCAGCTCGGCGAATTTCTTCGACTTGGAATCTATCAGGTACCAGGGGGCGCTGGGAGTGTTTGTGTCGTCCAGGTAGCGGTCAAAAGCGGCGAGGCACTGCTCGTAGTGTTTGTTCTGCCAGGTATCGCTCTCGCTCACGCGCCAGGCGGTGTCTTTGTCCGCCAGCAGACCCTCTATACGCTGTGCCTGCTCCTTTTTGCTGATGTGGAAAAAGAATTTCAGCACCAGGTACCCGTTGTCGGTGAGGGTGCGCTCAAAGCGCTTCACGCTTTCCACACGGCCGGCGTACAGGGCGTCGCTCATACCCCCGCGCAGCCTGTCTTTCATTATCTCATCCATCCAGCCGGAGTCTAAAAAAGTGAATTTCCCGGCTTCGGGGATTTTTTCAAAGTAGCGGGTGAGAAAAGGCTTGCGCCGCTCCTCTTCTGTAGGGGTGGTCATAGAGAACACCTTGAAAAAGCGGGGGTCGATGTTCTTGATTATGCGGCCGATAGCGCCGCCCTTTCCGGCGGCCCCCCAGCCCTCTATCAGCACCAGGACGGGCAGCTTTTTGTCTTTCAGCAGCATCTGCTGGTTAAAAAGCTTCTCCTGCGCGGCTTTCAGCCTGGCTTTCAGTTCCTCCTCGCCGGGCCTTTCCGGTTTGTTCCAGTTTTTCAGCATTTCGTCCTCATCCTTTCAAAGCGTTTTTTAATATGGTCCGTTCGCTGCGGGGCCTTTTCGCTATAACTTTACCATTTTATCACGCGGCGCGCAAGGGGTATTTCTTGCGGAAAGCCCTTTCGCGTGGTATACTTGTACCAGTACGGCTTTCACGCGGCGGAAAGGATACGTCAAATGGAAAATTTCCTCAACAAGGTACGGCGCTTCTCGTTTTTAAGCCTGCCCCTGTGCTTTTGCAGCTTTGTCTTCCTCGATTTTTCCCTCCGGTACTTTTACCGTTTTCTCGGGGACGCCCGGCTGCTGGCCTGGCAGCCCACACTGTTCACGCTTGCCTGGTCGCTGGTGTTCACGGGGCTTATCGCCCTGCTGCCCCGTTTGGGCAGACGCATTGCTATGCTTGTATCCATCTGCTTTTTCGCGCTGCTGGCCGTCACTCACGGGGTGATGTACAACATATTCGGGCACTTTTTCAGCTTCTCCGATATGGATTTCGCGGGGGAGGGGGCCAGGTTCTTCAGCTGGTCGTATTTTAAGCTGCGCAAAGCGTTCCTGCTGTGCGTGGCGGGCTCTGTGCTTATAATGGTCCTGGCGGCTTTCCTGGCGCAGAAACCCAAACAGAAAAAGGGCCGCTGGAAGCTGCGCCTGGTGTTCCTGGCGCTTGCGGCGGCTGGTGCGGGGTGCGTTGCCGCCGTACATTTCAGCATGCTGCCGAAAGCCGACACCATGTGGTGGGGCTCTGTGTACGACCCCGACTCGCAGGAGGAGGTCTACAAAGAATTTACCGACCCCAACCGCTGCGTCAAGCTGACGGGCCTGTACCAGTACACCTTCCGAAATTTCGCCGTATCGTTCGGGCTGGGTGAGAACAGGGGCAGCACGGAAGCCCTTGCGGAATATTACGCCTCGCGGGAGGAGGAGATAAGCGGGGAGAACGAAATGACCGGCCTCGTTGAGGGCAAGAACCTGATTATGGTTATGATGGAGTCGCTTGACACCTGGCTGCTGACGGAAGAATACACCCCGAACCTGTACGCCCTGCAGCAGCAAAGCACCGACTTCACCTCGTTTTACACTCCGCTGTTCCTTTCGGCCGGCACCTTCAACACCGAGATAATCACCCAGACCGGCCTGCTGCCGGCGGTTTCCGGGCTTTCAAGCTCCGCTTATTCCACCAACAGCTTCCCCCTCTCCCTCGCTCACCTTTTCCGGGACGGGGGCTACACGGCGAACTCTTTCCATTCGGCCAGCCCCAGCATTTACAGCAGGGGGTCGGTCCACACAAATCTGGGCTTTGAGGCGTACCACAACTATGTGGATATGGGAATGGATGACTACCAGCTTGACAGCCAGATGATAAACGGCTATGATCTCATGGTCCCCGACGACGGCCCGTTTTTCACATATATTATCACGTATTCCGGGCACGGCCCATATACCGAAGAGATGAGCAACATCTCCGACCCCCACTACGAGCAGGCAAGCGCGGCAGTCGCCCGCTCGGGCGTGACGGGGAGCGACGAGAACATGGAGGAGTACACCCTCGCTGTTGCGCACGCCGCCGAGACGGACGAGTTTGTGGGGGAACTCCTGGACCGCCTGGAGGAGAGCGGCAGACTGGAGGACACCGTCCTGCTGTTTTACGCCGACCATTACGGCAAGTACATGACCGACAAGGAATTTTTAAAGGGTCTGAAAGGCGTTTCGGGCAGCAGCCCGGACCTTTACCGCACCCCCTGCTTCCTCTACCTGCCGGGAGAGGAGGGGAGGACTGTAGACAAGCTCTGCTCATCAGCGGATATTGTGCCCACTCTTGTGAACCTTTTCGGCCTGGACGGCGACAGGGCCTGTTACCCGGGAGACGACATTTTCGGGGACGGGGGCGGCTTTGTGATCTTCCCCAACTATGAGTGGCTGGACGCAAGCGGCTACCACACAGCCGGCTCGCAGAGCGGCGGCGACGACGGGAGAGCGGCGGACGTGCGGCAGCGTGTCAGCGCGTCGGAAGACGCTTTGAAAACGGACTATTTCCGCTCGGAAGCGTACCTGGACAGCCTGAATTGAACGCGGGCTAAACTTTGCCCAGCACCCGGCCCTGACAGCGCAGATCGTCGTAGTCGTGGAGGGGAATGGGGGCGTAGTCGGGGTTGAGGGATAAAAGCTCCCCGTGACCCAGACGCTTTAAAAAGCCCTCGCCGTTCAGGGCGAACACGCCGATTTCACCCTCCCGCACCGAGCCCTCGAGCCGCTGGACGAACACCAGGTCCCCGTCCCGGTACGCGGGCTCCATACTGCTGCCGTTTACCCGCACGCAGTAGTGGGCGTTTTCCGGCACGCGCTCGGTGGGTATCTCAAGCTTGTGGGTGTAAGAGGCGTCCCCCAGCGGCTCGCCCAGACCGGCTGACACCGCCAGGTCGTAGCAGTTTATGTATGTGATCCACCCCTTCTGCTCCCGCTCGGCTATGTGGGTCATCCTGTCGTATTCCGCGTCCAGCACGGCGTCTACCGCACGCCTGCCGTAAACGTCCAGCACACGGTACTTTTTTATGCGCTCCTTTTCCGGCCCGGTCATCTCACCGCCGGCGGGGCGGGGGCCGCCGGCAAGTTCGTCCAGGCTGCAGCCGAGAGCCCGGCAGATTGCCAGCAAAGTGTCCAGCTTGGGGTTTGTGTTGAAGCCCCCCGTTATCTTGTCAAGCGTGCTTTGCGTTACGCCCGAAAGGGCCGCCAGCTGCGAGTTGGTGAGCCCCTTTTCCTTTTTCAGCCGCTGTAAAATATCCAGTCTCATTGTACACGCCGCCAGTCTTTTTTTAGTAGTAAGCCCATTATACGCCTTTTGGTGCGCCCCGTCAAGGGGCAAATTTCATTTTATTGAAATTTATTTTCCGAAATCCTGTTGACAACTTCAATTAAATCCTGTAATATGGGAACAGAACTTCCATAAAAGGAAGAAAATGAAGAACAGGAGAAGCAGTGATGAGGGAGAGCAGTACAGGGCTGGGCGGCCTGAAAGCCCCCTGCCGGCCGTTTGATTACAGGAAGATGGAGCGGGACGCGCTGGAGGAGTGCCGGATACTGAAATCCAGGCTGGCGGCCCTGAAGCGGCAGAAGCCCCGTGAGAAGGAAAAGGAAATGCTCCGCCGCTGGGAGATGTCAGTTATAACCGGCATTTTTTACGAGCAGCGGCACCAGGCCCAGATGTTTCACAAGAGGGCGGAAGAGAGGGAAAATGCTTCCCGCTTGCCAGAACGGGAAAAATCCGCTATAATGTAACGGCAGAGAAAGGAGGGAGTTCAATGCCACCTAAAATGGTAGAGCTGCACGACGTTGACGTGCCGGAGTTTTTAAAGGTCCTGGACAGCTGCGAGGGAGAGATCTACCTGATGACCCGTGACGGCGACCGCCTGAACCTGAAAAGCAAGCTGTGCCAGCTTGTGGGCCTCACCCGGCTGATAGAGGGCGGCAAGATCGCCGAAGCCTTTATAATGTGCGAAAGGGAGAGCGACGAATCGAAGCTGTTCCGGTTCAACCTGTACAATCGCCCCCCCGAAGAGGAGGAGTAAAGGCACCATAACGGAATCGGAGGGAACAGTCATGCTGACGCGGGAGAAAAGGGAATTTATCGAATTTATGTCGTCCGCCGGAGTGCTGCGTTTCGGCAGCTTCGTCACAAAAAGCGGACGGAGCACGCCGTACTTTATAAACACCGGCAATTACAGAACCGGCGCGCAGCTGGCCCGTCTGGGCGGCTGCTACGCCAAAATGGTAAACGAGGTTACCGGCGGGGACTTCGAGGTGATGTTCGGCCCGGCCTATAAGGGCATTCCGCTGGCCGCCGCATGCGCCGTTTCGCTCTTTCGGGACTACGGGATAGACAGGCCGTACTGCTTCAACCGGAAAGAGGCGAAAGATCACGGTGAGGGCGGCAGCCTGGTGGGCCGCGTGCCCGTTTCCGGCGACCGGGTGGTCATAATAGAGGACGTGATAACCGCCGGGACGGCCCTGCGGGAGACAATGCCCGTTTTAAGGGCATGCGGCGGCGTGACGGTCCCCCACATGTTTGTCAGCGTGGACCGGTGCGAGATCGGGCACACGCCCGGCAGGACCGCCGTTATGGAGGTCGAGGAGGAGTTCGGCGTAAAGGTCCACCCGATTGTGACGGTGAAAGATATTCACCAATACCTGCGGGAGACGGGCGCGGACCCGGCCCTTTTAAAGGATATGGAGGACTATATGGCGCGCTACTGCGTGCTGTAACGCCCGCAGCAGTAAAACGGCCGGAGGGGAACCTCCGGCCGTCTCTTTGTTATGCGTACATCAGCTTCCCGCGGGGCTCCGGAATGGCCCGGCCCAGTTTCCGGGCGGTTTCTATCCATTCCTCTATCACGCGCTCGGCGGCCGCGAGGGCTTCCGTGCGGGTGGCCCCGTCGGCCATACAGCCGGGAAGCTCCGGCACTTCCGCGATATAAGCCCCGTCTTCCCTGCTCCAGTACAAAATTATCTCGTAACGGTTCATTCTGCAACACCTCCGAAAAGTCCGTACCTGTTCGCTATCTCTCTCACCTGCCTGACCTGATATGGCTTTGCTTTACCGTTCCCGGCGGGCTGCAGATTTATGATCTCCAATATTTCCCCGTGCACATAAATGTGGTGGTCGCCGGAGATCCTGTCCAGCCGGAAGCCCAGAAGCGAAACGGCCTTTTGCAGTTCGGAAAAGGAAAAATCACTGTCTCTGCTGCCGCTGAGCAGCTTCAGTATAAGCTTTTCGTTCCGGCCCAATTGCCGCCGCCCCCCTGAAATTTTATTTTTGCGGATAATTCATTGTAGCACAAAAAAGGGGCCGGTCAACAAAATTTTTTAAAAAGTTGTCCTTTTTAGGGCAACTTTTTTCGTTTTTTGGGGGGATAGTGAAGGGGGTTTTTATTATGAACATTGCAGATCTGATTCCGGAAGGCAAAGAGAACGCGGTCACGCTGGCGGAGCTTGCCCGCCTGACAGGGCTGTCGGGCAGAGAGGTGAGGCGCTGCGTCAAGCGGGCGAACAGGGGCCTGGCGCTGAAAAATAAGGCGATCCTGTCGTCGTCCGGGCACCGCGGGTACTGGATCTCCCGCGACAGGTGGGAAATGGAGCGCTACCTCGCCGAATCGGCCCGGCGCTCCCGCACGCTGTACCTGAACGACGCGCCCATTCGGGACCTGGTTTACCGTCTGGGCGGGTCCGGCACGGTGCATGTGACGGACTACTTCCGCCGGCTGAGAAAAAGCGCCCCGGAGGTAGCGGGCCAGACGGAAATGGAGGGATGACGGGTGGCCCTGAGGAACCAGCCCTACCTGCCGCTGTATGTGCAGGACTTCATGACGGACGAAAAGCTGGCAAACTGCTGCGCTGAAAGCCAGGGGGTTTATATATGGCTGATGTGCATTTTGCACAAGTCGCAGGAGTACGGCAAAATAACACTGCGGGAAAAGGACCGGCAAAGCGGGCGGCAGTCCGCCGATTTTGCCCTGCGTCTCTCGAGACAGATGCCCTTTCCCGCAGACGTGATCGAGCGCTCTCTTAAAGAGCTGCTGGAGGAGGGGGTTATCTCTGTTGGCGACGGCGCCCTGTACCAGAAGCGCATGGTGAGGGACGGCGAACTCAGCGCCAAAAGGGCCGACGCCGGAAGAAAAGGAGCGAGAGCGGCAAACTCCAAAGCGGGGTTTGCCCCGGCAAAAATGCCGGCAAACCCTGAAAATGAAAATGAAAGTGAAAGTGAAAATGAAATTGTAAGTGAAAGTGAAAATGAAAATGAAAACGGGGACGTGAACGGCAAGCGGCAGGGAGAAAGCGGCTTTGAGGAGTTCTGGCAGGCGTACCCCAAAAAGACGGGTATCGGCAGGGCGAGGGAGGTCTGGCGGCGGCTGCGCCCCGACGGCGAGGCGCGGGAGAAGATACTCCGGGCCGTCGGGGAGCAGAAGGGCTCGGCCCAGTGGAAGCGCGAAAACGGGAGGTTCATACCCAAGCCCGAAAACTGGCTCTCCGGCGAGTGCTGGAACGACGTTCTGCCGGGAGGCGGGGAGCGCCGGGCAAGCTACGACATCGACGAGCTTGAGCGGATGAGCAGCTTCGACCTGCCGGAGGGCTTCCCGTAAACGGCGGCGTTTTTCCGTCTTGCGTTTCGGCCGCTTTTCTGGTATAACTCTATTGACGAACTGTTTACCCGAAAGGAATGAGTGATGTGATGAGGACACGGAAAATCGCGGTGCTGCTCCTTGCCGCCGCCCTGTTTATCTCATGCTTTGCAGGCTGCTCCGGGAGCTCTTCGACAGACAGCGCCGGGAACGGCATTGTCACGGAGCAGGCGGAAGATTACGACAGCGGGGATAACGGCTACACGACAGTCACGGAAGACACGGCCCTCGCCGCCAACAGGAAGATCATCTACAACGCGGACCTGACAGCCGAGACGAAAGATTTTGAGGCCGCCAGGAGCAATATAGACGCGCTTGTCGCCCAATACGGCGGGTACGTTGAGTACGCGGACGTGTCCGGCAGCAGCTATCAGGGTGAGAACGTGAGGAAAAGCCTGGATTACACCATCCGGGTGAAAGCGGATGACCTGGACGCCTTTATGGAGGAGATCTCCCGCGTTGTGAACCTGACCTCCACCTCGAGAAGCGCGGACGACGTGACCGACAGCTACATCGACACCGAAGCCCGCCTCGAGGCCCTGCAGCAGGAGGAGGAAAAGCTGCTCGGCCTGCTGGATATGGCCGAAAGCCTTACGGAAGTGCTGGAACTGGAGGACAAGCTGACGGAAGTCCGGTACGAGATAGAGAGCATGCAGCGCACACTCAAATCTTACGATGACCGGATAAGCTACTCTACCGTAACGCTGCACCTGTCTGACGTGAGCGTGTACTCATCCGAACAGTCGTTCGGCAGCAGGCTGGGAGAGGCCTTTCTGGACGGCTGTGAAAGCTTTGTCTCCGCGCTGGAAGAGGTTGCTGTGTCTCTTGTGTGGCTGCTGCCGTTCCTGCTTGCGGCGGGTGTAATAGCGGTGATCGTAGTGGTCATAGTGAAAAAGAGCGCAAAGAAGCGCGGGGTGAAAGTTCCGCACTTCCCGCCCGTGCCTCCCGCGCCGCCAGTTCCCCCAGCGCCTCCCGCGCCCGACCGGAGGGACGGCGGAGCAGGGAAGTAACGGAACGGGAAAAGGGGGAAAGGGCTGTGGATATAACCTTTACGGCTGAAGGCAGGAAATTCAATTACAGGGCTTGCGCCGTGATTATACATGACGGCAGGGTGCTGGCTATGCACGACGGGCGCTCGCCGTACTACTACCTGCCCGGCGGGCGGGTAAAGCTGGGCGAAACCGCAGAGCGCGCCGTTGAGAGGGAGATAGAGGAGGAGCTCCGGGTGACGCCCCGCGTGGTGCGGCCCCTCTGGCTCAACCAGGCGTTTTTCACCGAAGACGTGAGCGGCGCCGGGTACCACGAACTTTGCGTCTATTTCCTCGTGGACGTTTCGGGCACGGGGCTGCTCTCAAGGGGGGAGAAGTTCACTCTGCCGGAGGGCGGCCGCCGCCTGGATTTCGAGTGGCTGCCGTTCGAGCGCCTGAAGGATGAGTACTTCTATCCCGGCTTCCTGAAAGAAGCGATCTTCGACCTGCCGGCGGAGTTCACCCTGCGCACGGAGTGGGAGTAAACCCCTCCCGGCGGGGAAAAGCGGATTTTGGCGGGTCCCCCCTTTATTTTTCCGGCGGATTCGCTTATAATAATAAGAGAGGCGCCCGAGCGCTGTAAAATCAGGGAGAAAGGTCGTTTGATATGACGGAAGAATATACTATCCCGCTGTCAAAGATTATGCAGGAGCTTGCCCTGCAGGAGATCTATATGCCCCGCAGCGCCGGAGAGATTCTGGTGCGCTCACGGGACGTGAACAGGCCGGGACTGGAACTCAACGGCTTCTGCGATTACTTTGACCCGCACCGTATCGCCGTTATCGGCCGGTCCGAAATGGCCCTGCTTAACGGTATGGATGAGACTGAAAAATCGGAAGCGGTGTGCCATTATTTCTCGCTGGGTCCGCCGGTAGTCATAGTGGCGAGGGGCATAGAGCCTTTTGAGTCAATGCTGCGCGCGGCCGAAAAATACGGCATACCGCTGCTCTCCTCGAAAGATTCCACCTCTAACGTGGTGGCGGGCCTCGTCTCATACTTGAACGTGGAACTCGCCCCGCGCATTACCCGGCACGGCGTGCTGGTTGAGGTGTACGGCGAGGGCATCCTCCTGGTGGGGGACAGCGGCGTGGGGAAAAGCGAGACGGCTATCGAACTTATCAAGCGCGGGCACCGGCTCATCGCTGACGACGCTGTCGAGATCCGCCGTACCTCCCGCAAGACGCTTGTGGGCCAGGCCCCCCCGAACATCAGGCACTTTATCGAACTGCGGGGTATCGGCATTGTGAACGCCCGCAGGCTGTTCGGTATGGGGGCGGTAAAGCCGCAGGAAAAGATCGATATGTGCATAAATATGGAGCAGTGGGACCCCACGAAAGTTTACGACCGCATGGGGATTGACAACGAATACACCGAAATACTGGGCATACGGGTTCCCGTTATAACCATTCCCGTAAAGCCCGGCAGGAACCTGGCGGTTATTATCGAGGTCGCGGCGATGAACAACCGTCAGAAAAAGATGGGCTACAACCCCGCAAAAGAGCTCATGTCCAGTCTGGGAATGGATCTTTCGGACCTCCCGGAGAACGATATAAGGCTGGACCTGGATATTTGACGCGCGGGGAGCGTATTATTTACGGAAAGGAACAGGGGTGAGCCGAATGGTGCAGGATTACACACGGCTGGATGAGGCGGCCCGAAAGGCCGGATGCGGGGTGCTGCGGGACGAACCCATGAGCGGTCATACCACGTTCCGTATCGGCGGCCCGGCGGACCGTTTCATCACGGTGAGCAATGTCCGCCAGCTTTCCGCCGTACTGCGGGCGCTGGAGGAGGGGGATATTCCCCGTCTCGTAGTGGGGAACGGCTCCGACCTGCTGGTGTCAGACCGGGGGATAAGAGGAGCGGTGCTGTGCCTCACGGGAGATTTTGAGGAGGTAAAGCTGCTCTCTGACGGGAGAACCGTGAGGGCCGGAGCGGGGGCCCCGATTTCTGTGGTGTGCGCTTTTGCCGGCGACCGGGGGCTTACCGGGCTGGAATTCGCGTGGGGCATACCGGGCTCTACGGGGGGCGCGGTTTATATGAACGCCGGCGCGTACGGCGGCGAGCTGCAAGACGTTGTGGGCCCGGTCGTCCACATGGCCCCCGACGGGGAGATCGTCCCCGTCGCGGGGGAGCAGATGGGCTTTGCCTACAGGAGGAGCCGCTACACCGGCGGCCGGGACGTCATTCTGTACGCGGACCTTGTGCTGCGTCAGGGGGACCGCATGCTGGTGTGGGGAAAAATGGAAGAACTGCTGGCGCGGCGCAGGGCCAAACAGCCCCTCGATATGCCCAGCGCGGGCAGCGTCTTCAAGCGGCCCGGCGACGGCTACGCCGCAGAGATCATAGAGGGGTGCGGCCTTAAAGGCAGATCTGTGGGCGGCGCGCGGGTGAGCGACAGGCACGCGGGGTTCATTGTGAATACAGGCGGGGCCACCTGCTCCGACGTGCTGACCCTTATAAACATTATTCAGGAAACAGTGTACGAAAAAACGGGCATTAAGCTGGAACGCGAGGTTCTCCTGGCAGGGGAGATGTAGGGGGGAACGGAAATGGAATTCGTCATAGTCACGGGGCTTTCGGGCGCCGGGAAGACAGGGGCAATGCACTCGCTGGAGGATATCGGCTTTTTCTGCGTGGACAACCTGCCCCCCGCCCTGATCCCGGTGTTCTATGATCTGTGCGTCAAATCCGAGAGCGTTATGGGGCGCGTGGCCGTTGTGACAGACACTCGGGGCGGCGAGCTTTTCAAATCGTTCTTCACCGCACTTGAGGCCCTGAAGCGGGACAAGCGGCCCTATAAGATACTGTTCCTGGATTCTTCCGACGCGGTGCTGGTACGGCGGTTCAAAGAGACGCGGCGCAAGCACCCCCTTTCGGACGACCTGAACGGCTCGCTGGAGCAGGCGGTAAAGCTGGAAAGGGAAATGCTCAAGCCAGTAAAGGAATGCGCCGATTATGTGGTTGACACCTCCGGCGTGTCGCCGACCCAGCTTAAAACCCGGATAGCCGGGATGTTCCTGAACACCCCCAGCGATTCCCTGAAGGTGCATTGTATAAGCTTCGGGTTTAAATTCGGCATACCCCTTGAGGCCGACCTGGTGTTCGACGTGCGGTGCCTGCCCAACCCCTTTTACGAGGAGGCTCTGCGCTCCCGGACGGGCCTGGACGCCCCCGTGAGGGACTACGTTATGGAAAAGGAAGAGACGAAAGGCTTTGTGTCCCGTTTTACGGACATGATAGATTACCTGCTGCCCCTTTACGCTAAAGAGGGAAAGAGCCAGCTGGTGATAGCTGTGGGCTGCACGGGGGGCCACCACAGATCGGTCACGCTGGCCCAGTTTATGCGGGACTACCTGGCCGGCAAGGGGATAAAGGCTACCGTGACGCACCGGGACATACAGAAGTTTTAGGAGGGCGGCGGAAAGCGCGGGAGAGCGAAAAAATGTCTTTTTCATCAGACGTGAAAACGGAACTGTGCAGAACCGAAAACAGGCGGGACTGCTGCCGCAGGGCTGAATGTTACGGCATGTGGCTTTTTTCCCGCTGCTTTTCTTTAAAGGGCGGGGCGTACGTTACCGAGAGCGGCCCTGCGGCCCGCCGGATGCTGGAACTCGCCGCCGGGACGGCGGGGGTTTCGGGTGAACTGGAATACGGGCTGAGCCGCCGGAAAAAGCGGGCGTACAGGGTGTCCCTGCCGGAGGAGGACGGCCGCAGGAGGCTGCTGGAGGCTTTCGGCCACTCCGGCCGGGAGCCGAGCCTTAAAATCAACCGGGCCGTGCTGGAAAACGAGTGCTGTGTGCGGGCTTTCCTGCGGGGGGCGTTCCTGGTGTGCGGCGCGGCCGCCGACCCCTTAAAGGAGTACCGCCTGGAATTTGCCGTGCCCTATAAGAACCTGGCAAACAGCTTGTACACCCTGCTCAGCGAGGCCCCCGATTTTCAGGCCTCTCCGTCGGCGGCGGAGCGCAAGGGAGGGTACGTTGTGTACCTCAAGGGCGCGGAGCAGATAGAGGACCTCCTCACCTTTATGGGCGCGCCGGGCGCTTCAATGCACCTCATGCAGGTGCGCATGTACAAAGAGGCAAAGAACAACATCAACCGAAAGGCCAATTTTGAAACCGCAAATATCGACAAGACATATTCCGCTTCCGCCCGGCAGATTGCGGCAATTGCCGCGATAAGCGACGCGGGCGGGCTGGGGTCTTTGCCGCAGGAGACGCGGCGGCTTGCCGAACTGCGCCTTGAGAACCCCGACATGACCCTGCGGGAACTGGGGGAAAAGCTGGGCATGACCCGCAGCGGAGTGAACTACCGTTTGAAAAAGCTGTTGGAGCAGGGGGAGAAAATTCTGAAAGAGCGGGGGACAGTCTGAGAGGGGGAGACGGTGTGGCTTTCGTTCATCTGCACGTACACACTGAATACAGTCTGCTTGACGGCGCCTGCCGCATAGAGCGGCTGCTGGACCGGGCAAAAGAACTGGGCCAGCCGGCGGTCGCCATTACCGATCACGGCTGCATGTACGGGGCCGTCGACTTTTATAAGGCCGCAAAAAAGCGGGGTATCAGGCCCATTATCGGCTGCGAGGTCTATGTGGCTGAGCGCACCCGCTTCGACAGGGTACACGAGCTTGACGGGAACAGCAGTCACCTGGTGCTGCTGTGCGAGAACCAGACCGGCTACCGCAACCTGACGGCCCTTGTGTCCGCCGCCTGGACGGAGGGCTTTTACAACAGGCCCCGCGTGGACCTGGACCTGCTGGAACAGCACCACGAGGGGCTCATCGCGCTGTCCGCCTGCCTGGCGGGGGAAATACCCCGCGCCCTTTCACGCAACGACTACGCCGCCGCGAAGAGCGCCGCTCTGCGCTACGAGGGGATTTTCGGCGAGGGGAACTTCTACCTGGAACTCCAGGATCACGGCCTGGACGCGCAGCGGTACATCAACCCCAGCCTCATCAGGCTCTCAAGGGAGACGGGCATACCCCTTGTGGTCACGAACGACTGCCACTACATCGAGCAGGCAGACAGCGAAATGCACCGCGTGCTTGTCTGCATACAGACCGGCCGCACCGTAAATGACAGGGACGCGCTGGAATTCGGCTCGGACCAGTTTTACTTTAAAAGCGAGGAGGAAATGCGGGCGCTTTTCCCCGACCTGCCGGAAGCCGCCGACAACACTGTAAAGATTGCGGAGCGCTGCCGGGTGGAATTTGAGTTCGGCAAGACGAAGCTGCCCCGCTTTGACACGCCTGACGGCAGCGACAATTACGAATTTTTCGTCAGGCTGTGCAGGGAGGGGCTGGAAAAGCGGTACGGCGCCGCCCCCGACCAAACTCTTCTTGACAGGCTGGAATACGAGATCGGGACTATCTCACAGATGGGGTACGTCAACTATTTCCTCATAGTGTGGGACTTTGTGCGCTACGCCAAAAGCGCCGGGATACCCGTCGGGCCGGGCAGGGGCTCCGGCGTGGGGAGTCTGTGCGCGTACTGTCTGGGGATAACGAACGTGGACCCCATCAGGTACGGCCTGCTGTTCGAGCGCTTTTTGAACCCCGAGCGGGTGACTATGCCCGATTTCGACATCGACTTTTCAGACGAGCGCCGGGACGAGATAATACAGTATGTGGTTGAGAAGTACGGCGCCGACCATGTGGCCCAGATAGTCACGTTCGGCACGCTGGCCGCGCGGGGCGCGCTGCGGGACGTGGGGAGGGCGCTTGCCGTCCCGTACGGGAAAGTGGACCGTGTGGCGAAGCTGGTGCCCGCTGAGATCAACATCACTTTAGATGAGGCGCTTAAAAAGTCACGGGCGCTCCGCGACCTCGCGGAGAACGACAGCCAGGTGGGGGAAATGGTCCTGATGGCCAAAAAGATTGAGGGCATGCCCCGCCACGCCTCAACCCACGCCGCCGGAGTGGTGATTACCGACAGGCCCGTTGTGGAATATGTGCCGCTGGCAAAAAACGACGACGTGGTGGTGACCCAGTACACAAAAGACGCTATTGAGGAGCTCGGCCTTTTGAAAATGGACTTTCTGGGCCTGCGGAACCTCTCGGTGATAGACAACGCCCAGAAGCTGGTGAGGCTCAGAGAGCCCGGCTTTGACATAGAGGCCGTGCCTGACGACGACCCGCAGGTTTTCCGCATGATGTCTGAAGGGAAGACCGTCGGGGTGTTCCAGTTCGAATCGGCCGGGATGACCCGCCTGACAATGCAGGCGGAGCCGGCAAGCATTGAGGACCTCACCGCAATTGTTTCGCTGTACAGGCCCGGCCCCATGCAGTTCATACCGGCTTACGTGGAGAGCCGCAGGGACCCCGCCGCCGTAAAATACCGTCACGAAAAGCTGCGCCCGATACTTGAGGTGACAGGCGGCTGCATAATCTACCAGGAGCAGGTAATGCAGATTTTCCGGGACCTGGCGGGGTACTCGCTGGGCCGCGCGGATATTGTCCGCAGGGCGATGTCGAAAAAGAAAAAGGACGTGCTGGACCGGGAAAGGGAGGTCTTCATACACGGGCAGAAGCGCGAGGACGGCAGCTGGGAGGTGGAGGGCTGCGTCAACCGCGGAGTGGACGAGGCGACGGCGGGCGAGCTTTTTAAGGAGATAGAAAGCTTTGCCTCGTACGCGTTCAACAAGTCGCACGCGGCGGCGTACGCTGTTCTGGCCTACCAGACCGCTTACCTGAAGTGCCACTACCCGAAAGAATATATGGCCCCGCTGCTGTCAAGCGTGCAGGGCTGGGCGGGCAAGACCGCCGAATACACCGAAGAGTGCCGCCGGCTGGGCATTCCCCTGCTGCCGCCGCATGTAAACGAGAGCGGCGCTGACTTCACAGTTGTGCCGGAGGGGATACGTTTCGGCCTGCTGGCGATAAAAAATCTGGGCCGGGCGGTAATAACCGCGCTGGTGGAGGAGCGCCGGGCGGAGGGGCCGTACACCTCATTTTACAATTTCTGCAGGCGAATGGCCGAAAAGGACCTGAACCGCCGGGCAATAGAGAGCCTGGTGCTGGCGGGCGCGCTTGACGGGCTGGGCTGCAACCGCCGGGAGATGCTCCTTTCCGTCGGGCCGGTGCTGGACTATGCGGAGGAGGACATGCGCCGGAACGTGACGGGCCAGATGGGCTTTTTCGACGGGCCCGGGGGCGGAGACGACGGGGAGCAGGTCATCCTGCGGATACCGGAATTTTCAGACGCGGACAAGCTGGCGCACGAAAAAGAGGTGACCGGCATGTACCTGACGGGGCACCCCCTTGCGGCTTACTCCGAATGGTACAGAAGCGGCGGCTGCGCCCGTATAGACGAGATTATACGCAGCGGCGCGGGGGAGATACGGAAGTACCGCGACGGGCAGCGTGTGGCCGTGCTGGGAGTGATCTCCGAAGTGCGCCGCAAGACCACGAAAAAGGGCGGGGAAATGGCTTTCGTTACCCTTGAGGACATGTACGGGGCAATTACGGCGCTGCTGTTCCCAAAAACGCTGCTGGAATTTGAGCGTCTGCTGGAGGAGGGCGCCGTTATAGGGGCTGAGGGGAAACTGAGTTTCAGCGAGGACAGGGAGCCGGAACTGCTGTGCGACAGGCTCGCACCCCCAGACAAGCAGCCGCCCCGGGGGAGCGCCGGGAAAGGGAGGCCCGGCCTGTACCTTAAGGTTGAGTCGAAAGAGGACCCGAAACTGAAAAAGGCAATGCAGTACGCCGCCGTTTTCGATGAGGGCACATGCGACCTGTACCTGTTCTTCCAGGACACGGGCAAGCTGATGAGGGCCCCCGCCAGCCGCAGAGTTGACATGAACCCCGCGCTGCTTTCCGCCCTGAAAGACCTTCTGGGAGAGGAAAACGTGGCCTACAGGGCCCGGGACGGGGAGAAATAGCGGGAAACAGTAAAAAATTGCCGGAAAACACTTGATAATTTTCCGTGTTTTGGTATAATATTGCTTGACAGCAAGCCCGTTTAAGTGAAACGGATGACACGATACAGGGAGGAAACAATATGGGTGCTAAATGTATTGCAGTACTGACCAGCGGGGGCGACGCTCCCGGCATGAACGCGGCGGTGCGCGCTGTAGTGCGTTCCGGCATTTCTTTCGGAATGAAGGTGTACGGGGTAAAGCGCGGCTATAACGGCCTGCTTCACGGCGATATGACCGAAATGAGTCTGCGCAGCGTGTCCGACATAATGCAGCACGGCGGCACGGCGCTGTTCACGGCCCGCAGCCCCGAGTTCAACACCCCTGAGGGTGTAAAAAAGGCCGCCGAGCAGTGCGCCAAAATGGGCATTGAGGGCGTGGTCGTTATCGGCGGCGACGGTTCTTTCAGGGGCGCAAGGGACCTGACCGGAGCCGGCGTTGACTGTATCGGCGTGCCCGGCACAATTGATAACGACATCGCCTGCACGGATTACACTATCGGCTACGACACCGCCCTTAACACGGCAATGCAGATGATTGACAGGATCCGCGACACTACCGAGTCGCACGACCGCTGCAGCGTGGTGGAGGTAATGGGCCGCCGCTGCGGGGACATCGCCCTGCAGACCGGCATAGCTACAGGGGCCATTTCCGTCCTGGTGCCGGAAGTGGGCTTCGATTTCCAGACGGACGTAATCGACCGCATCCGCACCGCGCAGAAAACCGGAAAGCGCCACTTCATCGTGGTGGTGGCTGAAGGAGTGGGCCACACGCAGGAGATTACCGAGCGCATACAGAACGAGACGGGCATCGAGAGCCGCGCGACGATTCTGGGCCATGTGCAGCGCGGCGGTTCCCCCACTCTGCGGGACCGCGTGGTGGCCAGCCGTATGGGGTACCACGCCGTCGAGCTTTTAAACGAGGGAAAGAGCAACCGTGTAGTTGCCCTGCAGGGCGAAAAGATTGTCGACTTTGACATCACAGAAGCCCTGAACATGCCCCGCGTGTTCGACGAGAAGCTGTACCACGTGGCGGCGAAGCTTTCCATCTGAAAAAATATTTTTGCTGCAACAAGCGGGAGCGGGCCTTTTGGGCCCGCTCTTTTTTTACAGGCGTATCTCTACGGGCCTGTCAGCCGTAACCGAGTTGGGGGTCACCAGGCAGTCGAGGGCCAGCAGCTTTACCCCGCGCCGGTCAGCCTCGCGCAGAGCGGCGGCAAAGTCCGGGTCTGTAGCCGCGTTCGGCTCGAACCGCACGGCGCCTTTCATCTGGATGATGAACAGCGCGCACGCCCGGAAGCCCTGTTCCAGGCAGCGGCAGAGCTCCCGCAGGTGCTTTTCCCCGCGCCGGGTGGGCGCGTCCGGGAAGCGCGCCGTGCCGTTTTCCTCAAGGGTGACGCCCTTTACCTCGATGAACCACCTCTCGCCGGGCCGCTCGGCGTAAAAATCGAACCGGGAGGACCCCCACACGGTCTCGGGCTTTAACAGCGTCAGGCCGGGAAAGAGGCGGGGTATAACTTCCGCCGCAGTTTTGTTTGGGGCCTGGCTGTCCATATTGATGAGCAGCGGGCCGGCCCCGCTCTGCTTTTCAACTGCGACCAGGTCGAACCGGGTCTTCCGGTCGGGGTTGCGGCTCTCCTCCAGGTATACCCTCGCTCCGGGCGCCAGCAGTTCCCGGCAGCGCCCGGTGTTTTTAACGTGGCACACCTGCGTTTCCCCCGCGATTTCCACGTGGGCTATGAAGCGGTTCGGCCTGGCAAGAAATTTCCCCTCCCATATTTTCCCGCTGTAGGTCATCAAAAGTCACGCCCCTTTTTAAAATACCCCTTGCCGCAGCAGGAGAGTAAAGCTATAATGTAAATAGTACCACATTTCCGCCGGAAAGGGGAGACTTTTCCCCGTGACGCGGACCGTGAATTTTTTATCGGGAGGAGATCCATAATGAAATACTATGTGGACCGGAAAGCCGCGCGCAGCGGGGACGGGACCGAATCGCGGCCGTTCAGAACCATTTCGGAAGCGGCGGCCCTTGCGCGGGCTGGGGACGAGGTGCTGGTGGCTCCCGGAGTTTACAGGGAGTGCGTTGACCCGAAAAACGGCGGCGAGAGCGACGACAGGCGCATAGTGTACCGCTCCGTCCGGCCGCGGGGTGCGGTGATTACCGGCGCTGAGCCAGTAAAGGGCTGGGTGAATTACCGGGGAGACGTGTGGACCGCCAGAATAGGCAACGGCCTGTTCGGAGAGTACAACCCCTATACCACTCTGATAGAGGGCGACTGGTACGTTCCCGGCAAGCCTGCCCACACCGGAGAGGTGTATTTAAACGGCAAGTCGCTGTACGAGGTGTATTCTCTTGAGGACGTGCTGGAGCCGAAAATTTTCGGGGCCTCGTGGGACCCGGATTTTACTCTGCACACCTGGTACACCTGCCAGGAGGGCGACAGCACGGTCCTGTACGCGAACTTTCAGGGGGCGGACCCCAACAGGGAGAACGTGGAAATCAATGTGCGAAGAAGATGCTTTTACCCCTCGCTCACCGGGAGGAACTACATCACTCTGTCCGGTTTTACGGTCAGACAGGCGGCATGCCAGTGGGCCCCGCCCACAGCCTGCCAGGAGGGCATGATAGGCCCTCACTGGGCAAAAGGGTGGATCATCGAGGACTGCGAGGTCTCACACGCGAAATGCTCCGGCATTTCTCTCGGCAAGTACCGTCAGCCCCAAAACGACAACAAGTGGCTGCGCCGGAAGTACAAAGACGGCACCCAGACCGAGCGGGAGTGCATCTGCCTGGCCCAGATTGAGGGCTGGACAAAAGAGAATATCGGCTCGCACATCATCCGCCGGTGCGATATACACGACTGCGGCCAGACCGGCATTGTGGGCCATCTGGGCGGGGTGTTCTCGCTGATAGAGGACAACCACATCCACCACATAAACAACAAGCAGAACCTGGCGGGCGCGGAAATCGGCGGCATTAAAATGCACGCGGCAATAGATGTGGTGTTCCGCCGGAACCACATACATCACTGCACGCGCGGTTTGTGGCTTGACTGGCAGGCGCAGGGAACAAGGGTCACGCAGAACCTGTTCCACGACAACACCCTGCCGAACCTCAAGCCCGGCGCGGAGCTTCCGGAGGGGGCCATGCAGGGTATGGGAGAGGACATTTTCATCGAAGTCTCTCACGGCCCCACCCTGATAGACAACAACCTGCTGCTTTCCGCGCGGTCGCTGAAGCTGGCCGCGCAGGGGGCGGCGCTGGTTCACAACCTTATCGCCGGCAGTCTGGCCGCTGTGGGGACCGGCACGGATAACGGCGCAAAGACCCTTGCCTCTCCCCGCTACACGCCATATCATGTGCCGCACCGCACGGAAGTTGCCGGGTTCATGACTTTCCTGCACGGGGACGTGCGGTTCTACAACAACATTTTCGTGCAGCAGGAGCCCCACCCCGCCCTGAAAGCCGTAATGGAGAATATGGGGAAAAATTCGTGGGACGACGGCAATATCCTGGCGGGCGTTTTCCCGTACGACGGCTACCCCACGCAGGAGGAATGGGAAAAGGAGTTCGAGGGCTACTGCGGTATGGGAAGCGAGCCCAGCGACAGGTACTACATGCACCTGCCTGTTTGGGCCGGCGGCAACGTGTATTTTAACGGCGCGCGCCCCTGGTGCAAAGAAAAGGACTGCGCCGCAGTAGAGGACAGGGTCTTTTTGGAACTGAAAGAGGAATCGGGCGGCTGGGTCCTGAAAACCGACCTGTATGACAAACTGCCGGAAACGGCCGCGCAGATCATCTCCACCGGTACGCTCGGCCCGGCTTTTGAGCCGGAGCAGCCGTTTGAGAACCCCGACGGGTCGCCGATTGTGTTCGACTCCGACTATTTCGGGGAGCACCGCAGCATAAATCCCGTTCCCGGCCCGTTTGCGGGAAACCCGGGTACGGACAGGATTTTATTTTAAAGGAGGACGCGGCACATGTACCGATTCGACCGGAAAGAATACGAAAAGAGAATGGCCTGGTACACAGACGCCAGGTTCGGCATGTTCATACACTGGGGGCTCTATTCAATCCCCGCGAGAGGGGAGTGGGTGCGGAGCGCGGAAGAGATACCGAAAGAGGAGTATATGCGGTACTTCCGCGAATTTGACCCTGTGGATTACGACCCGAAAAAGTGGGCGAGGGCCGCGAAAGAGGCCGGCATGAAGTACGCTGTTATGACCGCAAAGCACCACGACGGCTTCTGCCTGTTTGACAGCAAATACACCGACTTTAAATCCACCAACACCAGGTGCGGCCGCGACCTGATACGGGAGTACGCGGACGCTTTCCGGGCGGAGGGCCTGAAGGTGGGCTTCTATTATTCCCTGCTGGACTGGTACCACGACGACTACCCCCACTACCGGGACGCTTACCACCCCATGAGGAACCACCCGGAGCAGGGTAACGAGGGCCGGGACTTTGAAAACTATCTCACCTACATGCACAGCCAGGTGCGGGAGCTTTGCGAGAACTACGGGAAGATCGACGTTCTCTGGTTCGATTTTTCCTATTCTGACAGCCAGAACGTAATGCGCGGGGATAAATGGCGTGCCGCCGAACTGGTGGATATGGTGCGCTCGCTGCAGCCGGGAGTCATCATCGACAACCGCCTGGAGGTGAGCGGGGAGGGTTTCGGCTCTCTCTATGAGTGC
>CAZYLJ010000004.1:0-16185 GCA_964648555.1 uncultured Acutalibacter sp.
CAGGGGGGCAAAGTCGGTGCCGGCGCCCACCCCAATAAAAATCAGGCAGGGGTAGATGCCCAGCTTCACGCCCAGGTACAGATAGTCCAGCAGGCCGCCGTGGCCTGTGCCCAGCTCCGCCCAGTTGATGACGCCATCAGCGAAATATTCGGCGTGATACATGCCCGCGCCGGGCAGGTTCGTCAGCAGCATGCCAAAGGCGATGGGCAGCAGCAGCAGGGGCTCGAACTTTTTCACAATGGCAAGGTACAGCAGAGCGCAGGAGATCAGGATCATCACAAGGCTCAACGGGTTCTCGCCGATGGCCGCGAATCCCGTGCTCTGCAAAAAGTTCAAAATTGCGTCCATGGATTACACTCCTTCTTAAATATATTTTGGAAACAGTTCCGCACGATGCACAGGCATCAGGCTCAGGCAAGCGTGCACAGGAGTGTTCCGGTCTCCACGGAAGCGCCTTTCTGGACGGAAACAGCGGTGACAGTGCCATCTCTGGGGGCCATGATCTCGTTTTCCATCTTCATGGCTTCCAGAATCACCAGCACATCGCCAGCCTTCACGGCCTGACCGGCGGACACCTTCACATCCAGGATGGTGCCGGGCATGGGGGCGTTGACGGACTCACCGGCTCCGGCGGGAGCAGCGGGGGCCGCAGCAGGAGCGGGAGCGGCGGCAGGCGTGGGAGCGGGGGTAGCAACAGGGGCCGCTCCTCCTTTGACTTCTTCTACGGTAACTTCATAAGCAGTGCCATTGACATTGACATTGTACTTTCTCATTATGAATAGCCTTCTTTCCGGATTATTAGATTGTAGCTGCCGGATACCAGACGCGGGCTTGCTTATTCCTTTTCCAGCTTTCCAGTATCCAGGATCTGACTGTTGATATCTCTTTATGCGTTTACTTCTTTTCCCAGTGTCCAGGATCCAGTGCCCAGCATCTGGAATTACAGCCTGCGGATGGAATGGATGCGGATGTGATCCACCGTATCACCCATTTCCTCAGCAATGGCCACGGCGATAGCCGCCACCAGCTGCCGATTGTTCTGCTGGGGCTGCGGAGCCGGTACAGGGGCCGTCGGGGCTGCCGCGCCGCCGACAACGCCGACTACATCGGCCTCAGCATTGCTTTTCCGACCCGTGGCCTTCTCCATAATCAGGCCCAACAGCTTGATGATGACAATCAGGCAGACCAGCACCACAAACACCGTGATAAGGCCCATAAGGACTACCTGGAGAATACTAGGTTCGTTCATTGCTTCTACCTCCCTTCGCCGGTAAAAATATGGAAAAAATAAAATAGAATAACTTTGCGTTCGGCGGGAAGGACATGCCTTTTGCCGCCGTGACCTTGAAAAAAACCATTCTTCCTCATTTTATCAAAATCAGGTTTATTTTACCATGAAGACAAAACTTTGACAATGGGTTTTTCTCCTATCGGGAAAAATTTTTTGGATGAAAGCGGTATCTGAAATTTCCTCTTGCTTTTTTCGGGCTTCCGCGCTATAATGTTCCTACATTCAATAAATGTTGCACTGGCAACAAAATTTAGGAGGCGCGTATGGAACTGACAGAAGAGGAACGGGAAGTGCTGCGGCGATCAAAGCTTCTGTCCGGCATTGCTCCCGACCGTCTTCCGGAACTGCTCGCCTGTCTGGGCGCCCACCGGGAGAGCTTCCCTGCCGGGGCCTATGTCCTCCGCGAGGGCCGGCAGGTGGAAAGCGTGGGCATCGTCCTTTCCGGCCACGCCCGCTCCTTAAAGCTCAGCAAGGAGGGGGAGCCGCTCATCATTTCCCTTTTGGAGAGCGGCAGCTTCATCGGCGTGCTTTTGGCCGCCAGCCGGGACAGGGCCAGCCCTGTTGCCGTTCAGGCCCAGGAGGAGCTCAGCGTCATGTTCTTCCCGGCAGAGCGCCTCATTTTCCCCTGCGAGACCCCCTGCGGGGATCACGCCCTGCTGCTGCGGAACTTTCTTGACAGCGTTGCGGCCCAGTCCCTTTCCCTCAACGACCGCATCGACTGCCTCATCCGGCGCAGCGTGCGGGAAAAGGTGGAAGCCTACCTGTTCCGGGCGGCGGAGGAAAAGGGCCAGCGGGAGTTTACTGTGCCCCTGGACAGGAACGCCATGGCAAATTATCTGAATGTAGAGCGCAGCGCCCTATCCCGCGAGCTCTCCCGTATGAAAGCCGACGGCCTCATCGAATACCGGAAGAACCGTTTCCGGCTGCTTTGAGCCGCCCCAAAAATTGCGAACCGATAAATGAAAGGAATGTTGTAGTATGAAACGCACGATCTCTGTTGTTTTAGCCCTTGTGCTCTGCCTGTCCCTGTTTGCCTGCTCCGGCAATGGGAGCTCCTCTTCCCAGGCGCCGGAAAGCTCCACGCCGATTTCTTCCGCGCCGGAAAGCTCGGAAGCCGTTTCCAGTGAGCCCGTCTCCAGCGAGCCGGTATCCGCCGCCCCGGAGCTTGAATCCATCCGCATCGCCGCATTGAAGGGCCCCACCGCCATGGGCATGGTCAAGCTGATGGACGACGTGAAGGATGACGACTTCTTCCAGTTTACCATTGCCGCCTCCGCCGATGAGATCACCCCGAAGCTGGTACAGGGCGAGCTGGACATCGCCGCCGTGCCCGCCAACCTGGCAAGCGTGCTGTACAACAACACCCAGGGCCAGATACAGGTGCTGGCCGTGAACACCCTGGGCGTGCTGTATATCGTGGAGCGGGGCGACACGGTCCACTCTGTGGAGGACCTGCGGGGCAAGACCATCTATTCCAGCGGCAAGGGCTCAACCCCTGAGTATGCCCTGGAGTACATGCTCTCCCAAAATGGCATCGACCCGGAAACCGACGTGACCATCGAGTGGAAGTCGGAGCACTCCGAGTGTGTGGCCGCCCTGGCCGCCCAGGAGGGCGCCATCGCCATGCTGCCCCAGCCCTTTGTCACCACCGCCCAGGTGCAGGATGACTCCATCCGCGTGGCGCTGGATCTGACCGAGGAATGGGAAAAGCTCTCCTCTGAGGAAAGCCCCGCCACCCTCATCACGGGTGTGGTGGTTGCCCGCAAGGCCTTTGTGGAAGAGCAGAAGGCCACGGTCGATTCCTTCCTGACGGAGTATGCCGCCTCTGTGGAATATGTGAACTCCAATGTGGACGAGGCCGCCGTGCTGGTAGGCCAGTTCGACATCGTGCCGGAGGCTGTTGCCAAGAAGGCCCTGCCGGAATGCAACATCACGTTTATTGCCGGGGAAGAGATGAAATCTCAGCTGTCCGGCTATCTCCAGACGCTGTTTGACCAAAACCCCAAGGCAGTCGGCGAGGCCATGCCCGGCGACGACTTCTATTACATGGGATAACCTCGGCAGGAACTAAAGGAGCAATGGCCTTGACGACTTCCAATATGCCCGAAAAGAACGAAAAGAGAAATAAATTCTGGCTCCACTGCCTGGCGGCGGCCTTTTGGCTGGCTGTCTGGCAGCTTGGCGCCATGGCGCTGAAGCAGGAGATATTGTTGGTATCTCCTGTTTCCGTTTTGCGCCGCCTTTGCGAGCTCATCCCCCACGGGGACTTTTGGAGCGTTATTTTCTTTTCCTTTTCCCGCATCACCTGCGGCTTCCTGCTTGCCTGCCTGATCGGCACGCTGCTGGCCGCCCTTTCCGCCAGATTCGCCCCGGCCCGGGTGCTCATTTCCCCTCTGATGACGGTGGTGAAATCCACCCCCGTTGCCTCCTTTATCATCCTGGTGCTGTTGTGGGTACCCTCCCGCAGCCTTTCGGTGGTCATCTCCTTTTTGATGGTCACCCCCATCGTCTACCTGAATGTGCTGGAGGGAATCGGCAGCATGGACAAAAAGCTCTCGGAGATGGCGGAGGTCTTTCAGGTGTCGCCCCTGAGAAAGCTGAGGTACATTTACCTGCCTCAGGTGATGCCCTTTTTCCGCTCCGCCTGCGCGGCAGGGCTGGGCCTGTGCTGGAAGGCCGGAGTGGCCGCCGAGGTTATCGGCCTGCCGGACGGCTCTATTGGGGAGCGGTTGTACGAGGCCAAGGTCTACCTGATGACCCCGGATCTGTTTGCCTGGACGGCGGTCATCATCCTCATCAGCATGCTGTTCGAGCGCCTTTTCCTGTTCCTGCTGGATTGCCTTCTGCGTCGGCTGGAACGGGTCTGAAGGGAGAACTCTATGGAAAACATCACGCTGAACAAAATTTGCAAGAGCTACGGGGGAAAAACAGTTCTCACCGAGCTTTCCCACACCTTCCCCGCCGGGGAGACCACAGTCATCATGGGGCCCTCCGGCTGCGGGAAGACCACCCTCTTAAACCTGCTGCTGGGATTGGAAAAGCCCGACAGCGGGGAGATCACCGGGCTGGGGAGCGTGCGAAAAAGCGCGATATTTCAGGAGGACCGGCTGTGCGAAAACGTGGGAGCTGTGTCCAACCTGAGGTTGGCCTCTCCCCGGCTGAGCCGGAAGGACGCGGAAAAAGTGCTGCGGGATCTGGGCCTGTCAGACGCCCTGCGCCAGCCGGTGAAGGAATTTTCCGGCGGCATGAAACGCCGGGTGGCCATTTTGCGGGCTCTCTGCGCGGAGTACGACGTGCTGCTTGCCGACGAGCCCTTTCAGGGGCTGGATGAGGCCTTGAAGCGCCAGACCATGGAATATTTCCGCAATCACACCCAGGGCCGCACCGTCATCCTTGTCACCCATGTGGAGGAAGAGGCCCAATTCTTCGCCGGAGAGCTTTGGCGGCTGTAAAAAAGTGCAAAAAACGCCCTCAGCGTCACTGGCGCTGAGGGCTGTTTTTATGGTTCTCAATTATTCCCCTTTTTTCTGCTTCAGCTCTTCGCTGATCTCCTGGACGCGCTGGTCGGTCAGACGGAACTTCCTGCGGAAAAGCACCAGCACCAGCGCCAACACGAGCATGGGCAGCACGGTCATCATCAGCCGCAGACCGATGAGGGTACCCTCGCTTTGAGCGGCAATGGGCCCGGTTTCGTCCGTATTTCCCACCAGGCCGATCAGATCCAGGCCGATGCCGGTAAGGAAAACCGCCACGCCGGAGGCCGCTTTCACGACAAAGGTCTGCATGGAGAAGATGACGCTTTCCTCCCGGCGGCCAGTCTTCAGCTCGCCGTAATCCACAGAATTTGACAGGAACAGGGTGGTCAGCACGCTGAGCATACCGTTACAGGCAAACACCACCGCGCCGGGGATACACAGTGCGATGAGGTTGTGAGTAAAGCCCGTCAGACACAACACCAGCAGCAGGCCGTAGGCCGCCAGGGCCGCTATGACACTGAGGCTGAACACCTGGGTGTTGGAAAGCTTTTTCCGCAGCAAGGGGTACAGCACCATCATGCCCAGTATCTGGCAGGCGCCGCCCACCGTGGTAAACAAGGTATAGGTACCTTTCCAGCCCTCGCCGCCGAAGTCATATTTAAAGAAATAAATGATGAAGTTAGAGGTGAGGTACAACGCGGAATTCACCAGCACGATGGAGAGCACCACCACCAGAGCCTGGTCGTTGCGGAACAGGGCCCGGAACATCTCTTTCACCCCGGCGGTCTTCATCTCGCTTTGGGAGCTTTCCTTGAAAAGCACACAGCACAGCACCTCCGCCACCACAAAGACAATGGCCACGATCAACGCCACCCAGCGGAAGCCCTGGCGCTCACTGTCACCGCCTAAAATGCCCACCAGCAGCATGGTCAGCATGGAAATCAGGGCGGAACCAACTCCGGCGCAGGTACGGCCCACCACGGAAAGGTTTTCCCTGTCCGCCGGCGTCTTGGTCACGGCAGGTATCATGGACCAGTAAGGGATGTCCATCATGGTGTAGGTGACGCCCCACAGGATGTACACCACCGAGAAAAACACCATCAGACCGGTGCCGGAAAGGTCTGGCGCGGCAAACAGCGCGTACAGCACCACGGCGTTCAGCACCGTGCCGGAAAACAGCCAGGGCCGGAACCGTCCCCAGCGGGTGTGGGTCTTTGCCACCAAAATGCCCATGAAGGGATCGTTCAGGGCGTCAAACACCCGGGCAATCATCAGGATGAGCCCCACAAAGGTGGCGGAAAGCCCCAGGACGTCTTGATAGTAATACATCACGAAGGAGGAGGATAGGGCATAGACCATATCCTTTCCCACCGCCCCGATGCCGAAGGCGGCTTTTTGTTTCAGTGTGAGCTTCATATATTTCCTTCTCTCTTTTGCCGAGCCGCGCTCCCACTGCGCGGGTATTCTGCATTTCATTATACCGCTTTCCATTTATAGGTGCAAGGCTGTTCTGGAAAAATTTGCGCGGTATGGGAAGGAAATCTTCCGCTTTTTCTTCCCTTTTTGAAAAATCTGTTGTATAATGACAGCAATCGAAATGGAAAAATGAAAGGGGGCGGCCCCATGAAGGTTCTGATCCTTTCCTGCAATACGGGCCAGGGGCACAATTCCGCCGGGCGGGCGGTGGAGGAGGAGCTGATGCGCAGGGGCATCCCCTGTGAGATGCGCGACGCCCTGTCCTTTGCAAAGGGGAAAGCCTCCCGCACCATCAGCGGGGCATATGTCGGCGTGGCCACAAAAGCGCCTTCCCTGTTTGGGGGCATCTACAAGCTGGGCGGCGTCATCAGCTCCCGGCGGCGGAAATCACCGGTCTACTATGCCAACACCCGCTACGCCGCCCCCTTAAACGCTTACATAGAGGAAAACGGCTTCACCTGCGTGGTGACGCCCCACCTGTTTCCCGCTGAGGCATTGACCTATCTGCGCCGCAGGGGAAGGCTTCCCGTTCCCTGCTATGCCGTGGCCACAGACTACACCTGCATCCCCTTTTGGGAGGAGACGGAGCTGGACGGCTACTTTATCCCCCATAAGGATTTGGCCCAGGAATTTATCAACAAGGGGATACGGAAGGAGAGCCTCATTCCCACTGGGCTGCCTGTCTCGGGCCGGTACAACGTGGATGTGGGAAAGACCCAGGCCAGAAAACAGCTGGGTCTGCCGGAAAGCGCCGCTATCTTTCTGATGATGACGGGTAGCATGGGCTTTGGCGATATTTCTGCCTTTACTCTCAGTCTGCTGCTCATATGTCCCAAGAATTCCCGCATCGTCATCCTCACGGGAAACAACGATGGCCTACGGGCCCGGATCGACCGGGATTTTGCCGGCGAAAAGCGGGTGAGCACCGTGCCCTTTACCAAGGAAGTGCCTCTTTACATGGAGGCCTGCGATGTGCTGCTCTCCAAGCCCGGGGGCCTGACCAGCACGGAGGCCGCTGTGAAAAACGTGTCCCTGGTGCACACCCGGCCCATTCCTGGCTGCGAGACGAAAAACGCCATGTTCTTTTCCTCCCGGGGGCTCTCCCTCTTTGAGGAAGAGCCGGAAGCCGCGGCGGCGGCAGCCGTCAGGCTGATAAGGGAAGAGCCTCTGCGAGAGCAGATGCGCAAGGCCCAGCAGGAGACCGTGCCGCCCTTTGCGGCAAAGAATATTGTAGACTATCTGACAGAGCGCGGGTAGAGCCCCGCGCCGAAAGGGAAGGAGGGGAGTAAATGGAATGGACGTTGTACCTGTTTGATGTGGGGAGATATCTTTTCTTCGCGCTGTTTGGCTTCTGCCTGGGTGGCGTGCTGTTTTCCTACCACCTGCCCAAGCTGTTAAAGGGCGTCGATATCTGCGAGCTGAGCCCTGATCACAACCCCGGCACCGTAAACGCCTTTAAGCTGGCCGGCATGCCGGTGGGTATCCTGTGCCTGCTGTGCGACCTGTTTAAGGGATTCTTCCCCGTGTTCATAGCCTGCCGCTGGCTGGACACGACCCGACTGTGGTTCGCGCTGGTTCTTTGCGCCCCGGCCCTTGGCCACGCCATGGCCCCCCTGTATCACAACAAAAGCGGCAAGGCCATTGCCGCCACCTTTGGGGCACTGCTGGGCCTGCTGCCAAATAGTTTTCTGGTGGTGCCGCTGATTGTGTTTTACCTGTTCTTCTCCCTGGTTTGGGTGATAAATCCCCACGAGCGCCGCACGGTGATCACCTTTACACTGTTTTCTCTTTCCGCCCTTGGTCTGGCGTTCTTCACTGGTCAGTGGTCCTTCGCCCTGGGCGCCGTGCTGCTCTCCACCGTGGTCATCGCGAAAAACTACCGCGACGCCCGGCTTCTTGCCCAAGCCCATGCCCCTCCGGAAAGCGAGGAGCTCAGTCAAAAGAAAGCGTAAAAAACGCCCCTGCCAGGCTAAAGCGGGGGCGTTTATTTTGTAAGGCGATCACAGGAACAGCATGGGGTCTACGCGGCTGCCGTTCTGGTAAACCTCGAAGTGGAGGTGGGGACCGGTCACGTTGCCGGTGGCGCCTTCATAGCCCACTACGGTGCCCTGCTCCACATACTGACCGTCGTATACGGTCAGGCTGCTCAAGTGGGCATAGCGGGTGGTAAAGGTTTCGTTGTGGTAGATGAGCACGTAATAGCCCCAGGAATCCCCCCAGGAATCGGTGGAGTTGGCCCGGATGACCACACCGGACTCCGCAGCCACAACAGGAGTGCCGTAAGGCCCGGCAATATCCATGCCCCGGTGCCCGGCGTAGCCGCCGTAACCCGCGGAAACATAGCTGACGCCCGGCAGGGGCCAAATGGGGTTAAATCCCTCTACGCCGCCGCCCCCAACGGGATAGGAAATGGCGTTGCTGGTCTCCTCCTGCTGCTTTTTCTGCTCTTCCTCCAGGCGCTTCTGCTCCTCGATGAGCTCCTGCATCTGCCGGTCGTTTTCCGCCAGTTCATCCTCGTTGTCATCGATGAGCTTTTGTGTGTTTGACTGGGCCGTTTTCAAGTCGGCAATGGCCTGGGCGTTTTCCTGATACAGCGCGTCCAGCTCCTCCTGATCATTTTCCAGGTCCTTCTTGATCTCCGCCACCTTTTTCTTGCTGTCCTCGCACTCCTCGCGCTCAGCCTGGGTACTGTCCATGTACTCCTCGATTTTGTCCATCAGCGTCTGGTCATGAAGGGTCATGGCCTCCACCATTTCGCTGCGCATGATGAAATCGTTGAGGCTGCTGGAATTCAACAGGATCTCCAGCGTGCTGATATCCCCGGCCTTATACAGCGCCACCAGCCGCTCCTTGAACTGATCGATGGTGTCCTGCACCTTTTTCTGGGATTCCTCCAGTTTCATAGTCAGGGAGGTGATACTGGCGTTTAACGTGTCGATGTTCTGTCTCGCTTCATCGATCTGGGTCTGCAGCAGGTTTATTTTGTCCTGCAGCGTCTGCTGATAGGCTTCCTTCTGGGCCTCGTCGTCCCGCAGCTGGGCAAGTTTTTCCTCCAGCTCGTCGTTCTCCTTCTCCAGCTCCTCCTGCCGCTGCTCCATCTCCTGGATGGTAGCTCCCATGGCGCTGCCGGGGGTCACGACACACACGCACAGGGCCAGGGCCAGGGCGCACAGCTTTCTCCAGAATTTCTGTTTTCTCATTGGGTTTCACTTCCTCTTGTCACAAGCGCATATCAAAACAAAACAGGTTTCTTCTACTTTACATAAATTCCTTGCCTATCCTACCTTATTCTCCTGCTCTTATATTTCTAATATAGAATAAAATTGTAAATTTCATTTGAAAATAGTGGAGGCTTCCCATATACCTACAAGATATAGGGGAAGCCGCAAAACATTTTTGGTCAAAACCGCCTTTCCACATTCCTGCGGTAGCGCCGTGGCGGCGGAGTATAAACCGACCGGGACATTTTTCTCGGCCTACGCAGGTTAAAGGCCGCCCGAACAGGCCTTCTGCGCCGCCTGGGTCGGCCGCCGAAGGCGGCCGTCAGGGCCACACCCAAAAATCCTATGGCCACCAAACCCCAGCCCAGGATGCCGATGGCTTGTATCTGGGGAGCGGTCACCGCCTGGGCAGGCTGGGGAAGAGGCTCCTGGGCGGGGGAGGCGTAAGTGACGCCCACGCTGACGCACCACAGCACCAGAAACGCCGCCGCGATAATCACCACCCAAAGCCGGGTGTCCCGTATCTTCACTTGGCCGCCCCCTTTCACTGTATATGGTATACCGAGTTTATTATAACAACTAGCTGTGGGGAATACAAGCGAAATCTAATAAAAAGTTCCAGGCTTTTGCAAGCCAGGTGATATCCACCTCCGTCTCCTGCCCCCAAAACCGTATGGCGAGCCCCTCTTTACCGCCGGGCCTGTCCACTGTTTGCAGGACCGGGGCCTGATCCCCAAAGCTGAGCCTTCGGCCCGCCTGATCTACCATCAGCAGGCCCGCGGCGGTGAGAAAGAAAAAGAGGCAAAATCCCAGAGTACACAGAAACACCTGGCGATTTTTGCCTTTTTCCCGTTTTTTCATTCTGAGACCCGCTTTCACCTTTGCTGCAAATAGGATGCCCCGGATCTCTCATTTTATTTCGATTTCATTTCAGCTCCGCAAAAAGCTCTCCGAGGGCCTGGCCCAAAAGCCGTCCGGAATACTTCGCCTCCGACACGGTGCTCACCTCCGTGCCCACCTCGATGAGCATGGAGCCTGGGGTGGCGTTCATGTTGTACTTGTTGTTGGAAAAATTCATGGGCCGGGTCAGACCGGGGTACAGCTCGGTCACCTTTTGGTGGGCCCGCAAAATCAGCCGCAGATTCTGCTCCCAGTTGGGGAAATCCCCCCAGCTGCCGTCATAGTCACACCCGGCCAGAAACATGATCTGGGCCGCCTTCCGCCCATCCACCGTCACGGTTGGCTTGTACTTGACGCCCTCTTCTGTGGTCATGGAGTCCCGGTGCAGGTCGATGGTCACCTGGATGCCCGGGTACTCGGCAAGATTCTTTTGCAGCACCTCCCAGGAGCGGGAGTAGGAGCCGTTGAACAGCTCATCGTTGACGGTGGTATCGTGCACCACCCCAAAGCCTGCCGCCTCCAGTGCCGCTTTCAGTTCCTCCCCCACAGCCACCACGCTTTTTCCCTGGTTGCCGGTGCGGGTCTCCATGTCCGTGTAATAAAAGCCAGTGTACGATGTCGAGTAGGCCTCTGAGGTGTGCGTGTGATAGATGAGTATCTCTACGCTGCCGTCACCCTTCAAATGGACAGAAGGCTCCTTGCTCAGCTCGTCTAAAAGGTCCGTGCCGGAGTCCGTGGTATCCCGCACAAAAAAGTTGTCCACCTGGGCGCCGCCGGTCAGCTCAATCTCCTCCACCGGAGCGCTGACCCTGCTGGGATCCGGGGTGGTGAACACGCCGGGCAGCAGGTCGTCGTGGAAGGGCACGATGCCGTCCTGCGCCAAAACATCCGGGTCGCTTGCGCTGACTCCCGGCACGCTGAGCCAATCGGTTTCCGCGTCCGCCTCCGGCCCCTCGGCGGCCATGGCGCCATTCAGGCTTTGCAGGGCGGAGGCCCCGCACCACAGGCACAGCCCTAAACAGCATAGGGTCATCCCCCACTTTATCACACGCAATCCTGCTCTTTTTCTCATGTCTCCGGCGATTCCTTTCTAAAGCTGCCGCAGGCCCCACAAAACGGGAGGCCTCGCCTCCTTCATATTTATGAGGCGGGCCGCCGGGATATTTCGGATAATTGACTTTTCTTTCCCGCGGGAGTATGCTGGGAGTATCTTTGAGCGGAACGGAGCGAAAAAATATGGGACCCATCACCTTGCGGGCAGCGTCGCCGGGGGACGCCCAGGCGCTGCTGGAAATTTACCGGCCCTATGTGGAAAACACGGCCATCTCCTTTGAATACGACGTGCCGAGTGTGGAGGAATTTCGCGGCCGCATTGCGCGGACACTGGAAAGATACCCCTATCTGCTGGCAGAGCGGAAAGGGGAGATCCTGGGCTACGCCTATGCCGGGCCCTTCCATCCCCGGGCGGCCTACGACTGGGCGGCGGAAGCCTCCATCTACGTGAAACGGGGCGCTCACAGGCAGGGCATCGGCAGACTTCTATACTCTACCCTGGAACGGGCGCTCCTTCTACAGGGTATTTTGAACCTGGAGGCCTGTATCAGCGTGCCGGAGAAAGACGACGAATACCTGGATCACAGCAGCCAGCGGTTCCACGAGCGCATGGGCTTTCGGCTGGTGGGAAAATTTGAAAAGTGCGGGTATAAGTTCGGCCGGTGGTACGACATGATCTGGATGGAAAAGCTGCTTTCTTCCCACCGGGAAGACCAGCCATCGGTAAAGCCCTTTGCGGAAGTTCAGGAACGGTTTTTCGGCGGATAAAGCCGCAATAGAAAACAAAGAGCTCCCGACGCGAGTTTGCGCCGGGAGCTCTTTCGAACAACTAAAAGCTAACTACTACCATCCCAGACCCTTCAAATATTCCCGGCTCATGGCGATGGCCTCCATAGGCGTGCGGCCAATAGACTGATCCTGCTCTACCACGACCCACTTGGAGCCCGCCTCCAGAGAAGCCTGTAAAATGGGCGGGAAGTCCTGATCGCCATGGCCCACCGGGCGGAACTCGAAGGTGCCGTGGCTCTCCTCTTCCTTCACGTCTGTGCCGATGAGCTGGTACATGTTGGCGGGCCTGCCCTCCTTGTGGAAGTCCTTCAGATGCACCACGGGGGCGCGGTTGGAATACTTCTTCACATAAGCAGCGGGATCCTCTCCGGCAACCTTCACCCAGCAGGTATCAAGCTCTGTCTGGAGCAGATCGGCCGGGATAGTGGAATAGATGTAATCCAAGGCGTACTGACCGTTGGGCATCTTCACGAACTCGAAATCGTGATTGTGATACAGCGTCTGGATACCGTGGGCCTTGCAGGTCTTGGCGATCTCCTCAAAGAGCTTCACGTTGCCCTCAAACTTGGGGGTACCGGGGCGATCCTCCTCCATCAGATAGGGAATGGCGATGTACTCCACGCCGATCTCCTCATACTGCTTGACCGTGCCCTCCATGTCCGCTACCAGCTCCTGGAAGGGCACATGAGCGGAAACGGCAACGAGGCCGGCGTCCTCAATGGCCTTTTTCACCTCGGCGGGGGTCAGACCGTAAAGGCCGGCCAGCTCCACGCCCTCATAGCCAATCTCCTTGATCTTCTTCATGGTACCGGCAAAATCCTTCGCCGCGTCATCGCGGACAGAGTAGACCTGTACAGCTACTGGCAATGTTTTCATGTTACTTCCTCCCTAGCTTTGATTTGATTTTATTGTACAATGTTTTGGGGGTAAAATCAACCCTGATCTGGTTGGTGTCCCCTTCTTTTTCCATGTTCACCGCCGGGTCTCGGAACTCCTTCAAGCGCTTTTCGTAAGCCGCTTCCATGGCCTCCGGATAGGCAAGCGTTGGCTCCGCTCCGATCCACTCCAACAACCAGAGGCTGAAACCGGGGTTCATGGGAAGCAGGGGCCCTACTAAGGAGGTTCCAATGAAGTTCTTGTACCAAACGCCCTCCAGGTCTGTCTCCCGGTTGATCCCGATGCCTCTTTCCGCTTTGGAAAAGTACATTTTGCTGTTGTCGCCGTACACCATGGTAAACTGGGTGCGACAGCCCAAAAGAGGCATGGAGTTAAATTTCCCCAGGAAGTTGGCATTATACCGATGGGCAAAGTCCCGCACGGCGGTAAAGTCCAAAAGCCCCAGGCCCGGTATTTCCCTGCCGCCGTCTTTGATGGCCCTGAACAGTACCTCCATGGCATTGCCGGTAAAGAAGAAGCGCATCCCGCTTTCTATTTTTTCTCGAATTTCCTCCCGGTAGGGCATCAGGTGGGAAATGATTCTTTCCTGGGCGGGCTCCGACATGGGGCCCATGTAGATCAGGTCCGCGGGCTCTGATAAAAACCGGGGCTTGTCCGTGATGGGCGTTTCAAAGATCTCCACCTGGGGCAGACAGGCCTTCAAATACAAAAGGTTGCCGCAGTCACCGAACAGGTTGCAATATTCGGGGAAAAGGGATTCGATCCTGATCTCACTCATTGGGCGTTCCTCCTTCTTCCGCTAAGATGCGCTGCTTCAGCTGCTCCTTCACCTGACGGGCGGCCGCAGCGGTAAACACCGCGTGGAGAATATACACCCTGTCCACCCCGTCAAGCTTTACCAACCCGGCGGCTTCCTCCGGTTTTTCCGCGCAGAAGATGCGCTCCTGGGGCAGGCCGGCCAGCAGCGCCCGCAGCTGGTAGTCGTAGCAGCGGTTGCCGGTTGGGATCAGCTGCCGGACGCAGTCGTTGTTCAAAAACTCGTAGTCCACCTCATAGAGCCAGGCCGTGTTTTCGGAGGACTTGCTCTGGTCGTGACTGTCATAGTTCATCAGGACAATGGCACAGTTTTTCCCTTGCTCCGTGATAAAGTCAAACACCCGGGAGCTGGCGATGGGACTTTGGCCCTTTGCCAGGCAGAATACCACTTCCTTGCTCCCCACCTTTTCCACGTCGTAGCGGGAGCGGGCCAGCTGCGTCTTTTCCAGCGAGCCCGACACCGCCTTGTAGGAAAGGCCGAACTCCCGCAGGAAGGCTACCGCCGCCGCAGTATTATACAGGTCTGTGATGTTCTCTCCCATCAGCCGGTATTCCTCACTGCCCTGGGGAAGCTTCATGGTAAAGCGCATGGCATCATAGTCCACACTTTTCACGTCGTAGTCGATGGGGTACGTGCCCCAGCCGCACTTTGGGCAGTGGGCGCGACCCACATGATTGTACCGCAGAAAATCGTAAGATAGCTTCACGCCGCAGTCCGGACAGACTGAGATATCCCGCACCAGGTTTGGCTTTGCCTCTCTGTCTCGGGGCATCTCGTCGATGCCAAAGCACACCCGCTCGTTTCCGGGCTTTAAGTGGCTGGCGATCAGGTCGTCGCCGTTGACGATGAGCTTTGCCCCGTCCCACAGGTTTTCGTTGATGAGCCGCACGATGAAATCTACATTGGCATTCCTGTCCAGGGCGTCCCGGCACAGGTTGGTGCACAGGAACTCATTTGGCTTGATATAGGGCAGGATCAGCGGGGCGGAACGCTCGTCAAACTCAAAGATGGCCAGCTTGTGCTTTGGCTTTCCAAAGAATGTGCTTCCCGCGATGAGCGAGGATGCGATGCCGGTGTTCACGTTGGCACCGTCCCGGTTGCAGAGGTAGTCGATGCCGTTCTCGGTCAAAACGTCCTCGATGAGGTTTGCCACCGTGGTCTTGCCGTTGGTGCCCGCCACCATCACCACATGCTCCGGCAGCCTGATCCTGCCCAGAAAATCCGGGCAAAGGATAATAGCCCAGGAGCCGGGCATGGAGGTGCCCTTTCTGCCGATGAGCTTCAGGGCCAATGCCGTGCACTTGGCAAAAAGCAAGGCGAAATAAAACCGAAAGCCGCGCTTCAAAAGTAAGTCTCCTTTCCCGGTCAGCAGGCGCTGACCCTGCCGGTCTTGGCGTCCAACGTGACAACGGAGCCGGCCTTCAGAATATCCGTGGCGTTTGCGGCGCCGGTGATGACAGGTTTATCCATGGCCAGGCCCGCAATAGCGGCGTGGGTGTTCTGTCCCCGCTGCTCCGTGATGAACCCTGCTGCCCGGCGGAGATAATCCACAATGGAGTTGTCCGTTTCCGGCACCACCAGGATATCGCCGTCATGGAAGGATCTCGGCACGTCCTTCAGTTCCTTGCATACGCACAGCCGGGCAGAGACAGACTTTTCCGTAATGCCCTGGCCGGTAAGGAGCACATGCCCCACCACATGCACTTTCATCATGTTGGTGGTACCGGAAACCCCCAGGGGCATCCCGGCGGTGATGACCACCAGATCGCCGCTTTTGACCAGGCCGGTACGCTCAGCGGCGTCCACCGCGTGGTCGAACAGGGTGTCGGTGTCCTGCTCCTCGTCGATGCGCAGGGGGTATACGCCCCAGGAGAGGTTCAGCTGGCGGCAGATGTGGTCATCGATGGTGCAGCCAATGATGGGGTACAGGGGCCGGAACTTGGAAAGCTGGCGGGCAGTGCCGCCGGACTTCGTCACCGTGATGATGGCCTTGGCGCCCAGATCGTGAGCGGTGGTGCAGGTGGCGTGGGAAATGGCGTTGGTCACGTCAAAGGCAATGTCGGTGTTGTCCCGGGAATTGAATCGTTGGATATAGTTGATGCTCTGCTCGGCCTTTTCGGCGATGCGCACCATGGTCTCCAGAGATTCCACCGGGTACTGCCCGGCGGCGGTCTCGCCGGAAAGCATGATGCAGCTGGTCCCGTCGTAAATGGCATTGGCCACATCAGTGGCCTCGGCACGGGTGGGCCGTGGGTTCTTCATCAT
>CAZYLJ010000004.1:16195-28429 GCA_964648555.1 uncultured Acutalibacter sp.
ATCCAGCATCTGGGTGGCCGTGACCACCTGCTTCCCCGCGTGATAGGATTTCTGAATCAGCTGCTTTTGCAGCACGGGCACATCCTCAAAGGGAATTTCCACGCCCATGTCGCCCCGGGCCACCATGATGCCGTCGGCCACCCGCAGGATCTCATCGATGTTTTCCACGCCCTCCATGTTCTCGATCTTGGCGATGATGTTGATGGTGTGACAGTCGTATTCCTCCAGTATTTTCCGTATCTCTAAGATGTCAGCGGCGCTGCGGGTAAAGGAGGCAGCGATAAAATCAAAACCGCTCTGGATGCCGAAAATGATATCGGCCCGGTCTGTCTCGCTGATAAAGGGCATGGAAAGCTTCGTTCCCGGCACGTTGATGCCCTTGTGGTTGGACACCCTGCCGCCGTTTTTCACCTCGCAAACGATGTCCGTTTCGGTGACATGGCTGGCCCACAATTCCACCAGGCCGTCGTCAATAAGGACCCGTGCCCCCGGCTTCAGATCCCTGGGCAGGCCCTGATAGGTGATGGAAACGATTTTCTCGTCTCCGGGCACCTCCCGGGTCGTCAGCGTAAAGGTATCCCCGGCTTTCAGCTCGATGGGCCCGTCTGCAAAGGTCTTCACCCGAATTTCCGGGCCCTTGGTGTCCAGCACCGTGGCAATGGGCAACTGAAGCTCCTCCCGCAGACGGGTCACCGCCTCCAGCTTTTTGGCGGCGTCCTCGTGGGTGCAGTGGGAGAAATTGAACCGTGCGGCGTTCATGCCGCCCAGCATCAATCGGCGCAGTACATTTTCATCTTCTGTGGCGGGGCCTAAGGTGCAGATGATCTTTGTTTTTCTCAGCATTGTAAGACTCCCTTTCCGGCGGATTTCTTTTCCTTCAGTATACTCTAAAAATATCCGTTCGTCACGTATTATTTTATGTCCTGCTCTGCTCTCTATAAATATCGCTCTTTTTCAGGCCGGTGAGTTTTGCCGCCTCCTTGGCCGCCTCGCTGGCCGGAAGGCCTTTCTCCATCAGCTCCCCGGCGAGGGCGGCCGCTTCCTCCAGGGTATACCCCTCCCGGCCGTTTTCCGCGGGCTTTTCCGCCCCGGCGATGACCAGCACATACTCCCCCTTGGGCTCCTGCTCCCGGTAATGGGCGGCGGCCTCCGCTAACGTGGTGCGCCAAACCTCCTCGTGTATCTTGGTCAGCTCCCGCACTACGGCAAGCTTTCTCTCCCCGCCAAACGCTTCCGCGAGATCCCGAAGGGTCTTTCGCAGCTTATGGGGGGCCTCGTAAAACACCATGGTGCGGGTCTCGTTTTTGACCGACTCCAAATGCTCCTTGCGGCTCTGCTTGTTGACGCTCAAGAAGCCCTCAAAGGTAAAACGCCCGGTGGGCAGGCCGCTGACTGCCAAAGCGGAAATGACCGCCGTGGGGCCCGGCACCACATACACCGGGATACTTTCTTTAGCGCAGGCGGCCACCAGCGTTTCGCCGGGGTCTGAGATGGCGGGCATTCCCGCGTCGGAAACCAGAGCGCAGGTCTCCCCGGCCCGCAGACGCTGCAAGATCAATTCCCCGTGGGAGACCTTGTTGTGTTCAAAGTAGCTGAAAAGCGGCTTCTTGATCTCAAACCGATTTAACAGCTTCAGCGTCACGCGGGTGTCCTCTGCGGCGATAAAATCCGCCTTTCTCAGCGTTTCCCTGGCCCTGGGGGAAAAATCCTCCAGATTGCCAATGGGCGTGCCCACCACGTAAAGCGCCCCTTTTTCCAGCTCCATCGGTCGTCCTCCTTTGCTGAAGAAAAAAGCCGAGGATGGGAAAATCCCCATCCCCGGCTTTCGTGCGGTATGTTCAAACAAGCTGTTCGGCCAAATCAGGCCGGGCTCAGCTCTCAGCCCTCCTGGGGTGCGCCCACAGGGCAGGTGCTGGCGCAAGAGCCGCAATCGACGCAGGTATCGGGATCGATTACATATTTGCCGTCGCCCTCCTTAATGGCGTCCACAGGGCACCCGCTGGCGCAAGCGCCGCAGGAAATGCAGTCATCGCTAATCACATAAGGCATAGATAACACCTCCATAGTTTTTCCGGGGAGTACACCTCCCAGGTTAGTATCATTTTAGCACATTTTCGGGAAAAATCAATACCTTATGGGCTAACAATTTGCACCATTTTTGGTTAGTTATCACTAATTTCCTTTTCATTTTCCTTGCCGTCCCGCTTTTCAGGCCTGGGCCTATTGTCCCGCAGGGGCTTCACGTCGCTGACGGCGTACACCTTGGGGGCTGCCTCCGGGTCCTTGTCCAGCCGCACGGTAACCTTCCGGGAAATGAGGCTCTGCTCTACCACGACGCCTTTGCCGTCCGGGGTGGAGACGGGGGAGCCCACCCTGGGCGTGTTGTTGGCCAGGTCCTGGTAGGCCTCCTGCTCGTATTTCAGGCAACACATCAGTCTGCCGCAGGCGCCGGAAATTTTCACGGGGTTTAGGGAAAGGCCCTGCTCCTTGGCCATCTTGATGGACACCGGCTGGAAGCTACTCAAAAACGACCCGCAGCAGAAAGGCCTGCCGCAAATGCCGATGCCGCCCAGCATTTTGGCCTCGTCCCGCACGCCAATCTGCCTGAGCTCGATGCGGGTGCGGAAGGTGCCGGCCAGATCCTTCACCAGCTCCCGGAAATCCACCCGGCCGTCGGCGGTGAAATAAAACAGTATCTTGCTGTTGTCAAAGGTGTATTCCACGTCCACCAGCTTCATTTCCAGGCCGCGCTCGGCAATCTTTTTCTCACAGACCCGGAAGGCGGACTTCTCCTTGCGGTGGTTGTCCTCGATCCGGCGCAGATCATCGTGGGTGGCCCGGCGCACCAGCCTGCGCAAGGGCTGCACGATGGCGCTGTCGCTGATCTCCCGATTCTCCATGGCGATCTCCCCGCACTCCGTGCCACGGGAGGTCTCCACGATCACCTTGTCCCCCTGGGAGAGCTTGTCCTCGCCAGGGTCGAAATAATAGACTTTTCCTGTATTTTTGAAGCGCACACCGACTACCTCGGCCATGCGTCCTCCCTCCTTTCACGATTTTGCTTCTTACACTGTTTTTTCGCGCAGCGCGGCGCAGAGGCATGTCAACAGCAAGCTCATGTTGGCGTTGCGTTCCAGCCTGCGGCGGTACTCCTCCGCGATGCCCGGCAGGGCGCACAGACTTGCCTTTGGCAGCGCGCATAAGCGCTCTGCCGCTTCCGGCGCGCCGCCCAACAGGGTGACCCGCCCATTGCCGGCGGCGCGCAAAACCAGCGCGTCACGGAAGATAGCCTCCAATCTGTCCAGCATCTTCCCGCAGAGCTGTCTGTCCTTTTGCAGGGGAGCGAACAGCTTCAAGAGCCCATCCGCGCTTCTGGCGAGCATCTCCCCCGCCACGGCCTCGGCCAGCTGCTGGGCCCTGGCAGACTCTCCGTCTGCACCCTCCTCCAGCATCCTGCCAATGTTCCCGCCGCAAAGCAGCGCAAGCCGTCGGGCTTCGTCCATGGAAAGGCCCGCCTTCTCTTTCACGTAAGCGGCGGCCTCTTCGATAGAGGGAGGCTTCAGGGTAAACGCCTGAGCCCGGGAACGGATAGTGGGCAGAAGCTGCTCAGCGCTTTCACACACCAGAAGGAACACCACCCCCGCCGGAGGCTCCTCGATGATCTTCAAGAGCTTATTTTGTGCCGCGTCGGAGGTACGGGCGCCCATCAGCAGGATGTAGACGCTGACGTCCGCTTCCTCCGGGGCCCGGTAGGCGTCGGCGGAGATCTCTTTGATGGTATCAACGCTAAGGGAGCGGGTCGCCCCGCTCCCTTCCTTCACACGGATATCGGGATGAGAGCCGGCGGCGGCCCGGATACAGGAGGGACACTTCCCGCAGGGGGCGTGCTCCCTGTCCCTGCACACCAGTGCTTTGGCGATCAGCCCGGCCAGGGTGCGCTTTCCGCAGCCGGAAGCCCCCTGCAGAATAATGGCGTGGGGAAACCGTCCGGCCGCAAAGGCGGCGGACAGCGCTGCTTTGCAGCCCTCATTTCCCAAAAAGCCGGGAAATTCCATCAGACCTTTTCAAAGCGGTCCACGTTCAGCACGAAGATGGTCGAGCCGCCCACGGTGACCTCCACCGGGAAGGAGGAGTACATGCCCACGTCCATGGTGGAGGTGCTGGGCACGATCTGGGTTCTGCGGCTGCTGAACTTGGAGATGATTCTGATAACATCGTCCACCTTTTCATCGTCCACGCCGGAGATGAAGGTGGTGTTGCCGGCCATCAAAAAGCCGCCGGTGGTGGCCAGCTTCGTGACGGAGTAACCCTCCCGCGTCAGGGCGGAGGACACGGCGCCGCTGTCGTCATTGCTCACGATTGCAAGGATCAATTTCATATAGGATTACCATCCTTTCCGGGTAAGAGCCTTCGACTCTGCCCCTGGGTCGCTATTGCCTTTTGCCGACGGGCACACGGGAAACAGCTGGCCGAAAAACACCAGCGCGGCGCCCGATCACGGCTTATATGGTTATTATAGCATAAAACCTCATTTCAGCACAAGTTCTTTTGCAAAATTTGTGGTTTCTCACCGTTTTCCTCCCGCCGCACCGTTTCCAGAACCTCCTTTCGCCGGCAGAAAAGCGCCAGGATGTTTGGCACAGCCATCAGCCCGTTCATGGCGTCTCCCAGCTGGAACACGGCGGTAAGGGGCAGCACGCACCCCAAAAAGGATGCCCCGGCCGAGGCAAAAGCATACAGGTTTCTCCCTCGCCCGCCGGTCAGGTAGAAGAGGCTTTCCCTGCCATAGCAGCACCATGAGACCACCGTGGCAAAGGCAAACAATGCCGTGCACAACGACACCGCGGCCTCTCCCGCCGGGCCCAGGGCGGAGCCATAGGCGAAAAAGGTCAGCTGCGCCCCGGAAAGCACCGGCGAACGGCAGCACAAAATGCACAGCCCCGTCACGGTGCACATGACGATGGTATCCACAAACACCTGGAAAATACCCACACAGCCCAGCTCCACCGGGGTGCGGTCTCTGACATTTGCATAGGCGAAGGAGGAACTGCCCAGGCCCGCCTCGTTGGTGAACACCCCACGGGAGACCCCGGTGCTCATGGCCGCCAGCATACCAACGCCGCCTCCCGCACCGGCCTTTAGGGTAAAGGCCCCCTCAAAAATGCTTTGGAAAGCCCCCGGCAGTTTTGCCCGAAATACCCACAGCACCCCCAGGGAAGCGAGAAAGAAAAGAAGCGTCATGGCGGGCACCAGCTTTTCAGTAATGCGCACGGCAAATCGCAACCCGCCCCGGGCCACGAAAAATACCGCCGCCGCCGTCAGCGCGCCGGTCACCACAGCGGGCACGCCAAAGCTTTCCAGGGAGGCTGCGCAGGCGTTGGTCTGGGCCATGTTCCCCATACCAAAGGAGGAAAGGCAGCACCCCGCGGCGTAAAAGCCCGCCAGCAGCCCGCCCCATTTTTCAATACTCCGCAGGTACCCCAGGGGGCCGGGAGCGCTTTTGTGCTTGGCCGACAGCAGGTTTTCCGCGAAAACCGTCATCATGCCAAACAGAGAGGACACCCACATCCAGAACAGAGAGCCCGGCCCGCCCACGGTGATGGCCGCCGCCACACCGACGATGTTCCCCACGCCGATGGAGCCGCCCAGGGCGGCGGTAAGGGCCTGGAACTGGGACCGGGAACCCTTTACCGCCGTTGTGAACCAGCGGCCCGCCTTCCTGATTTGAAAAAACCGGGTGGAGATGGTAAAGTAAATGCCCGCCGCCAAGATCAGCGCCAGCACATGGTAGCCCCAAAACACGTTTTGAACAGCTTCCAGCATTTTCCCACCCCTTTAAGACGCCAGCTTCATTTTCCCGGTAAAGAATTCCTCCGGACTGACGCCGCTGGGCCGCAGGTATCGGCCTAAATCAAACAGGGAATCCGGATCCCCCGGCTCTACCCGGCTGAGCTTCTCCTCGCAGCTGAGGGTACAGGAAAAGCCCAGGCTCTTGACGATCTCCGGCGTCTCTCCGCTCACCGCCCCGAAGGGGTACACCAGAGCATTTGGCGCTGTGCCCAAGTGCTCTTCGATCTCCCGCTGGGCCTGGCCCAGATCCTCTTTCAGCCGTGCCTTGTACTGGGCAGTGGTCTCCCCACGCCGCTTTTTGACGCCTACTCCCTCTTCATGCAGATCATAGCTGTGGTTCTGTACCTCCACCAGACCGGAGTCCGTCATTTCCTTAAGCTGCTCCCAGGTGGCGTGAGTGTAATAGGCGTTGTGCTCCCCGGTCTCTGTGTATAAGTCCGTATAGCGCACGATGGGGGATAAGACGATTCTGGCGTGGTAGGCCTTTGCCAGGGGGAACGCATACAGGTAATTGTTGTAGTAGCCGTCGTCGAAGGTGAGCACCACCGGCTTTTCCGGCAGATCCTTCTCTCCCTTCTCGTAGGCAATCAAATCCGAGAGGAACACCGTGGTGTACCCGTGGCGGGAAAGCCAGAGCATGTCGTTTTCCAGCTCCGCCGGGGAAATCACATATTTCCCGTGGCGGCTCTCGTCCTCCAACACTGCGTGGTACATGACGATGGGGATCTCCTTCCCCTTTTGGGTCGCGGCAGCGCTGATAGTAAGCAGGGCGGCCAACAGTCCCGCCGCCAGCAGCGCCGCCCCGAACAGCACACGCCTGCGTAGCCTTACTACCTTGTAGATATGCTTTCCATTTCCCATAAAAACACCCCACGCCAATATATGGCGCAGGGTGAAAGATTTATTCCCTTACTTGCCTTTCCTGATTTCAAAGGTCTCGCCGTAGAGATCCTCATTCCGCACAACATTGTATTCGTGACCGGGAAAATCCTTGCGGACAGTAATGGTATTCAGACAGTTATAGCCCAGCTTTTTATAGAGCCTGATAGCCCCCTCGTTCCAGGCCGCAGCCTCGATGTAGAGGGAACCGGAATACTTTTGGACGATCTCTTCCGCCAGCTGAACGGCCCTGCTGCCAATGCCCCGCTTTTGAAAGGCGGGCAGCACGAACAGGTCTTCCAGCCAGTCAATCTCGACGCCCCGGCTGCCCAGGTGCAAAAATCCCACCCGGCTGCCGTCCTCCTCGATGAAGTAAAAGGCGTGGCCCTCGCCCGTCCAACTGTGCAAATCTTCCTTTGCCTCTTCCAGGGGCTGGTCGTACCGGTTGTGCGCTTTCCAGAAAGCCTGAATCAAGGAAAGCGCTGCTTCCTCTTCTCCGGTTTTCCCGGTGTATTGATTTAACTGTACCATATTCTACTCCTAAATTTATTGTTGAAATACCGTTTCGGCGGTTTCCGTTTCAAACTGCTTGTTGTACAGGTCGGCATAGTAGCCGCCCTTTGCCATCAGCTCCTGATGGGTGCCGCGCTCGATAATCTTGCCGCCGCGCACCACCAAAATCATGTCCGCCTTGCGGATGGTAGAGAGCCGGTGGGCAATCAGGAAGGAGGTGCGGCCCGTCAGCAGGGTGGAGATGGCCTCCTGAATGAGGGACTCCGTCCTGGTGTCGATGGAGGAGGTGGCCTCGTCCAGCACGAAGATCCTGGGGTCGGCCAGCACAGCCCGGGCAAAGGACACCAGCTGCTTTTCGCCGGTGGAAAGCTGTCCGCCGCCCTCGCCAACGTCGCTGTCGTAGCCCTTTTCCATCCTCACGATGAACTCGTGGGCGTTGACAAGCTTTGCCGCCGCGATGATTTCCTCGTCGGTGGCGTCTAATCGCCCATAGCGGATGTTCTCCTTCACAGAGCCGGAGAACAGGTGGGGCGTTTGCAGCACGTAGCCGATATTGCTGTGCAGCCATAAAATGCTCCGCTCCCGGTAGTCCCTTCCGTCGATGAGGATGCGGCCGCCGGTGGGCTCAAAGAACCGGCAGCACAGATTCACCAGGGTGGATTTCCCCGCGCCGGTCTCACCCACGATGGCCACGGTGGTGCCGGCGGGCACGTCAAGATTGAAGTGCTCCAGCACGTTTTCCGTGCCGTCCGGGTACATAAAGGTCACATCGTCGAAGGTGATGTGGCCGATAAGAGGCTCCCAGTTTTCCCGTTTGGGCTCCAGGGAGGTGCCGTATTTTTCGATGACCTCCGGCGTGTCCACGATCTGCGGCTCCATTTCCAGCAGGGCGGTGGTGCGCTCGATGTTTGCCTGGGTGGAAATGAACTCCGAAATGGTGCTGGCCAGCGTCTGCACCGGGTCGGCGATCATCAAAGCGTAGTTGACAAAGATGGTCAGCTCGCCGATGGTGATGGCGCCCGACAAGGTCATATCGCCGCCCCCGGTGATGACAAAGCCCACGGCCAGGGCCGTCAAAAAGCTGATAACGGGCACATACACAGCCCGCAGCATGACGCCCCGGATGGAGGTGTGCTGCATCCTGCCGGTCACCTCGTTGAAGGCGGCGGCGTTCTTATCCTCAATGACCAGCGTCTTTGATGTTTTCGCGCCGGATATGCCCTCGTTGTAGTGGCGGGTGATCTCCGCGTTGATCTTCCTGGCCTGGCGGTTCACGTTCAAAATGCGCTTTTGAAAGTACAGCGTCAGCAGGGCGATGGGCGGCACGATGGCCAGCACCAGCAGGCCTAGCTTCCAGTTCAGGACCAGCATGACGATCATGCAGCCGATGACGTAAATGCCGCTGTAGAACACGTCCACCAGGCTCCAGGCAAACACTGAGCCGATCTTGCCGGTGTCGCTCATGACCCGGGCCATGATGGTACCCACGGGCGTCTGGTTGTAGTAGGAGAAGCCCAACTCCTGCAAATGGGTGAACAGATCCCGGCGCAGGTCACGGCCCAGAAACATCTCCACCTTCAGGCTGACCCGGGCCATGATCATGGTGCCAAGCATGATGCAGATGACCAGGCACAGATACAGGGCGGCAAAGCCCCAGATACCCTCGGTAGTACGGGGCACCACAAAGGTGTCCACCGCGTAGCCGGAAAGCAAAGTGTAACCCACATCGATGAGGGCGCTCCACAGCATGGCCGCCGCAATAATAATCATGTGCTTTTTGTATCTCTTTAAGTACGGCATCAGTTTCGCCCAGGTCTTAATGGACGAGAACCGTTCCTTTTTTACTTCCTTCTGTTCCATATTTTCCATAAATTACCTCAAGTTCCTGGTTCTGTATGTCTTTCTTATACAGTATCGATCAGCGTCCGATTTCATTGCTGAAAACCTGCGTAGTGTTCAATCGGACCCCGATTGAACACTCCCGCTTTGCATATCGTATATTCTCTTATAAATGCCGTCCTGATTTACCAGCTCCTGGTGGGTGCCCATCTGGGACACCTTCCCGTGGTCTAATACAAGGATCTGGTCAGCGTTCATCAGGGTGGTGATGCGATGGGCGATCAGGATGGTGGTGCCGTGTACATTCTCCCTGATGGAGTGCCGAATTTTGGCGTCGGTCTCCATGTCCACGGCGGAGAGGGAATCGTCGAATACCTTGATGGGCGTGTCCTGCATGAGCATCCTGGCGATAGCCACGCGCTGCTTCTGCCCGCCGGAAATGGTAACACCCCGTTCGCCAATGGGGGTCTCATACCCCTGGGAGAAGTTTTCAATGGCGTCATCGATGACGGCAAGCCTGGCGTAGTGGCGCACGTTTTCCAGCTCCTCGGCGGTAGAATCCACCGCCCGGTGTGCGCCGTCCGCGATGCTCTCCCGGAAGGTCTTGGAGAACAGGAAGGGCTCCTGCAAAACGATGCCGATATTCTTTCGCAGGTGGGAAAGCTTGATGTCCCGGATGTCCACTCCGCCGACGGTGATCCTCCCCTGACCCTCCGGCAGCTCATAAAGCCTGTCCAACAGGTACATCAGAGTGGATTTGCCGCTGCCGGTAGCCCCCAAAATGCCAAAGGTGCTGCCAGCCTTAATGGTGAAGGACACGTCCTCCAGGACGCCCACACTGCTGTCGGGGTAGCTGAAGCTCACATGGTCGAAGACAATGTCGCCCTTCATGGAAGGCTCCTGAGAGTCTGGGGTGTCCTGCTCTTCCTTTGCGTCCAGGATGTCAAACAGCCTTGTGGCGCTGATGGAGGTCTTGCTCAGCTCGCCCAGAAGGCGGCCCAGGTTCCTCACAGGCCACACCAGCATGGAATTGTATGCCACAAAGGCTAAATACTCTCCCTCGGTCAAATCACCGTTCTGGGCGAAGAACGCCCCGGCCACCATGATAACCAGCACCTGGAATCCGGCCATGAAATCGCCCAGGCCCCAGTTGGTGCCCATGACCTTGCCCAGATTGACCCAGTAGTTGGAAAATTCCTCGTTCTTCACGTTAAAGCGGTCGATCTCGTACCGCTCCCGGCCAAAGGCCCTTACCACCCGAACGCCGGTCAGGTTCTCCTGCACCAGGGCAGTCAGCTGGCCCTCGGTCTCGTCCGCAATTTGAAACTTCTTTCCCGTGATGGAAAAGAAGATCAGGGACACCACCAGCACCACCGGGATAAAGCACAGCACGATCAGAGACAGCCGGACGTTCATGGAGAACATGAGCGCCAAAGACACTACGATAAGTAAAACGGTGCGGATGCACCCCATCAGCTGCTCGCTGACAAAGTTGCGGATCAGCTCCACGTCCTGGGTACAGCGCTGGATGATATCGCCGGTCTGGTGGGAGTTGTGCCAGGCGTAGGGCAGCCGCTGGATGTGGGTGAACAGGGTGTTGCGTATCCGGGCGGTGACGCCCTCGCAGGCCCTGGCAAGGTTCATGCGGTAGGCGTAGGTGGCAAGGCCGGAGATCAGGGCAAAGCCCAAAGAAATGGCGGCGCAGATGATGATATGGGTGCGCAGCATTTCCCGGCCGCCAATGGCCTCGATCCACGAGACCACGAACCCTGGCAGCTGGAAGGGGTTGTCGTTGATGACGGAGTCCACCGTCACGCGGATGACCTGTGGCGTCATATAGCTTGCCACCACGCTGACGATAACCATAATGACTGCCAGCACAAAGCGCAGCCTAAACCCCTTTGTGTAGGGGAAAAACCGCAAAATGCTGGCTTTTTTCTGTTTTGCTTCTATTTTCTCTTTCATATTGACCTCATTGAAAATTGAACAAAGGTGCTTCAGGCGTACACAAAAAGCGACGGCAGGCTCTTCTCCCCACAAAGCCTGCCGTCGCCAGTGCGTCCTTCATGTAAAAGCGCCAAGAGGGCAGGCCAAAAGAGCCGGTTTAAACGGCGCTTTTCTGGCGGGCGCGGTTCACGGATTGCACCCAAAATGACGGTGTTTTTACTTTATCACGGCCATTTGGAAATGTCAACCGATTTTTTATGCTCGAAGGCATCCACGGCAAAGATTTTTTCGTATGACAAGATATTTTCTGAAAACGAAAAACATCCGCTTAAAATATGCGCGGGCTGTTGACTTCCCTCTATAGGGCCGCTATAATATGGATGATGTAGTTTTAAAAACCAGATGACACGTTTTTCTGCAAAATGAAATACGAAAGGACAACCGCCATGAAATTATCGAGAGAAAGCAACATCCAGGCGAGATTAAACAAACGCGAGACCCTTGGCCTGCCCCGGTACTCTTTGGGTGAGGAGATATTCTCCTCCGTTTCCCACGGGGTGTCGGCGCTGTTTGCCGCGGCGGCGCTGGTGCTGTTGCTGGTGTTCTGCGAGAAGGCGCCCGTAAAGGTGGTGTCCGTTTGCATTTACGGCGCCATGATGATTTTGTTATACACGGTCTCCACCCTGTACCATGCCCTGGGGCTCAATAAGGCCAAGGTGGTGTTCCGCTCTCTGGACCACTGCACCATCTTTCTTCTCATTGCCGGAACCTACACCCCCATCACCCTGGTGTGCCTGGGCGGAGCCTTCGGCTGGGTGATGTTCGGGGTGGTGTGGGCCGCCGCCGTGCTGGGTGTGGTGTTAAACGCCGTCAGCGTGGAGCGCTTTAAGAAGGTCTCTATGGTGTGCTATCTTGCCATGGGCTGGGTGGTGGTCTTCGCCATGAAGGCCGTGCTGAAAAACCTTTCCTCCCTGGGCTTTTGGTGCCTGCTTGCCGGCGGCATCTGCTATACCGCCGGGGCCGTCCTCTACGGCGTGGGAAAGAAGATCCCCTACATCCACTCGGTGTTCCACCTGTTCGTCCTGGCGGGCAGCGTGCTTCACACCATAACGGTGTGGGAGCTTGTAAAATAGCTCTTAAAGGTCTTCTTCATCGCATAAGCTTCATTGTCCGCGCATCAGAAATTCTCGCTCCCCGGAAAGCTAC
>CAZYLJ010000005.1:0-26694 GCA_964648555.1 uncultured Acutalibacter sp.
GATACCGGCGGCAAGCATGTCCACGCCCAGATCGGCGATCTTCTTGCACTCGTCGGGGTCGGCCACTTCGCCGCCGCCGATGACGCCATCCTCCTCGCCGCCGATGGCGCCGACCTCGGCCTCAACGGAAATGCCGCGCTTGGCAGCCTCGGCGATGACCTCCTTGGTCTTCTGGATGTTTTCCTCGATGCCGTAATGGGAGCCGTCGAACATGACGGAGGAGAACCCAGCCTCCATGGCCTTAAACGCGCCCTCATAGGTGCCGTGATCCAGATGCAGGGCCACGGGTACGGTGATGCCCAGGGTCTCGATCATGGCCTTGGTCATGGCGGCCACGGTATTGAAGCCGCACATGTACTTGCCCGCGCCCTCGGAAACGCCGAGGATGACAGGAGAGTTGTTTTCCTGGGCGGTGAGCAGAACGGCCTTGGTCCACTCCAGGTTGTTGATGTTGAAGTGGCCGACAGCATAATGGCCGGCCTTAGCTTTGTTGAGCATGTCCTTTGCAGAAACTAACATGATGGTACCTCCTGGGAAGTATTTTTTGCTTATTTCATTATAGACTAGAACCGGGGAAAAATCAAGAGCAAGATAAGCGGCGGCACAAGGAATTACCGGCCGGCGCTCCGCGGGCGCGGCGCCGCCTTCAAGACAGGGTAAAATATACTAAATTAGTGCATTTTATCTTGACAAGCTCCCCCGCCCGGTGATACAGTAAATGGCAGGAGGATGATGGTATGACAAAGGAAAAGTTCGCGGTGACCGGCATGAGCTGCTCTGCCTGTTCCGCCCACGTGGAGAAAAGCGTGGCCGCCCTGTCCGGCGTACAGGCCGTGACGGTGAACCTGCTGACAAATTCCATGGTGGTGGAATACGACGAGGGCACGGTGTCGGAGAAGGACATCGTCAAGGCCGTGAAAAAGGGCGGCTACGGCGCAAGCCCGGACAAAGCGGGAGCGGCCTCCTCAAAAAGCCGCGAGCGGGATGTAAACGCCGAAAGCAGCGACGCCCTAAGGCTGATGAAAAAGCGCTTCATCGTCTCCCTGTGCTTCCTTGTACCGCTGATGTACCTTTCCATGCACCACATGCTTTACGAGTGGTTCGGCCTGCCTGTCCCGGGCTTTATCACAAAATATTTTCACGGCAATGAAAACGCTGTCACCTTTGCTTTGACGCAGTTCATTTTGCTGCTGCCCATTGTGTTCGCCAACCAGAAGTATTTCAAAAACGGCGTTCCCTCCCTGTTAAAGGGCCACCCCAACATGGACAGCCTCATTGCCATGGGATCCTTCGCGGCTATCGCCTACGGGCTGTTCGCCCTGTACCGCATCGGATGGGGCCTGGGCCACGGAGAGCCCGACGTGGTGACCCGGTATTCCATGGACCTGTACTTTGAGTCTGCGGGCACCATTTTGACTCTGATAACCCTGGGCAAATATCTGGAGACAAAATCAAAGGGGAAAACCAGCGAGGCCATTACAAAGCTGATCGACCTGGCGCCCAAGACCGCTTTGGTGGTGCGGGAAGGCCAGGAGATTGAAACACCGGTGGAAAGCATCGTCATCGGCGACATCATTTCCGTAAAGCCCGGCGCGTCCATCCCGGTGGACGGGGTGATCGTGGAGGGCTTTACCAGTGTGGACGAATCCGCCCTGACCGGGGAAAGCATCCCGGTGGAAAAGAAGGTGGGCGACCAGGTCATCTCCGCCACGGTAAACAAGGCCGGGGCTATCCGCTTCCGGGCGGTGAAGGTGGGCGAAGACACCACCATCTCCCAGATCGTCCGGCTGGTGGAGGAGGCCAGCGCCAGCAAGGCCCCCATCGCCAAGCTGGCCGATAAGATCGCCGGGATCTTCGTGCCCACGGTCATCGCCATTGCCATTGCCGCCGCAGTCATCTGGCTGCTGACAGGCTCTACCGTAGAATTTGCCCTGTCCATCGGCATTTCCGTGCTGGTCATTTCCTGCCCCTGTGCCTTGGGCCTTGCCACACCGGTGGCAATCATGGTTGGCACGGGCAAGGGCGCAGAAAACGGCGTGCTCATCAAGTCCGGCGACGCTTTGGAAGCCGCCCACACCGTGGACACCGTGGTGCTGGACAAGACCGGCACGGTCACCCAGGGAACGCCAAAAGTTACCGATATCCTGCCCCTCGGTGTGGACGAGAGGAATTTGCTGACCGTGTCCTACAATTTAGAGCGGCAGAGCGAGCACCCGCTGGCGGAGGCCATTGTCACCCGCGCCGAGGAAGAAAACACGCCCCAGCAGCAGACGGAGGGCTTCCACGCGGAGTTCGGCCAGGGCGTTTCCGCTGTGATCGGCGGCAGGCAGTGCTATGGCGGCAACGCCGCCTATTTTGAAGCGCTGGGTATTCTGAATGATGACAACCGCCAAAAGACAAACGAGCTTCTCGCCCGTCTGGCCGACGAGGGCAAAACACCTTTGCTGTTCGGTCGGGAGAAGGAGCTTTTGGGCGTCATCGCCGCGGCGGATGTAATAAAGCCAACCAGTAAGGAGGCCATCGAGGCGTTTCAGTCACTGGGCATCCATACGGTGATGCTCACCGGCGACAACGCCCGCACCGCCGAGGCCATCCGCAAAAAGCTGGACATTCCGGAGGTCATTGCCGAGGTGCTGCCCCAGGACAAGGAGCGGAAAATCGCGGAGCTGCAGGCCGAGGGCCACAAGGTAGCCATGATCGGCGACGGCGTCAACGATGCACCCGCGCTGACCAGGGCCGATGTGGGCGTGGCCATTGGGGCCGGGTCCGACGTGGCCATTGAAAGCGCGGACATCGTACTGGTAAAAAGCGACCTGATGGATGCGGTGACGGCCATCCGCTTAAGCCGGGCCGTCATGCGGAACATCAAGGAAAACCTGTTCTGGGCCTTCTTCTATAACTCTATCGGCATCCCCCTGGCGGCGGGCGTGCTGTTCCTGCCCTTTGGGCTGAAGCTGAACCCCATGTTCGGCGCGGCGGCCATGAGCCTGTCCAGCGTGTGCGTGGTGTCAAACGCCCTGCGGCTGAAGTTCTTTAAGCCTGGGCTGCCAAGGAAGGGAAAAGCAAAATGAGGCGGGACACCTTCCCAAAACGGGTATACGACCTGGTGAGCAGAATACCGAAAGGCAAGGTGGCCACCTACGGCCAGCTTGCCGCCCTGGCGGGCAGCCCCAGGGCGTCCCGCATCGTTGGCGCGGCCATGTACCGGGCCCCGGCGGGCCTGCCCTGCCACCGGGTTCTGTACGCCGACGGCTCCCTCTGTTGCGACCGGGCCTTCGGCGGCCGGGAAAACCAACGCCGGATGCTGGAGGAGGAAGGCGTCGCCTTCCTCGAAAACGGCAAGGCGGATTTGAAAGCTCACCTGTGGAAGGGCGAAAATTAAATGAATAGAAAGCCGGGAGGGGCCCCTCCCGGCTTTTTTACCGCCACTATAGCTTGATCAGCCCCTGGCTCAGCATTTCCTGGGCGGCCAGAAGGACGCCCAACTGCCCGCTGTGATAATTGAGGCCGCCCTGCATCCACACCGCAAAGGGCTCCCGCAGAGGGGCATCGGCGGAAAGCTCGATGGAGGAGCCCAGGGTAAAGGCCCCCGCCGCCATGATGATGTCGCTGTCATAGCCGGGCATGGGGCTGGGCTCCGGCACTACAAAGGAATCTACCGGCGCGCCCTTCTGCACGCCCCGGCAGAAGGCGATCAACGCCTCCCGATTTTGCAGCTCGATAACCTGGATGATGTCGTGGCGGTCCTCCTCGGGGGCAGGGGTCACGGCAAAGCCGAGCTCTGAAAACAGAGCCGAGGCATACACGGCGGTTTTTAAGGCCTCCCCCGCCACGTGGGGAGCGTGGAACGCGCCCATGAAAAGCTCCCGGTTATTGCCGAGGGTGCAGCCAAGCTCCCGGCCGGTGCCGGGTGTGGTCAGCCGGTAGGAGCAAAGCTCCACCAGATCCTTCCTTCCGGCGATATAGCCTCCGGTCGGGGCCACGCCGCCGCCGGGATTCTTGATGAGGGACCCGGCCATGATGTCCGCACCGCGGGAGACGGGCTCGTCTTTCTCGATGAACTCGCCGTAGCAGTTGTCCACCATGACGATGCAGTCCGGCGCTTTCCTTTTGGCGATTTGGGCCATCCTCTCGATCTCGCTCACAGAGAGGGAGGGCCGCAGGCTGTAGCCCCGGGAGCGCTGAATGTACACCATCTTATACTGGGGGCCGATCTTTTCCTCCATACCCGCATAGTCCGGGGCACCGTCCGGCAGCAGGGCAAGCTGCTCGTATTCAATACCGAAATCCTTTAAGGAGCCCGGCGCCTCCCGGCCCTCCATGCCGATAACGCCCTGGATGGTATCGTAGGGCGTGCCGGTAACGCACAGCATCTTGTCGCCGGGCCGCAACAGGCCGAACAGCGCCACAGTCAGAGCATGGGTGCCGCTGACGAAGTTCCACCGCACCAGGGCATCCTCCGCCCCAAAGGCGTAAGCGTACACCCGATCCAGCACATCCCGGCCCCGGTCGCCATATCCGTAGCCGGTGCTGGCCGCGAAGTGACTCTCGCTGACGCCGGCCATGTTAAAAGCGGCCAGCATCTTCTGCTGATTATATCGCTGCAGCTTTTCGATCTCGCTCAAACGGGGAGCAATGCGCTCCTCCGCCTTATCGGAAAGCGCCTGCAATTTCTCGTCGATCTGAAAATATGGGAACACCTTGAACACTATCCTTTCACAAAGCGGACTATCTTCTGGAATACACCCAGGTATCCGCTTTGGCGTAGCCCAGCTGCTTATAGAACTCCCGGTTCTTTTCCTTCTCCCGTAACACATACAGCGCTTTGCCGGGCACGGCCTGCTCCACACGCTTTTCCAGCGCGGCGCCGATACCCAGCCGGCGGAATTCCTTCCTCACGGCCAGAGCGGACAAAATTGCCCCGTGCTCGCTGACGGCGGACACCACCGCGCACCCGGCCAACTCCCCGGCGCGGTGCTCGGTGAAGGCCAGGGCCGCCCCATGCCGCAGCTTGTGGGAAATGTCCAGGTAGAAGGGCTCGAACTCCTTCACCATGCCCACCTGCTCCAGCAGACCGAAAATTTCCCGGATATTCACCCCGTCGGGGTCGATGCCCCGGGCAGGGCCCTCTTTGACCTGCTTTTTCAGCACGTCGCCGGAGTCTGTCACGGGCAGGCCCAAAGCCTCGGCGTTGCGCACAGCGCACATGACAGCCCCAGGCCCCACGGCCCGCAGAAAGGCCGCTGCCTCCTCCGGCTGGGTGACCGTGCCGGAAATAAGCATCAGCTCATCTGCCTGGCAGAAGACGGTCTCCGCCTTCTTATCAAGCCAGAAGCAGGCAAAGCCCTTATCAAAGCCATAGGCCTGCACCACAGAGGCGATCTTGCACCCAAAGGGCGTTTTCTCGCAGAGCCGCAAGAGGAGTTGCCTGTCTTTTTCCTGTTCAACCAGCGTTATCATGTTTTTTATCCCTTCCTCAAAACCAGCACAAAGAAACAGCCCCGGCCCATTTGCCGGGGCAAAGCAGTATTGTCTAAATCAATCAGCGCCTGAAAATCAGGTGAAGAACATCACCACATTGACGGCGATGACAAAGACGAAAAAGCCGATGGCGATGACCTTTGTCCAGCGGGACAGAAAGGCGTCTACAGAACGGGCCTTATTCTTGGAAAGAAAGGTATCCGCGCCGCCGGTGACGACACCCACATTCTTCTGACTGCCCTCCTGGAGCAGGACCACGATGATAATGGCAAGGGATGCGAGCAGCAGCACGATGCCGGCAATGATCTCAAATACGTTCATTTTCTGTTCCTCCTGATATGGTCTTTCATACGGCAAATTATAGATTTCACCAGCGGGATAAAGAAGCCCGCAGGGGGTCCCCCGCAGAGGAAATCGTACCCCGGTATCCCCTATGATAACATGGTTTCTCGGATTTTGCAAGGGACAGCGGCGTGCTTTTTTCAGAAAACTTTTCGCTTTCCCCGCATAACCGCTCAAGGGGCGGTTAGAATACTCTCAGCAGCCAACTGCGTTTGCACTCGCGCCAAGAGATATTGTCCATACGGACCGGGGCTTCGGCTCTGTGAAATATCCCTGGGCCGGGCCCCGGCTGCTTGCCCTTTGGCTTTACCTCCGGCAGGTAATACCCAAAGGGCTGATTTTTTACCTCCACAATGGCGAGGGGTAGACGCCCTGGTCGGTCAGGGCCTTGATCCCAGCGGCCACCTGGGGCTTATCCTCCTGGTAGGTCACGCCGTACCATTTGTCGGGAGAGGAAAGCACTGTCACACGGGCCTTGCCCTCCTCCACCAGCTCGTTGACGGCAAAGGGCAGGTACAGCTCGGCGTTCAAGGGGTCCCCCGGCACCTGCTCCCGGTGGAGCTTTTCATAGGCCTTCTCCAAAGCCCCTGTAAAGCTGGGGGTGAAGCCCCACAGGTTCATGGAGACGATGGCGTCCGGCGAAAGGACGGTCATGCCGCCGTCGTCATTGGGGTAGGCGATGCCGCTTTCTCCTACGGCAATGTCCTTCCGCTCGGTCACGTCCACCAGATAGCCGTCTTTGACCCGGCACACGCCGCGGTTCACAGAGCCGTTGTCCGTCACGGTGTTTTTCAGATAGAAGCCCACCATTGCAAAGTTCATCCTGGTATCATCCTTGGCGGTTTTCAGGAAATTGTAGATCTCCTGGAAGCCCGCCCGGCCGTAAAAGTCGTCGGCGTTGATGACCGCATAGGGCGCGCCGTCCAGCATCCTGGCGGCGGTGAGGGTGGCGTGGCCCGTGCCCCAGGGCTTTGTTCTGCCCTTGGGCACAGAGTACCCATTAGGTACATCGTCGCTCTTTTGAAACGCCCAGCCGATCTCAATGTGCCGGTCCATACCGGGGAACACCTTCTCCCGGAACACAGGCAGGTGCTGCTCCTGGATGACGAAGACGACCTTCTTGAAGCCCGCCGTCATGGCGTCATAGATGGAATAATCGATGATCTTCTCTCCGCAGGGGCCGATGGAATCCACCTGCTTCAAGCCGGGCTGCTTGCTGTAGCGGCTGCCCATACCGGCGGCCAAAATAATGAGAACCGGTTCCTGTTCCACTGTTGTCTCTCCTTTAAGGGGTGATATCACCGGTGCCATTCAGATCATCGTCTCCGGCCGACGCCACATAGCCGGTGCCGTCCAAGGGCGCATCGGTGACGGCGTCGGAATCATCGACGGGCAGATCTGTGGTACCGTCGCCGTAAGGGTCACTGACAGGGGGCTCGTCTCCTTCACCGCCGGGGTCCTCGTAGAACGGGTCTTCTCCCCATCCGTCATCAGGATCGCTGCTGATGGGTTCTTCTTCCCAGCCGCCATCAGGGTCGCTGTTGACGGGATCCTCGTAAACAGGGTCGTCCGTTTCGTCGCTTCCGCTGTAAGAGTAAGCGGACACGTAAGGCGTGCCATCTGTCTCACCGATATAATACTCCTGGCCGTAGAATTCGGAATCACTTTCATAAATAAAGGTGCTGATGTGCTTTGCAGCAAAATCGAGATCGTACACATACACCCATTTTTCGCCGTCAATGTAGCCGCCTTCAGCCTGTTCCTCCTCGCCGGGAATGTTCATGGTCTCGATGGTGAAATCGGTGAACATGATGGGCAGCATTTCCACAATATCGTTGAAGTCCAAAGAGGTCTTGCACATGGGCATGATCTGGCGGATCATCTCGGGATATTCCAGCTTGCTCATCCCCTTGACCTTTTGGATCAGCGCCGTCAGCACTTTCTGCTGCCGCACGGCCCGCATATCGTCGCTGTCCAATTTGCGGATGCGCCCATAGGCCACGGCCTGGTTGCCGTTTAAATGGTACACGCCGTCGTCGTACTCGCCGTTTTCGATATCAAGATAGCCGTTTTCATCTGTGAAGAAATCGCATTTCTGGATGAGGGGGTACTGGGACTCGTCGTAATCATCGTCGTACTGGTGCAGCTCTTTTTCATCCTTTACCTCCATCAGCAGGGACCAAAGGTTCTTGTTGATATACTGCACCTCTTCCCCGGTGATCTCCAGGTCGATGCCGTCCACGGCGTTGATGATGTCGGCCATCCGGGCAAAGTTCACCGTCACGTACTCGGTGATGTTCAATGCCTTACCGCCGATGCTGAAATTCTGATTTATAGTCTTTACGGCGGTCTCCGGCCCGCCCCAGCTGTAGACCTCCGTCAGCTTGGCATAGCTGCCGTCGTCCAGCACAACACAGGAGTCCCGCAGGATGGAGGTCATCTTGATCTTGTCGTGCTTGTTGTCCACCGTCAAGATCATGATGACGTCGGAAAGGCCGTCAAAAGAGTCGGTGCGGGAATCCACGCCAAACATGGCGATATTCTTCACGCTGCTGTCCAGCACCACAGGCTCCTCCACCTCGTTGCCCTCGGCGTCGATGGTGGTACGGGGCACGATGCCCAGCGCTTCCAGATCCGTGGTGAACTCCTTATCCACTGTCAAGTCCTTTAAGAGGTAGCCGAACACATACCAGCACCCCCCGGCGATGAGCACCACCAGCACCGTCAAGGTGATGATGACGGCTTTCTTTCCCCTGCTCATCTTCTTTTTGCCCCGGCTTTTCCGCTGGCGCTCCAGCTCCAGCTCGTCCTCACGCTTTTTCCGGGCGGAAGAGTAGCTTGCCATGTCCTCAAACCGCTGGCTCCTGGCGTCACGGGGCTGCTCATAGCTGTAGTTGTCCCGCAGGGGCTCTCCGCGGCGTGCGGGCGTCAGCCCCCGCGAGTTCCCCCTTTTCGCCATGTGTTTGCCATGTTTTTCATCGGCCATAGTGTGAAACCTCCTGTTAATCCGCGCTGTGGGGCGCGGATCCGGTATTGCCGTACTGCTCCCAGTAGGGAGATGTTTCCTCGTAAATAAAGCTGTTGAGCCGCTCCGCCGCCGGGGTGATGTCGTAAGTGACATAGGCCACGCCGTCCTCGGCCAGGCCGTCATAGATGTCCTCCTCGTACTCCTTGTCCGGCACGCTCAGGGTCTCTATGGAGAAGCCGTTCAATAAGAGGGGCGTCATGCCCACGATGTCGTCCAGGCCCAGGGAAGTCTCGCAAAAGGGCATCAGCTGCCTGATGAGGGCCGGGTAATCGGTAACGCCCATATCCATGAGCTTTTCGATCAAAAGGCTGAACACGACCTGCTGGCGCTCCACCCGGGCGTAGTCGTTGCCGATACTGCGGATGCGGGCGTAGGCCACGGCCCGGTTGCCGTTCAGGTGGTACACCCCGCCGGTGTAGTTGCCGCCCTCGATGTCCAGAGGCACGCCCTCGTCCCGGATGTAATCCTCAGCCGTGATGACGGGGTAGCTTTCGCCCTCGAAGACGCCCTCCGCCTGATCCTCGGCCATTTGGTCCTCTACCTCCCGGCTCAGGCTCCACAGGTTCCTGTTGATCTCCCGGGCCTCCTCGGCGGTCAATTCCACGTCCACGCCGCCGAAGGCGTCTACAATGGCGGCCATGTTGGCGAAATTCACCGTTACGTAGTCCCGCACGGCCAGGGGCGAGCCCTCCGGGCTGAACACCTGGTTGATGGTGCGGATGGCCAATTCCGGGCCGCCCTCCTCATAGGCAGCGTTGATCTTGGTCTCCCAGTCGATGGCCTCACCCGTTAAGGTCTGGCCCTCTATCCTGACTTTGGAGTCCCGGAGGATGGAGCTCATTTTCAGCTTTTTGTGGCGGTTATCCACCGTGAGGATCATGATGATGTCGGATTTCCCGGTAAAATCGCCGTTGCGGGCGTCCACGCCGAAAATGGCGATGTTGGTCACGCTGTCGTCCAGCTCCGCGTCGATGGGGATGCCCAGCTTTTCCGGGTCTTTCGTAATGGTATTGGTGGTCAGGTCCGCCAGCAGGTCGGTGGAGAGATAAATCATCATGCTGCCAATAGCGATGAGCAGGACGCACACGGCAACGAGGACGATCTGCACGGCAACAAGCCCACGCCTGCCGCGCTTTTTCCGCTTCGGGGCGGAGGAATAGCTGGAAAGGTCTTCAAATTCCTGTGCAGTCTCCTTTGTCCTTTGTGCCATCCTGCCACCTCCTTCCCTGCGGCGTTTGACATAATACAGAGCTATTATACCCTTTTTTACGGCTTTCGTCAATCCTCAAAATGGTGGGGGAAAACGACGGCGAGAAACGCATATTTTCTTTGACCGCGGGTATAGTAGAACCGTAACAGCAGAAAGGAACGGATGGATATGGAATATTGGAACGCCTTTTGGGTGGGCGGGCTCATCTGCGTTATCGGCCAGCTGCTCATCGACCTGACAAAGCTGACCCCCGCCCGCGTCATGGTCCTGTATGTGACGCTGGGTGTTGCCCTGGGCGCCCTGGGCCTTTACAAGCCCCTGGTGGACTTTGCCGGAGCCGGCGCCACCGTGCCCCTGTCCGGCTTTGGCTGGGCTCTTTCCGAGGGCGTGAAGGAGGCCGTGCACGAAAAGGGCTTTTTGGGCATTTTCACCGGCGGCTTCACCGCAGGCGCGGCAGGCACGGCGGCAGCGGTGTTCTTCGGTTACCTGGCGGCACTGGTGGCAAAGCCCCACGACAAGTCCTGATTTTTGCAAAAGGCAGGCCCCGGCAAAACTACCGGGGCCTCATCTTTTTCTTTTTTTACGGCAGCTGGTTTCCGGCGGCCAGGTACAGCTCGTACCAGTCGGGCCGGGAAAGCTCCACCTGAGCGCCGGAGCAGATCTCCTTCAGGCGGGCGGGGTTGGTGGTACCGGCAATGACCTGCATCTTCGCCGGATGGCGCAGGATCCAGGCGGCGGCAATGGCGGTTTTCGTCACGCCGTACTTCTCCCCCATCGCCTGGAGGGTCCGGTTCAGCTCCGGGAATTTTTCGTTATCGACGAAATGGCCCTCGAAAAAGCCGTATTGGAACGGCGACCAGGCCTGGATGGTGACATTGTTCAGACGGCAGTAGTCCAGCACCTCGCCGTCCCTGTCGGTGGCCAAGGGGAAGCAGGTGTTCATTTGCAGGGCGTGGCTGACAAGGCCGGTGCACATCAGGCCAAATTGCAGCTGGTTTGCGCAGAGCTTCTGCTTTAAGCCGGACTGCAAAAGCTCCATCTGCCGGGCGTTGAAGTTGCTGACGCCGAAATGGAGCACCTTGCCGGAGGCTTCCAGCCCCGCAAAGGCCTCCGCGATCTCCTCCGGCTCCATCAAAGCGTCGGGCCGATGGAGAAGCAGAAAGTCAAGGTGGTCGGTGTGAAGGCGGCTTAAAATGCCCTCAACGCTTTCCAGAATGTGCTTTTTGGAAAAGTCGTAAAAGGTGTTTTTGCCTTCCTTCTGGTTGATACCGCACTTGCTTTGCAGCAAAAGCTTCTGCCGCAGGCCGGGCTCCTTTTCCAGCACCCTGCCGAACAGCGCCTCGCTCTCCCCGCCGCCGTAGATGTCGGCGTGGTCAAAGTAGTTCACGCCACATTCCAGCGCGGTGTGGATATAATCGGAGAGGCCCTTCTCCCCCATGTTTGAGATGCGCATGCAACCCAAAGCGACGGCGGAGCCCATTACACCGGATCCGCCGATATCAATCATTTTCATAACGACCCTCCCTGTATTCCTTACTGGATGGAGCAGTCAAGATAATGCTCCAGCTCCTCGTCGTCCCGCTTCCTGTCGAGATAGAGGAGAACGGCGGTCAATGCGGCAACCACTGCCGCCACAGCCGCGACGATGCCGATGAACACAGCCAGCTTGCTACCTTTTTTCATATAATGGCACCTCCATATCAGTGATATCTCTGCTTACAGCTTTATGATACCCAATCTCAGGGGAAAAGTCAACCGGCCTGACGAAAAAACTCCAGAAGGCCGTCAAAGCTGCCGTGGGGGCAGCCTGAAAGCTCCACGCCGTCCTTGTTGATGAGGCAATCGGTAAGCAGGAACACCTCCATGCCAATCTGCCCGGCCGCCAGGTCCTCCAGGGTGTCGTTGCCCACCATCAGGCACTCCTTTGGGGAGACGCCCAGCTTTTCCGCCACCTCACGGTAATAGTCGGGGTTCGGCTTGCAGTACCGGGAGTTCTCATAGGTGGTGAAAAGCTCGAAATCCTCTGGGGAAAGGCCCGCCCAGCGGATGCGCTTTTCTGTGGCCACCCTGGGGAACAGCGGATTCGTGGCCAACGCCACCCGGCAGCCCGCCTCCTTAATCTGACCGACGGCCTGGGCCGCCTTTGGCGTATAGCCGCAGAACGCCTTTGCCCTGTCGAAGTCATTTTCGTAGAATTCGTTGAACAGGGCCATGTCCTCCCTGGCCCGCCGGCCGTAGACGCCGCCGAAGGTCTCCCAGAATTTCTCTTCATTGGTGACCCTGCCGTCGTTCTTCACCATGGCCCTGGTGCCCGCCCAAACGGTCTCTACAAGCTTTTCCGGCGCATAGCCGAAGGGGGCCATTTTCTTTGCCAAAAGGCCGAAATAGCCCCTGGTGAACTCGTCCTGATCCATGGGCAGCAGGGTGCCGTCCAGATCGAACAAAACCATTGTAAACCGCGCCATCCCGGCGCCTCCTTTCATAAAAGAGCAAACCGCCGGGAGACGACAAGCCCCCCGACGGCTTTCATTCCGTTTTGACGCAAAGCGCGGATCAGGCGCCGGCGTTCAGCTTCTTCTCCAGAGAGGATTTCCTTCTGGCAGCGGTATTCTTATGCAGGATGCCCTTGGCGGCAGCCTGATCGATCTTCTTGATGGCGACACGCACGGCGGCGACCTTGTCCTCCGCGTTGCTCTCGATCGCGGCGTTGGCCTTCTTGATCTCCGTCTTCAGCTGGGAATTGACAGCCTTGTTCTGCAGTGTCTTTGTGGCGATGACCTTGACGCGCTTCTTCGCAGACTTGATATTCGGCATACGTTACACCTCCTTGTTTTCCAATACGCAGAAGATATGATAGCACGAAACTTGAAAAAAAGCAAGGTTTTTTTACTTTTTTTCAAATTGAAATTGACAAACTCAGCCGCCTGGGGTAAAATAAGGACGCTGTCAAAGCGGGCAAAGGCCCGCCGGGCTTCTCACGCCTCCTTAGTTAAATGGATATAACACGCCCCTCCTAAGGGCGAATTGAGGGTTCGATTCCCCCAGGGGGTGCCAAAAAGCAGGGTTCGTCTTTGGACGAATGCTGCTTTTTTACTTGGGGGAATCGAACCCGTAGGGGCGCTGCGGCCGGCCGTGCTTCCTCTGCCCGCCCCGGACAGCAACCTGCTGTACGTGCAGTGGCTTTGCCTTTGTACGGCTCTTTGCGCTATTGTCAAAAAACGCCATCTAAAATGGCGGGATCAACGGAGGAATTTATATGGAACAGAAAATCACCAAGGAAAACTATCAGCACGCAAAGTTTGACGTCTTCTCCCTGTTTAACGACCGATGGGGACTGCTGACCGCCGGCGGGCCGGAAAATTACAACGCCATGACCATCGGCTGGGGGGCGCTTGGCACCATCTGGGGGCCGCCCCACGGCGCCAGGCAGATCGTCACCGTGTTTGTGCGGGAAAACCGCAAGACCAACGAGCTCATGCTCAACGGCGACCACTTCACCGTGTGCTTTTTCCCGGAGGAGAACCGCAGGGATTTAAACATCCTGGGCAGCGTCTCCGCCTATGACGACCCGGAGAAGCTCGGCAGGACCGGCCTGACCGTAAAGCCCCTGGGCAATGCGGTGGGCTTTGAAGAGGCCGAACTCACCTTTGTTTGCAGGAAGATCTACACCCACAAAATGGACATACACGACGTGCCCGAAGATGTGGCCGCCGGAATGTACGCCAACGGCCAGCCTATCCACTACGTGTATATGGGCGAGATTGAAGACGTGTTTGGGCAGGTATAAAGGCGTTCGCGGAGCGGGAGGAGAGCCCCGGCCTGCTGCTGAGCCGGCTGCGGGTACAGCAAACGCACCCCGGCCTGAAAAAGCCGGGGTGCGTTTATGATGCTGTAACGCTTACAGAATGATTTCGCCGTCCACGGTGCCGGGCAGGCCGGCGGCGTTGGACTCGTCGGTGTCCACATGCATGGCCAGGGCATACTGGGGGCTGACGCGGCAAACCACATCGCCAAAGGTCAGGGCGCGGCCGTTGTAGTCAACCTTCACGGAAACCACCTGTTTGTCGGTGACGCCGGCCTCCTTGGCCTCTTCGGGGTTGAAGTGAATGTGGCGCTTGGCGGCGATGACGCCCTTTCCGATGGTGATCTCACCGGCGGGGCCCCGCAGCACGCAGCCGGGAGTGCCCTCCAGGTCGCCGGACTCCCGGATGGGAGCGGTGACGCCCAGCTTTCTGGCGTCGGTCAGGGAGATCTCCACCTGGGTCTCCTTGCGGGTGGGCCCCAGGATGGACATGGACATGGAGCCCTTGGGGCCTATGACCTCCACCTTTTCCACGCAGGCGAACTGGCCCGGCTGGGAAAGATCCTTCTTGTTGGTCAGCGTAGCACCCTTGCCGAACAGCGCCTCCAGATCGGCGTCGGACACATGGACATGGTGCGCGGAAGTTTCAACCATAACTTTCATGCGATAGTTCCTCCTTAGTTTCTGCAAAATCAGTCAAGAACATTGTACTACCTGGGAATGATTTTTTCAACTGTTTCTTTTGCCTGCGGCGGTTGTCTTTTTTCGCGGCCTGTAGTAGAATACGGTACAGGAAGTACCCCTTGCGCGAAAGGAGCGGATAGCATGTACAACAACTGGGAAGAGCTGGAAAAGGCCTGCCTCGGCTGTGAAAAATGCGGCCTGCGGGAGGGCCGCCACCACGTGGTGTTCGGTGTGGGGAACCCGGAGGCGAAGGTGCTTTTCGTGGGGGAAGGCCCCGGCGAAAACGAAGACCTGCAGGGCGAGCCCTTTGTGGGGCGGGGCGGGCAGCTTCTGGACAAGCTGCTGGCCGCCGTCGATCTGGACAGGAAAAAGAACATCTACATCGCGAACATTGTCAAATGCCGCCCGCCACACAACCGGGACCCTCTGCCGGAGGAGCAGGAGGCATGCATCGGATGGCTGAGAAATCAGTTCGCGCTGCTCAGGCCGAGGATCGTGGTGTGCCTGGGGCGCATTGCCGGCGCGAAGCTCATCAAGCCGGACTTGAAAATCACAAAGGAGCATGGCGTCTTTGTGGAAAAGGGCGGCGTGCTGTTCATGCCGACCCTGCACCCTGCCGCCCTGCTGCGCAATCCCGCACAAAAGCCCGCGGCCTTTGAGGATTTTTTGAAGCTGCGGGAAAAGATGGACGAGCTGGGGATAGAATGATCAGTTGAACCTTTTGGAGAGGAAGCTGCTGCCGGAAAGGCCGAACCGCCAGGGCCAGCCGGCTGCCTCCCCCGCGTAATCCACGTTGATCCGCTTCCCCGTGTCGATACAGGGCACGGGGAAGCTTGTGTCTTCGATAAAAAAGGTGTCGCCGCATAAATCGGCGCCGTAATCTTCCATGGTGATGCCCATAGCCTTACACAGCTTGCCGGGGCCGCTGCACAGGGAAAGCGCATCGCTCTTCCCCCGGCGGGCCGCCATCAGGTCAAGGCCGGAAACAGGCATCAGCGCCCGCAACAGCGCCACCTCCGGCTTGCCCTCTACGTTTGCCACCACGTTCATACAGACGTGCATGCCATAGATAAAATACACATAGGCAAAGCCCCCGGGGCCGAACTGGATATTGACCCGCCGGGTGTGCCGCTTATAGGAATGGGCCGCCGGGTCGTCCGGGCCCATATAGGCCTCGGTCTCCACGATAATGCCCCTGGTCTCCCCTTCCGGGCTCTTTCTCACCAGCTCTTTGCCGATGAGCTCCCGCGCCACGATCAGGCCGGAGCGCTGGTAAAATTCCCGTGTCAGCTTCTTATTCGTCATCGCTCGTGTCCTTCAAGGCGGCGCGTTTTCTGCGGTACAGCAGCTGGTCCACCACCACCAGCACCGCCCCGGCGATGACCACCAGGTAGTAGGTGAAGAATCGCCAGACCATTACCGCGGCGTACAGGTCGTCGTTGACAAAATAGCCCCTGAAAAAGGAGGAAAAGCCGATCTCCTGGGCGCCGGAGGCGCCGGGCATGGGCATAAACGAGACGGAGACCTGCAAAAGGTTCTGCACCGCAAGCACCTCCCAATAGCTGATCTCCCCATAGCCGAAGGCCCGGAACACAAAGTAGATGACGCTCATTTGCAGGACGAACTCCGGCAGGGACAAAAGGATGGCCAACAAAACGCTTTTCCACTTGCCGGAGAAATTCTCGGTGTAGCTGCCGAAATCCCGCTCAAAATCATCGATGGCGGAAAGCAGCTTTTCCTGACGTTTTTTCAAAAATTTCAGCTTGCCCCCCACCCATTTGGCAAAGCGGCAGATGGCGTGCAGCACCTTTTTCAAAAACAGGCATGGGAAAAAGATACAGGAGCCGCCGTTGATCAAAAGCCCCAGCACGATAAAGGGGATGAGCCCGGGGCTTTCCGCCGCCAGCTTGCCGTACATGCAGACAAAGCTGATGAGGGCGCAGATAAAGAACGCCACCTGCAGGCAGAAGAATTTGATGATCAGTACGGCGGTGGAGGAGCCTACCGGCACCTTGTCCCGATGGAGGTAGGCGGACTGCATGGGCTGGCCCCCGGTGGCGCTGGGGGTGATATAGGAATAGTAAAGGCCGATGAGGCTGACCTTTAAGGAGTTTCCAAGGGTAAGCTTGATATTTTGGCTGTGCATCAGCAGGCGCAGAATGATGCCCTCAAACAGGAAGTAGGCGAAAAGCACCACCACCGCCAGGGTCAGAAAGCCCGGCGTCAGGTTTGCTAGGATGCGGAACACGTTGCCGAACTGCCGGTTGACAAGGCCGAACACCACCATGACGATGACGGTGGCCAAAATGTACAGCATGCTCCAGGGTATTTTCTTCTTTTTCTTTTTCTGTTCCGGTTCTTTCATACTTCACCGTCCGGTCATCGTGGGAAAGACGCATGCCCGCCCGCGGTCGATATGGACATTTTATCATGTTTCATGCTATAATGCAAATCGCGATATTTTACGATTTTATGAAAGGAGCTTTTATATGCCCCTGGAAGGTGTTTTGCAGCCGGAATTTCTTGACATATCCCCCACCCTGCGGCTGAGAAGATTTGACCCGGAGGAGGACTGCTCCTTCGCGCTGCCCTGGTACCGGGACGAGTCCATCATCAAGCTCATCGACGGGCCGGACGCCGGCCCCCAGAGCAATGAGACGTTCCACCGCATGTACGCATATTTAAACAGTCACGGCGAGCTGTACTGGATCGAAGAGAAGCGGGATGGCGCGTTTGTTCCCGTCGGCGATGTGACGCTGGAAAAAGAAGACATGCCCATCGTCATCGGTGAGGAGAGCTGCCGGGGCCGGGGCATAGGCCGGGCGGTGATACGCGCCCTGATCGAGCGGGCAAGAAGCCTGAATTGGGATCATACGGCAGTGGGAGAAATTTACCACTATAACGAAGGCTCCAAAAGAATGTTTTTGGCCTGCGGCTTTCACGAGGCAGGAAAGACCGAAAACGGCGCCTGCTACCGGCTGGACCTTTAAAGGACCTGGCGGAAAGGATCAGCCGAAAAGCCGCACTGTCAGCACGGAAAAAATGATGGCGGCGCAGTCGCCCAAAAGGGCGCAGGGCACGGTGTAGCGCAGTTTTTTATAGCCGCAGGCCCCAAAGTAGACGGCCACGGCATAGAAGGTGGTCTCGGTGGAGGAGGAAAGCACCGAGGCCATCTTCCCCACCGGGCTGTCCGGGCCGAACTGCCGCAGCAGTGACAGGGTGTAGGCCGACGCCCCGCTGCCGGAAATGGGCCGCAGCACCGCCAGGGGAACCAACTGCGGCGAGATGCCCAGGGCCTCCGTCACCGGCGACAGGAGGCCGCACAGCAGATCCAGCAGGCCGGAGGCTCTTACCATATTGACCGCAACCACCAGGCCCACCAGGGTCGGCAGCAGCCGGAGCGAGGCCTTCAGGCCCTCCCCCGCCCCGCGCAGGAAGCTGTCAAAGACGTTGAGCCCCCGAAAGAACCCAAACAGAACAATAGCCCCCACGATAACGGGCAGGGCGGCGGCTCCTACCTGCGACACCCGGCCTCCCTCCTTTCCATCAGCTTGCAGGCGGTCACGGCGGTCACAAGGGCCGCCAGGGAAGTGACCCACACCTGTGGCAGGATGCCGAAGGGCTCGGCGCTGCCGCAGGCGGCCCGCATGGCGGCCATGTTCACCGGCAGCAGCTGGATGGAGGCGGTGTTCAGCACCACAAAGAGGATCATGCCTCCGGTGGGGGCGTCGCTCCCGCTGCGTTCCGCCATGGCGCTGACGGCGGCAAGGCCCAGGGGCGTGGCGGCATTGCCCAGACCCAAAAGATTGGCGGAGATGTTCATGCACATTTTCCCTTTTATCTCGCCGTCGTCCCTGTACTCCGGGAACAGCCTGTCGATGACCGGGGAAAGCGCCTGGGCCAGAAGATCGGTCAAGCCGCTTTCCTCCGCGATTTTCAAAAAGCCCGTCCAGGCGCACATGGCCCCCAGGAGGGACAGCGTCAGATCAACGGCCTCCCCGGCCCCGTCCATAACGGCGGCGGAAAGGCTGTCGATCCGGCCGATGCACAGGGCGCACACCACGCTCAAGACGATCATCCCCGCCCAGATAGCGTTTATCATACCGCTCCCCCCAAAAATGCAGGCTTTGCGAAGTTAAGAAAATAAGGCAAAAAAGTAATCGCGCCCATCTTGACTTTGCACGGAAAAAAGACTATGGTTTATCTAACATTATGAAAAAGGAGAAGGAGCTATGCTGTTTGGCGACAAGATACTGGACTATTGGGATGACATTATGAAAGATTTATCCGCTCTGGTGGCGGTGCCCTCTGTGGCCAAGCCAACCGAGGGCCCCCATCCCTTCGGCGACGAGTGCGCCAGGGCCCTTGACACGGTGCTCTCTTTGGCAGAGGGCTACGGCCTGAAAACCAAAAACGTGGATTACTACGCGGGCCACGCCGAATACGGCGAGGGGCCGGAAAATGCCGTGGTCATGGCCCACGTGGACGTGGTGCCGGAAGGCGAGGGCTGGGACACCGACCCCTTCACCATGACGGTAAAGGGCGATCTGGCTTTTGGCCGGGGCGTGGGCGACGACAAGGGCGCCGCCATCATCGCCCTGCACTGCCTGCGTGCCTTAAAGGACGCCGGGGTGCCGGCAAAGCGCAAGCTGCGGGTCATTTTCGGCTGCGGCGAGGAGATCGGCATGGCGGACATGGGCCATTATTTTGAAAAGGAGCAGCACCCGGACATGGGCTTTACCCCGGATTCCTGCTACGGCATCTGCCACTGCGAAAAGGGCATTATGAACTTTACGGTTTCCGGGGCGGGCTCTGAGGTGGTGGAAAGCTTTTCCGCCGGAACGGTCTCAAACGCGGTGCCCGCCAAGGCGGTATGCACGGTCAAGTGCACGCCGGAAGAATGGAACGCCCTGGAAAAGGCCGCCGCCTCCTGCGAGATACCCATCATCACGGCCGGAACCACCACAGGCGGAGAGCTGCTCGCCAAGGGACAGGCCTCACACGCCGCCATGCCCCAGGGAGGAAAGAACGCCGCCTCTTATCTCATCAAGCTGCTGTATGAGGTGTTCGGCGCGGAAAAGGTGGGCCCCTTCTACAGCTTTATCGCGGAGAAGATCAGCCTTTCCACCGACGGCTCTCTTTTGGGCGTCGATATGAGCGACGAGGCCAGCGGCCCTCTCACCTTCAACCTGGGGCTGGTGCATACCAAGGGCGGCTCCTCCGGCCTGACGGTGGACATCCGCTACCCCGCCACCAGGGAAGGAAAGCGCATCTCTGACACGATCGCCAATGAGGCCGCGGCTTACGGCCTTACCTTTACCCTGCTCTCCGACGCGGCCCCGCTGTACCTGCCCAAGGAAAGCCCCCTCATCTCCCTGCTGGCCGGCGCGTACAAGGCCGTGACCGGCGAGGAATGCAGCGTCTTCTCCATGGGCGGCGGCACCTATGCCCGCCAGATGTTCGGCAAGGGCGTGGCCTTCGGCCCGGGCTTCCCGGACCAGACGGACAGCCACGAGCATGACGCGAACGAGCGCATCGAGCTGAGCCGCATGAAGGTGCACGCCAGGATCTGCCTGGAAGCCATGTACCGCATGCTCACGGCGGAGTAATTTCCCCGGAAGCGTTTGGTACGCACGGTTTGTAAACGGAATGGGGGCAGCTCGCCTTTCTCTATTGACTTTCTTGTCGTTCCGTGAGAAAATTAGGAAGAATAATTTTCGTTTAGGAGGGATTTATCCACAATGAAAAAGTTTTTGAAGGAATTTAAGGAATTCGCTATCAAGGGCAACGCCATGCAGCTCGCCATCGGCGTTATTGTCGGCGGCGCGTTTACAGCCATCGTGAACGCCCTGGTGACCAACATCTTTACTCCCATTCTGGGGCTTATTACCGGGGGGCTCAATTTTGATAGTCTCTCCTTCGGCATCGGCGACGCCCAGATCACCTACGGCGCGTTCATCTCCGCCGTCATCAACTTCATCCTGACGGCCCTGGTGCTGTTCCTGCTGGTGAAGGCCCTGAACAAGCTGAGCTGGAAAAAGGACGAGCCCCCCGCCGCCCCCACCACCAAGGTGTGCCCCTACTGCAAGTCTGAGATCGCCATCGACGCCACCCGCTGCCCCCACTGCACTTCTCAGCTGGAAAACAAAGAGGAACACTGAAAGCCTTGCGGGAATACGCGGTAAATTCTCGGAGCGGACACTCCAGAAAGTGAAAGGTCGTTGAAGCAAAGCTATGAGAATCGTGATCGTGGGAGACGGCAAGGTGGGCTCCGCCCTGACCGTTCAGCTTTCCAAGGAAGGGCATGACGTAGTAGTCATCGACAGCAACCACTCGGTCCTGCAGGAGGTTCAGCAGTCGCTGGACGTGAGCGTGGTACACGGCAACGGCGCCACCTGGCGGGTGCAGAAAATGGCCGGCGTGGATACCAGCGACCTGCTGATCGCCGCCACCTCCGCCGACGAGACCAACATCCTCTGCTGCATCGTGGCGAGAAAGCTGGGCTGCAAGCACACCATTGCCCGGGTGCGCAACCCGGAGTATTACAACCAGCTGTTCCAATTAAAGGACGAGCTGGGCCTGAACATGATGATAAACCCGGAGTTCTCCACCGCCAATGAAATTTTCCGGCTGCTGCAGTTCCCCTCCTTCTTAAAGCGGGACTCCTTTGCCAAGGGCCGGGCGGAGATCGTGGAAGTGGAGCTGCGGGAGGGCAGCCCGCTGATCGGGGCAAGGCTTTATGAACTGCCGAAAAAGGTGAAGGTCAAGGTGCTGGTCTGCGCCGTGGTGAGAAATGGCCAGGCCCACATCACCGTGGATGGCAACTTCCAATTACAGGCGGGAGACCGGCTTTCCTTTACGGCATCCTCCAGCGATCTGGCAAAGCTCATCCGCCACCTGGGGCTGACACAGAAAAAGGTGAAGGACGTCATCATCATCGGCGGCAGCCGCATCGCCTTCTATCTGGCGGAGACCCTGATAAACGCCGGCGTCCGCGTCAAGCTCATTGAGATCGATAAGGCCAAGTGCGAGCAGCTGGCCGACACCCTGCCCAAGGCCACCATCATCAACGCGGACGGCTCTGACAAGACCGTGCTGGACAGCGAGGGCCTGGCCGAAACGGACGCTGTGGTGACGCTGACCGACATCGACGAGGAAAATCTCATCGTCTCCATGTACGCAAACTATCTGGGCACCTATAAGGTCATTACAAAAATCAACCGCACCGAGTACACGGAGGTGCTGAGCGGAAAGGGCATCGACTGCGTGGTGAGCCTGAAGGAGCTCTGCTGCAACGACATCGTGCGCTATGTGCGGGCAATGGGAAATAAAAAGGGAGAATCGGTGCTGGCCCTGCACCGCATTGTGGGCGACCGTGTGGAGGCTTTGGAATTCCGGGCCAACGCCCAGCTGCCCCAGCTTGGGAAGACGCTCGCGCAGCTGAAGCCGAAGCTGAAGCCCAATATTCTCATCGCCTGCCTGAACCGGGGCGGCCGCATCATTATCCCCCAGGGCAGCGACACCATTGAAAAGAACGATACCGTCATTGTGGTGGCCAACGCCGACCGGGTCATCAACAATCTCAGCGATATCTTTGTGGAGGGTTAAGCATGAACCATCGGATGATCCTCCGCCTTGTCTGCGATATTCTCAGGGTGACGGCCGTGGGCATGGCGCCTGCCGCCGTCATTTCCCTGTTCCAACAGGAATGGGCTGCTGTGGTGGGCCTTTGCGCGGCCATCGTCATTTCAGCCCTGCTGAGCCTTGTCACTTACCTCCTGCCGCCCAAGGTTCGGGAAATCGGCGCCCAGGAGGGCTTTATCAGCGTGGCTCTGTGCTGGGTGGCCGTATCGCTGGCGGGGGCCCTGCCCTTTTACATCAGCGGGGCGATCCCCAGCTTTATCGACTGCTTTTTTGAGACGGTCTCCGGCTTTACCACCACCGGCGCCAGCATTTTAAACGACGTGGAGGCGCTGCCTATGGGGCTGCTCTATTGGCGCAGCTTCACCCACTGGCTGGGAGGCATGGGCGTGCTGGTATTCCTGCTTGCCGTGGTGCCTATGGGCAAGGGCAAGAATACCCTGCTGTACGTCATACGGGCGGAAAGCCCCGGCCCCCAGGTGGACAAGCTGGTTCCCCGGCTGCAAAACAGCGCGAAAATCCTTTACGGCATTTACATCACGCTGACGCTGGTGCAGATCGTGCTGCTCCTGCTGGGGGGCATGTCTCTGTTTGAGGCCACCTGCACCGCTTTCGGCACGGCGGGTACCGGCGGCTTCGGCGTAAAGAACGACAGCCTGGCAAGCTACAGTCACTATATCCAGACGGTGTGCACCGTGTTCATGGCGCTGTTCGGCGTCAACTTCAACGTGTTTTTCCTGCTGCTGCTGCGGCAGTTCAAGCAGGCGGCCAGGAATGAGGAGCTGCGGCTGTACCTTGCGGTGATGGTCATTTCCATCGTCCTTATCACCTGGAACATCCTGCCCCAGTTCTCCGGCAATATTGGAGAGGCGCTGCACCAGGCCGCGTTCCAGGTCTCCTCCATCATGACCACCACCGGCTTCTCCACCGTGGACTTCAACCTGTGGCCCAGCTTTTCCAAGGTGCTTCTTCTGCTGCTGATGATGTTCGGGGCCTGTGCTGGCTCTACCGGCGGCGGAATCAAGGCCGCACGGGTGCTGCTGATGTTCAAGTCCGGCAAGCGGGCGGTCAAGCGCATGCTGATGCCACGCTCCGTTTCCGTCATCCACATGGACGGCCAGAGGGTGCCCGAGGAGGTCATCTGGAACACTCACAGCTACATCAGCCTGTACCTGGTGACAGCCGTGCTTTCCATGTTGCTCATCTCTTTCGACGAATTTTCTGTGGAGACGAACGTTTCGGCGGTGCTGGCGTGCCTGAACAACATCGGCCCCGGCCTGGATCTTGTGGGGCCCATGAGCAACTACTCCCACTTCTCCGCCCTTTCAAAGCTGGTGCTTTCCTTCAACATGCTGGCGGGCAGGCTGGAGCTCTTCCCCCTGCTGATGCTCTTTGTTCCCGCCGCGTGGACAAAAAAGTAAAAACAGAATATCACCTATGGCGCGGGCGTCCGCGCCTTTTCTTTTGTCGCTTTCACACTTTTGTCACAACGGAATACTGTGGTAAAGACCGGAAGTACAGCTTGTGAAATCAACCGGGAGAAAGAGGGCATCGGATATGGAGCGTGAGATACAGTTAGGCGGCCTGAAGGCCGGCCAGGCGGCCACGGTACGGCATTTGGCCGCGGTCGGGGCCATGCGCCGCCGCTTGCAGGATATGGGCGTGATAGAGGGAACCAGAATAGAATGTGTGGGAATAAGCCCCCTTGGCGACCCGGCGGCTTACCTCATCCGGGGCGCGGTGGTGGCCCTGCGGAGGCAGGACGCCTCCGGCATTTTGTGCGGGGATATTTCTGCCGTATACAGCGGGATGAAGGCCGCCAACCGGCCTGCCGCCAACTGACAGGAGGGCCGCCCCATGGGACTTTCCAGAACTTCTACGGGAACGGGCGCCCAGGAGAAAAAGCTGACGGTGCGCAAAGCCTCGCCGGGGGATAAGACGGTCGCTCTGGCGGGCAACCCCAACGTGGGCAAGAGCACGGTGTTCAACATGCTGACCGGCCTGCGGCAGCACACGGGCAACTGGCCCGGCAAGACCGTCACCAACGCCCAGGGGATCTGCTCTTACCACGGCAGGGAGTACGTATTGGTGGACCTGCCGGGGTGTTATTCCCTGATGGCACATTCAGCGGAGGAAGAGGCGGCAAGGGATTTTCTCTGCTTTGGGGAGGCTGACGGCGCGGTGGTTGTGTGCGACGCCACCTGCCTGGAGCGAAACCTGAACCTGGTTTTGCAGACTTTAGAAATCACGGAGAACACGGTGGTCTGCGTCAATTTGATGGACGAGGCCCGGCGGAAGGGCGTAAAGGTTGACTTGAAGCGGCTTTCCCATTTGCTGGGCGTGCCGGTGGTCGGGGCAGCCGCACGGGCCGGAAAAGGCCTGGAGGAGCTGATGGAACAGGTGGAGAGCGTCACCTGCCGCAAAAAAGTGGGAGGGTGCAAACCGCCTGTGACCTATCCTCCGGCGGTGGAAAAGGCGGTGGGTGAGCTCATGCCTGCGGCCCGGCGTCTGGGAAATGGGCGGATCAACGCCAGGTGGCTCGCTTTACGGCTGCTGGAGGGTGGCGACCCCTCCCTGCGGGAACTGCTGACCGGGCACCTGGGGTGCTGCCCCTGGGAGGACGAGGAGGTACAGGCTGTGCTGAAGAGGGGAAAGAACATCCCCGAGGATGAGCTGCGGGACAGCATCGCCACGAGCATCGTCCGGCAGGCGGAGGGCACCGCCCGGGCCGTAGTGACCACAGCCGGCAGCAACGGCTACAGCGCCGCCGACCGAAAGCTTGACCGGCTCTTCACCAGCAGGGCAACAGGCTTTCCCATTCTGTTTTTGCTGCTGCTGTTCGTCTTCTGGCTGACCATCGCCGGGGCAAACTACCCCTCGGAGCTTTTGAGCGGCGGGCTGTTCTGGCTGGGAAATCGGCTGCGGGAATGGCTTTGCGGCCTGGGCGCGCCGGAGTGGCTGCTGGGGCTGCTGATCGACGGCATGTATAAAACTCTCAGCTGGGTGGTGTCTGTCATGCTGCCGCCCATGGCCATTTTCTTTCCGCTGTTCACCTTGCTGGAGGACTTCGGCTACCTGCCCCGGGTGGCCTTCAACCTGGACAGGTGCTTTCACAAATGCGGGGCCTGCGGCAAGCAGGCGCTGACCACCTGCATGGGCTTTGGGTGCAACGCCGCCGGGGTGGTGGGCTGCCGCATCATCGACTCGCCCAGGGAGAGGCTCATCGCCATCCTGACCAACAGCTTTGTGCCATGCAACGGCCGCCTGCCCATGCTCATTTCCATCATCACCATGTTTTTCATCGGCGCAAACGGCGGCCTTGGGTCTTCGGTACTGTCGGCCCTGCTGCTGATGGCGGTGATCCTGCTGGGGATTTTCATGACCTTCGCCGTCTCCAAGCTGCTTTCCGCCACGGTGCTGAAGGGCGTGCCCTCCTCCTTTACGCTGGAGCTTCCCCCCTACCGCCGGCCCCAGATCGGCAAGGTGATCGTGCGCTCGATCTTTGACCGCACCCTGTTCGTGCTGGGCAGGGCGGCGGCGGTGGCGGCCCCGGCCGGGCTGCTCATCTGGGCCATGGCCAACCTGCGGGTGGAAGGCGCCACGCTTTTGTCGATCTGCGCCGGGGCGCTGGATCCCTTTGCCCGGCTCTTCGGCCTGGACGGCGTCATTTTGCTGGCGTTTATTTTGGGCCTGCCCGCCAACGAGATCGTCATCCCGATCGCCATCATGGCGTACCTCTGCCAGGGCAGCCTGGTGGACATGACGGAGCTTTCCGCTCTGCATGCACTGTTCGTGCAAAACGGCTGGACCTGGGTGACAGCCCTCTGCACCCTGGTATTTGCCCTGATGCACTGGCCCTGCTCCACCACCTGCATTACGGTTTATAAGGAGACAAAAAGCGTAAAATGGACAGCCGCCGCCTTCCTCCTTCCCACCGCCTGCGGGCTGGCGGTCTGCTTTCTTATCGCCACGGCCGCGAAATGCTTTGGGCCGGCATAACCTGCTTCTTTTGGGGAACGGTAACACCAGACCCTAAAAAGGAGTGACAAGCATGATAGAAGAAGATACCGTAAAGCTTTTGCGGGAGTGCAACGCCGGCATCCGCATGGGGGTAACGTGCATCGACGAGGTGCTCTCCAAGGTGAAGAGCACCGAGCTGCGCAGTAAGCTGGAGGCCTGCCGCCGAAAGCACGGCGAGCTGGGCGACGACACCCATGCCCTGTTAAACGAGTACGGCGACAGCGGCAAGGAGCCCAATCCCATGGCGAAGGCCATGAGCTGGGTCAAGACCAACGTGATGCTGGGTCTGGACGAAAAGGACGGGACCGTGGCCGACCTTTTGACAGACGGCTGCAACATGGGTGTGAAGTCCCTGAACCGATACCTGAACCAGTACAAGGCGGCGGATGATCGCTCCAAGGACATCGCCAGAAGGCTGATCGGCCTGGAAGAGCAAATGGTGGACGACATGCGGCCTTATCTGTGACAGCAGCAAAGAGCCTCCCC
>CAZYLJ010000006.1:0-21701 GCA_964648555.1 uncultured Acutalibacter sp.
ACAAAGAAAAATCGAGTGTCCATAACTTAAATCCGTTATGAACACTCGATATGGTGCCGGTGGCCGGACTTGAACCGGCACGGTATCGCTACCAATGGATTTTGAGTCCATCACGTCTGCCAATTCCATCACACCGGCGAATATTTGTGTAAGTTGTATTATAACGCAGGGGGTGGAAAAAATCAAGAGCTTTTTGCTTCAAATGCGTTTCTGTTGGGTGAGCAGGTATAATTTCAATTCCGAATGGAAAAGATTTGCTTTCAGGGCTTCGCTCTTTGATACGCGGTCAAGGTCGCCGCAACAGCCTGCCAAAAGCTCCGTACCCCAGACTTGGTTGTGCTTTCGATCGCGTGGGCTGGAGCCTTATTTCATCCGTCGTATCGCTGTGCCGCAGAAGCCGTAAACGGCCATTTTATCACCTCTTTTCCTACATAGGCAATATTGTCTATAGCACTTTATCCCATTATAGATTATAGTCAATAATGAGGATAATGCAAGTGGCAAGAGGTGAGAACTGTGATTTCCTATAAACCGTTGTGGGCAACCATGGAAAAACGCGGCGCGACAACCTATACGCTGCAGGTGAAGGGAGGGATCAGTAGTTCCACCATTCGCAGACTAAAGGCAGGGGAATCCGTGTCTACAAACACGCTGGATGCCCTGTGCAGACTTTTAAATTGCTCGATTCGTGACATCATTGAATATCGAAAAAGTGAATAGCTTGAGCGTTCCCAAATTGGGGCGCGCTTAAGCTGAAAAGCATGTGAAAGGCAAAGAGGGGGACAATAAGCCCGTGCCGGGCTGACGAAAAATAACTGGACATCTGTTCGCGGATGCGGTATCATAGATTCAGGAGAAGTGCCGGACATGCTTTCCCGCTCCGGCGCTTTTTACGTTGAAACGAGAGGAGACTGTATATGCCTGAAAAGATGATCCACGGCTTCCGGGAGGTGCGCGCCCGGGCCCTGCCGGAGTTGAGCGCCACCCTCCACGAAATGGAGCACCAGAAGACCGGGGCAAAGCTGGCCTGGATCGAGCGTGACGAGGAAAACAAGACCTTCGGCGTGGCCTTTACCACCCTGCCGGAAAACGACACCGGTGTGTTCCACATCCTGGAGCACTCTGTCTTAAACGGCTCTGACAGGTATCCCGTCAAGGAGCCCTTTGTGGAGCTTTTGAAAAACTCCCTGAACACCTTCCTGAACGCCATCACCTTCCCGGACAAGACCGTATATCCGGTGTCCAGCAAGAACCCCCAGGATTTCCTGAACCTGATGGGCGTGTACCTGGACGCCGTGTTCCACCCGCTCATCTACTCCCGGCCGGAGATCTTTGAGCAGGAGGGCTGGCATTACGAGTTCGACGAAAGCGGCGCGCCCAGCTACAAGGGCGTAGTCTTCAATGAGATGAAGGGCGCTATGGCCAGCGTGGACGAGTTGGGGGCCCAGGCGGTGCAGACCGCCCTGTTCCCGGATAACTGCTACCAGTACAATTCCGGCGGCGATCCCATTTCCATTCCCGACCTGAGCTACGAGGCCTTTGTCAACACCCATCGGAGGTTTTATTCCCCCTCCAACGCCTTTATTTTTCTGGACGGCGCTATGGACATCGACAAGGTGCTTTCCATCATCGACGGGGAATATCTCAGCAAATTCGAGCGTGGGGAGCGCATCGCGCCGCCCGTGCCCCAAAAGCCGGTGCGGAAAAACGAGACTGTGGAGTTCGAGCTGTCTCCCAATGAGCCGGAGGATGGCCGCACCCGCATGATCTGGGGCAAGGTGGCCGGCATGTACGACCAGCGTGAGCGCCTGACCGCCCTGGAAGCCCTCAGCGAGGTGCTCTGCGGCAATAATCAGGCGCCCCTGTGCAAGGCCGTGCTGTCAAAGGGCCTGGCGGAGGAGGTCACGCTTTCCATGATGGGCGAGGTTTTGCAGCCCTGGCTCCAGCTGGAGGCGAAAAACATGAAGGCCGCCGATGTGGACACGGTGCGCAGCATCCTGCGGGAAGAGCTGGAGCGCCTTGCAAAAGAGGGCCTCGACAAGGAGCAGCTTACCGCCGTGCTGACCAATATGGAATTCAAGGAGCGGGAGCGTGACCTTGGCCACGCCCCTATGGGGCTTGTGCTTAGCATCAGTATGCTGAACAGCTGGCAGTATGGCGGCGACCCCGCCCAGAGCCTGGAGGTCGGCGACCTGTACGACAAGCTGCGTGCCAGGGTGGGGGAGGGCTACTTTGAAAGCCTCATCAAGGAAGTCCTTTTGGAGAATCCCCACAGCTGCGAGATCGTCATGAAGCCCTCCCGCACGGCCGGAGAGGAGCGCCGGGCGAAGGAGCAGGCCCGCCTCACGAAGGAGAACACCGCCTGGACAGCGGAGGAGAAGGCAAAGAAGATCGCCCGCATGGAGGAGTTCCACCGGCTGCAAAAGCGGGAGGATACCCCGGAAGACCTGGCCACTCTGCCCAAGCTTACCTGGGAGGACATCCCCAAGGAGCCGGAGACCCTTCCCATGGAGGAAACATCTTTCCATGGCCTGCCCGTGCTTCTGCACAAGACGGCCACCAACGGCATTATCTACAGCGCGCTGTACTTTGACGCCGACGGCCTGTCTGAAACAGAATTATCTACTCTGGCGCTGCTGTGCCAGCTTTTCGGTGAGCTGCCCACCAGGCGCCACACTGTGGAGCAGCTGCAAAACGAGAAGAAGCTCCTGTGCGGCCAGCTGGAGTTTGCTCCCACCGTGCTGCCCCGGGGCAAGGATACTGTTCTGAAGCTGACGGCCTCCTTCAGCGCCCTGGAAAAGAACGTGGAAAAGGCCTCAGATCTGGTCACAGAGCTTTTGACCGAGACAGTATTTGAGGACGAAAAAGCCATCCGTGACCTGCTGCGCCAAACAAAGACGGGCTTGCAGCAGATGACTGTCATGGCGGGCAACAGCATTGCCATCAACCGGGTGTGGGCCCAGTTCAGCCCCACCGGCGTCGCCACCGAGGCTGTGGGAGGCTTCGCCATGTACCAGTGGTTAAAAGCTCAGGACGAAAGCTGGAACTGGGAAGAGCTGAAAGCGGCCCTTTCCGGCCTCTGCGGCCGCCTGGTGAGGAAGAACGCCCTGACCGTTTCCGTTACCAACAGCACCTGTGCCTGCGCGGCTGATCTGGCCGCCCGGCTGAGCGCCGCCCTGCCCAGTGGGGAAGAGAAGATCGGCGGCGCCAAGCTCACCGCCTGGGGCGTCAAGCGTGAGGGCATCGCCATCCCGGCGGACATTTCCTTTGCCGTGCTGGGCGGAGAGCTCTCAGAAGAGTATACGCACTCCTGGCAGGTGGCCGCCCATGTGGTCACATATTCCTACCTGTGGGACGTGATCCGAGTCCAGGGCGGGGCCTATGGCACCGGCATGAAGGTGGGGGATACAGGCCTTGTTACCTGCCACTCCTACCGGGACCCCAGCGGCGCGCTGAGCCTTGAGAAATACCGCAAGGCCCCGGAGTTCCTCCGCAGCTTCAGTCAAAGCGGCCCCGACATGACCGCCGCACTGGTGGGCACGGTGGCTTCCCTGTCGCCGCTGCTTTCCCCCAGGCTGAAGGGCTCCACGGCGGACGCCTATTACTGGAAGGGCGTCACCTGGGAGACCAGGCTGGCCCGCTGGAAGATGCTTTTGAACACCACGCCCCAGCAGCTTTCACGGATTGCTTCACAGCTGGAGAAGACGCTGGAAAGCGGCGGCGTCTGCGTGGTGGCCGGTCAAAAGCAGCTGGACGGCTGCGGCCTTGATGTGATCCTCTCTCTGTAAAGATCAGCAAAAATCAAAAGCACCGGGTGCGGGATCGCCGTGTCCGGTGCTTTCATTGTGTAAGGCTTTCTCCAAAGGGCTTCGTGCAGGCTTTTGTCCTCTATTCTTCGGCCGCCTCCATCGCCGTGTCCTCCTTGCCCATTCTCCGCAGAAAGCGCAGCAGCAGGGCAGCCCCGAGAACGGACATGACCACCTCTGCCGCCAGCTGGGCCAGGGAAAGGCCGTACAGCGGCAGCAGGGCGTTCAGGAGGAACAGAGCGGGAATTTCCAAAAGCCCCTTCCGGGCGATGGCCATAATAAGGGACTGCGCGCCCTTCCCCACAGACTGGAACACGCCAACCGCCAGGAAATCCAGGCAGAGGAAGGGGATGGACACGGCAAAGCCCCGCAGGAACCAGGTGCCGTACTCCACCGTTTTCGCGTCCTGGATGAACAGCCGGGTAATGGGCCCGGAAAAGGCGCAGCACACCACGCACAGGACGATGAGCATGGTCTGGCAGACGACCGCGGTGAAGCGCAGGGCCTTTTTCATCCGCCGGTGGAGCTTTGCGGCGTAGGTATAGCCGATCAGCGGCATGATGCCCTGGGTGACGCCGTTGTTGATGTACAGGGGGATCATGGACACCCGGTAGGCGATGCCCATTGCTGCCAGCGCCTCCGCGCCGTAGGGGGAGGCCATGGCGTTCAGGAGGATGTGGCTGACGACATTCAAGAGGTTCTGGATGGAGGCCGGTATGCCCACGGCGCACACGCCCTTGACAATGGCGGGCCGCAGGGTCAGCTCTTTTGGGGAGATACACACATAGGTGCTTTTCCGCTTGACGATCAGATAGCCGAAGAAGTACAGGGTGGCAAAGCAGTTGGAGAGGAAGGTGGCAAAGGCCGCGCCCTCCGCGCCCATATTGAAGCCCCAGGGCAGGATGAACAGCGGGTCTAAAATGATGTTCATGACGCAGCCGCTGACGGTGCCGATGCTGGCATGCAGCGTGGCCCCCTCGGAACGGATGAGGTAGGCCATCACCACATTGAGGATCGAGGGCGTCGCCCCCCAGCAAACGGTCCACAGCAGATAGCGCCGGGTAACGTCGGAGGTACTGGTATCCGCCCCCAGCATGGAGAGCAGGGGGGTCATCAGCAGAGTGCACAGCAGGGAAAACAGGATGCCGCAGACCGCCGCCCCGTAAAAGCTCAGGGAGGAGCTCTGCTTGAGTGTCTTGTAGTCCTTTCGGCCCAACGCGCGGCTCATCATGCTGGAGCCACCCACGCCGAACAGGTTGTTCACCGCGTTGAAGGCCAGCAGCACCGGGGCCGCCAGAGAGACGGCCGCCGTCTCCACCGGAGCGTTCAAAAGCCCCACAAAGTAGGTGTCCGTCATGCTGTATAAGAGCATCACCAGGCTGCTCATCACCGTGGGGATGGAAAGAGCTGCCACCGCTCTGGGAACGGATTCCCGCTCAAACAGCTCGATCTTCCTGTTGTTCTCCGCCATCGTATTCCTCCCATGCCCATGCCGTTGAAAAGCCCCCGGTGTTTGGCCGGGGGCTGCTCACTCTGTTTGGTTCCCGGTTTACTCGAAGTCCACCGCGACGCCTTTCTCATCGGATTCCAGCGCGGCCTCCATCAGCCGGAGCACGCGCAGGGCCTCTTCCGTCTTTACGATCTGCTCCGCCTTGCCCATCACCACATCGCACAGGTTGGAGTAAAGCTGGTTGCGGTCGTACTCGAATTCGGGCAGGGGCAGCTCGTCCACCGAGTCGGGATTCCGGGGCGCCATTGTCTTGGAAAGTCCCTCGCCCATCAGGATGGGGGTGGCGTCCTTGTCTTCCCAGCTCTTTAAGACCACCATGCGGCCCTTGTCGCGGAAGTCTTTGATCTCCGCGGTGCCCTGGTCGCCGCACAGGTACCAGTGGGGCAGGGTGATGAAGTTGCAGGTGCCCACCTCCACAGTGGCGGTCAGGCCGCTTTCAAACACCATATTCATGATGAAGCCGTCGTCCACCTCGTTGTTGGTCACGTGGGTCATCTTGGCGTAGACCTTCTTGATCTTCTCGGGAATCATGAGCACGATGCGGTCCAGAAGGTGTACGCCCCAGTCGAACATCATGCCGCCGCCCTTTTCCTTAATGCCCCGCCAGTCGCCGGGAATACCCCGGGAGCCGTGGTAGCGTGACTCGATGTGGAACACGTTGCCCAGCAGTTTCTCGTCGTAGATCTTCTTCATGGTCAGGTAGTCCTTGTCCCAGCGGCGGTTCTGCCGGGGATAGAACACCTTGCCGGTCTCCTTCTGGACGGCCATCACGTCTTCCAGATCCTTGCTGGTCATCATGACGGGCTTTTCGCACAGCACGTTCTTGCCGGCGCGCATGGCCCGGATGGACAGCTCTTTGTGATCGTCGTTGGGGGTGGCGACCAGCACCACGTCCACGTTTTCGTCCGCGAGGATGCTCTCAAAGCTGTCATAGGTATGAAAGCCCTGCTTTCTGGCCCACTCCTGGCGATCCTCCTTGATATCGTATGTACCTGCCAGCACCATTTTGGTTTTCAGGTCGGTATCGCCGGGCAGAAGATCCCTGCCCTTGGAGCCATCCGTCATCCACAGGGCCTGCCCGCTGCCGGTAGCGATGGCCACAGCGTGGCCGCCGCCCATGCCGCCGCATCCCACGATCGCAACCGCGACCTTGCCGTCGATCATAGTAAACTCCTCCGTTTTGCATTTAAAATTTTTCAGTGACAGCGGGAAGGATGAACCACCCCGCACACAATCCCTCAAGTATAGTTTTACCGCATCGCTCCGGTATTGTCAAGCTATTTTTTTAGCCTCCCGCACCGCCGGCTTCCGCTTTTTCGCATGGCGGGAAAGGCCAGGCCGCAAAAAAGGAGCAGAGGATTTTCCTCTGCTCCCGGCTTTTCAAAAGAGGCCCGCCCAGCCGTAATGTGCGTCTCAATAGCCTGCTACAAAAACGCAGGTGGGTGCCCTCCCGCCAGGTTCACGCTCCCTTCGTCCGGCGCCGGTCAAAGCCGGGCCGGGAGGTCTGCAATCCGCTGACGGAGGCGAGCTCCCGAATATTTGAGTGTAGGGTTATTTGTGCACAGTCCGCGAACTGGGCAGACCAAGAGTTTTTTGAAGCTTTGCTTCAAAAAACTCTCGAAGAATTCCTGCGGAATTCTTCTGCTTAGAAGGAAACCGTCAGGAAGCTCCGCTTCAAAAAACTCTCTTAGATGGAAACCGTCAGGAAGCTCCGCTTCAAAAAACTCTCTTAGATGGAAACCGTCAGGAAGCTCCGCTTCAAAAAACTCTCTTATTCTTCCTCGCCCTCATCGTAGAAGGCCTCGTTAAAGCGGCTTTCAAAGATGTCGGCCAGCTTGTCTAAAAGCTCGTCGTCGTCCACCTCCTGCAGCTCCTCCTCGCCGTCATCCTCGATGACCTCAAAGATGTAATAGGTCTCCGCGTCGGAGGAAACGTCCTCGGGGTTCTGCTGCGTGGGCACCAGAGCGATATAATGGCCATCGTCGTTTTCCAGCTCGTCGATGATCTCAAATTCGTGCTCCTGGCCCTCGTCGTCCACCAGGGTCAGCAGATCGGCCTCGTATTCATTGTCAATGCTCATGGCGATCCTTCCTTTCTCATCTCTTGATATGGACATTGTACTGAACTTGCGCCGGAAAGTCAAGTGTTAGAAATTGGCGAAAGCGCTGTTTTTCGCCGCGCCCCTTTCAGTGTGCCCCATCCGGCCGGGTTTTTCCGTCGATTTTTCATGTTTCGGTAAATCACATAAAAATTTTCAAAAAAATTTCAAAAACCTATTGACAACTTTGAAATTACCCAGTATAATGAAGGCGAAGATAAGAGAGAAGTCTTCAAAACATCCATGAGACGTCCGCAAAGCCAAAGTAGCCGGAGAATGTTCCTGACGAGAAAGGGAACGGCGCAAGCAAGACGCAGAACGAACGCGTCGGCACCGGATGAAACGGCTGGAGAGAGAAAAAGGATAGCCCAAAAGGAAAGCCGGAAACGGCGGGGCAATATGCGGGCGGCGCAAATTTTTGAAAGAAAGGCGGGTGAGTCCGGTGGACAACAATGAACCTCAACAGAACCTTCGCGGGCTCACGCTCGTTTGCTGATACAGCAAAAAGTGAGTTCGCGGATACCGAACAGAAAGAAGGTTCCTATTCTGAAGCCAACGCAGAACTTTAAGATTTACTTGGCACGGGACTATTTTGACACCGCAACTTTAAAAGCTTAGAAAAGCAAAAAGAGAAAACAGGCGGGCTCGCATGATAGCACTGAAGTGCCGGAAAAGGACAAAAAGCCAATGCACAGAGATTCAGAGCCTGGATAAGTTCTTTCAGTTCAAAATTTCATATATAGTTCATAAGCCTCCGGTTTCCGGGGGCTTTTCTTTTGCGCTTCGCTCTTGCTTTCCCGGTGCCGTCATGCTAAAATGAAATCCATCAAAATAGCGGGGACAGCTCCGCCGCTATTGACAAGAAACCCTGGAAAGCGAAGCGATAGCCATGAAAAAGCCGTTTGTGGTGGGCATTGCCGGCGGTTCCGCCAGCGGAAAGTCCACCTTCGCCAAATTCCTGGAGGGGGAGCTTGCCGATTTGAAGGTGCGCACCTTCCACATGGACAGCTACTTTAAGCCCGCCGACGTCCGGCCAAAGGCTGTGGCCCATGTCACCGGCGTGGAGTACCTGGACGACAACTGCCCCGACACCATCTTCCACGAAAAGCTCAGGGAGGATTTTTTGGCCGCCCTGAAAGAGAACTGGGACATCATTCTGGTGGAGGGCCTCTTCGCCCTGTGGTACGACTGGTTGTATGAAAGCCTCGATTTAAAAATTTTCATCGACTGCCAGGCCGACGAGCGCATCGTCCGGCGGCTGCGCAGGAATATGGCGGAGCGTGGCCTCAGCTTCGACGAGATCGCCCAGGTGTATTTGGACATGGTGCGCTACCGCCACCAGCAGTATATTGAGCCCACCAAGTGGCGGGCGGACATCATCCTGAACGGCTCCAACACGTCCCGGCTGGCAAACGGCCTCATCGTCAGCTTTTTGCGGGAACAGACCGGCAAGTAATACGTGTACGATTCCACCGGGGGCGCCGCCATAACGCTTATGGTTCCTTCTCCTCCGGGATGAGGGAAGGCACGGGCTGCGGCGGGGGCGGCACCTGATGAAACTGCACCGTCACCGTGAACACGTCGCCGTCGGCCTGAACGAAGAATCGGCCTGCGCAGGCCTCGGTAAAGCTCTTGGCGATGGAAAGCCCCAGGCCGCTGCCCTCGGTGGTGCGGTTCTGGTCGCCCCGTACAAACCGGGCGGTCAGATCCTCGCCGCTGATGGAGATCTCCGCCCGGGAGACATTCCGCACCGTCACGGTGGCGGTGCCGTTTTGGGCGACGAGCCTGATATACACCCGTGAGCCATCCAGGGAGTACTGGGCGCAGTTGCGGATCAGGTTCTGGAACACTCTGTACAGCCGCTGGCCGTCTGCGTGGATGAGCACCGGCGTTTCCGGGATATCCACCCTCCACACCAGCTGAGAGGCCTGCACCGTCTCGCTCATCTCCGCGAAGGTCTGCTGCAAAAGCTTGCCGAGGTCCAGGTCCTCCATGTCCAGGCTGATGTTGCCGGTGGCGGCCTTGCTCACCTCGAACACATCCTGAACGATGTGACTTAAACGGTCGGCCTTTTGGGAGATGGTGTTTACATAATCCGCCACGTGGGGCGGCAGATCGGGCTCCTTCTTCAAAAGCTCGATGTAGCTGATGATGGAGGTCAGCGGCGTCTTGATGTCGTGGGACACGTTGGTGATGAGCTCCACCTTGGTGCGGTCGGCTTTCACGCCCTCGGCCACAGCCTTCTGGATGCCGATGCGGATCATATTCAGCTGCATGGCGCAGTCATACAGGTTGGAGATGGGGGGAACGTGGTTCACGGCCTCCATGTTGCCGCCGTACATTTCGGCGATCTGGGCCATCAACGCTTCCCAGTCCCGCAGATCCTGCTTCAGGGCAAGAATGTACCAGAGGGCGATGCCAACCAGTGCCCCCAGCACGGCAGCGCGGAAGCCCAGCATCAGCAGCGGGTAGTAGTGGAGCAGGTTGTTCAAAATGGAAAGCACTAGGCAGGAAAGCGCCAGCACCCCCGCGGTAACGCCGAGGCAGGAATACAGCCTTCTCAGGCTGCGCCGCTGGAAGGTGGGCATATCCCGAAAGCTGTTTAAGCGCTTTAAAATGCTGTGGATGATGTTGCAGCTGAAAAAATTCCGGTTCCGGCCAATGTCCAGGCAGAGAAAGTAGATGGTCAGCAGGGGGATGCACAGCATCAGTGGGAAGCCGGGGAAAAAGCCTGTGTTTACGCAGGCAACGGAGAGAGACGCCATCAATACGATGAGCGCCAGCTTGATCTCCACCCAGGTCTTCCCCAGCAGGCCGGCAATGCGATTTTCAAGCTCGATCCTGTCCGCCCGGAAGAAAAAAGCGAAAAATATCGCCGCCGCAAGCGGTATGACGCCGCATAAAATCGACATCCACAGGGTGCCCTGCGCTTCCGCATTGGGCTCGGTCATACTAGGCGCTGTGGCCGCGTCCTTGATTGCCTCGGCAAGCCAGCTTTGCATGGACGGGATAAACATGCTGGTCACCAGAAGGCCCAGCGCGGTCACCGTGACGCACATCAGCAGGAGCATGGAGATCCAGGAGACCAGCCCCTTAAAGGTATCAGTGCCTTTCGATTTTGTACCCAATTCCCCACACCACCTTTAAATATTCCGGCTCGCTGGGATTCAGCTCGATCTTCTCCCGGATGCGCCGGATGTGTACCATCACTGTATTTTCCGTGGAATACGCGGATTCGTTCCAAATTTTGCTGTAAATCTCCTCGGCGGGAAAGATACGGCCGGGGTTGCGCATCAAAAGCTCCACGATCTTCGTCTCCGTGGCGGTCAGCTTTACAGGCTCTCCGTCGGCGTAGAGCACGTGCTCGTCCAGCTTAAAGGTGAGCCTGCCGTTTATGATGGTGTCATCTGAGCTTGCGTTGATGTCGCCCAGGCTGGTGTACCGCCTCAAGTGCGACCTCACCCTGGCCACCAGCTCCATGGGATTAAAGGGCTTCGTCACGTAGTCGTCCGCGCCCATAGAAAGCCCGATGACCTTGTCGCTGTTCTCGCTTTTTGCGGAGAGCACGATGATGGGCAGGTTTTTCCGCTCCCGTATTTTCATAATGGCCGAGAGACCGTCCAGCCTGGGCATCATCACGTCGATGATGACAAGGTGCACGTCCCTTGTCATGCAGATATCCAAAGCCTCCAGGCCGTCGTAGGCCTGGAAAACGGTGTAGCCCTCGCTTTCCAGATTCAGGGCGATGGCCCGCACGATCTCCCGGTCGTCATCCACCACCAAAATATTTTTCTTTTCCTCCATCGTGATCCCTCCAAGGATAAAATGGTACTTCCTTCTTCTTAAAAACCCCGCAAAAATTCCTTACGAAAATCATACAGTATTTTCCTCTCCCGCGCAATGGGAAAGTTTTGCGTGCCTGCCCGCCGGCAGATATTCCCCGCACCGGGAAAATATTTTTCTTCACGCCGCATACATATGGAAAAAACGGAAAGCGGGTCATGCACATGAAGGAATTTCTGCGACTGTTAAAGCGGCGGCGGGGGGTGCTGCTGTCCACCCTGGCGATTCTTCTAATCAGCGCCATTGTGACCGGGGCCTCCTTCGGCAGGGGCGGCGTGCTGTTCACCAACGGGGAGATCACCAGCTGGGGCTTAAGCTTCCGGCAGGAGGGCAAAACGCCCGTCGGCAACGCCTCGCCGGAGTACCTCAAAAAATTCAACGCCCTCTACTGCGCCGGGGAAGAGGAGAAAAAGCTGTATATCACCTTTGACGCGGGCTTTGAAAACGGCAGCACGGAAAAGATTTTGGATGCTTTGAAAAAGCACAACGTGAAGGCCACGTTTTTCCTGGTGGGCAACTACTTTGAGACACAGCCCGGCCTGGTGCGCCGCATGGTGGAGGAGGGCCACACCGTGGGCAATCACACCTACAGCCACCCGGACATGTCAAAAATCGCCGACAGGGCCAGCTTTCAAAATGAGCTGATCAAGAATGAAAAGCTCTATCAGGACATTACCGGCAGGGAAATGGCGAAGCTCTACCGGCCGCCCCAGGGCAAGTTCTGCGAGAGCAATTTGAAAATGGCCCGGGAGCTCGGTTATGCCACCGTGTTTTGGAGCCTCGCCTATGTGGACTGGTACGAAAACGACCAGCCCACAAAGGAGGAAGCCTTTGAAAAGCTGCTACCAAGGGTCCATCCCGGCGCGGTGGTACTTTTGCACAGCACCTCAAAAACCAACGCCGCCATCCTCGACGAGCTGCTGACCAAATGGGAGGAAATGGGGTATACCTTTGGAGATTTGGAAGAATACTTGAAAGAATGGAAGGAATCCGTTATAATGTGAAAATCGGGGGCAAGCCTTCTCTATACGCGAATGGAGGATTTGCCAAGTCTTAAAAAGGAAAAGGAACGGAAAATGGAAAGTATCGTACAAGCGCTGGTGGATTTTTTCAGCAGGACCATCCCCGGGGAACTGACTGTGTTCCTGCTGTCGCTCATGCCCATTATCGAGCTGCGGGGGGGTATCCTGGCCGCAAAGCTTTTGGGCCTTGAAATGATACCGGCCTTTTTTATCTGCCTTGTAGGCACTATTCTGCCGGTGCCCTTCATCCTGCTGTTTATCAATAAGATATTCGACCGGATGCGCAACACCCGGTTCGTCAAGCTGGTGGACCGGCTGGAGGCCAAGGGCCGCAGCAAGTTTGACAAGATTAACCGCTACAAGTCGTTTGGCCTGCTGATCTTTGTGGCTATCCCTCTGCCGGGCACCGGCGCGTGGACGGGCTCTTTGGCGGCGGCGCTGATGAAGATGGACTTCAAATCCTCCATGATCTCCGTGGCGCTGGGCACCCTCCTCGCGGACATCATCATGTGCCTGCTGTCCTACGGCGTGCTGGGGCTGGTGATCTGATGGAGCGGTATGATATCGTGATCGTCGGGGCGGGGGCCGCCGGCCTGATGGCCGCTCACATGGCGGCCCTTGCAAAAAAGCGCCGGGGGGAAAGCGGCCCTGTCGTTATTTTGGAGGGCAACCCAAAGATTGGCAAAAAGCTGCTGGCCACCGGCAACGGCCGGTGCAATATGACGAACCTCCATATTTCCCCGGAAAAGTACCACGGCGACGCCCTTGCCGCCCGGGTGCTGGAGAAATACCCTCCCCAGCGGATTTTGAACGAGTTCCAAGGGCTGGGCCTTCTCGCCGTCGCCGACAGCGAGGGCAGGGTCTATCCCCGGGGCGGGCAGTCCCGCGCCGTGCTGGACGCCCTTCTGCCCCAGGACCAGTCCATCCTGCCCGTCTGCAATAAAAAGGTGGTCTCCATCGCGCGAAAGGAAAACGGCTATCTGTTGCGCACGGAAGACGGCGGGGAATACTGGGCAAAGAAATGCGTGCTGGCCTGCGGCGGCGCGGCCTCGCCCGTTCACTCTCTGGGGGGAGGCTACGCCCTGGCAAAGCAGCTGGGCCACACAGTCACCGCGCTGTCGCCCTCGCTGGTTCCGCTGAAAACCTCTTCCGGGGCCTGCGGGGCGTTAAAGGGCATGCGGGTCAGGGCGAAGGCCACGCTGTACAAAAACGGCGAAAAAGTGTACAGCGAAAGCGGCGAGGTCATTTTTGGCCAGGGCCGGCTTTCCGGCATCTGCATGCTTGACCTTTCCGCCCGCCTGCGGGAGACCGGTCTCCAAAATATCCAGGTCGGCCTCGACCTGCTGGAAGAGATGAGCGAAGAGGAAGTGCTCCGCTATCTGACAGAGCTGAGAAGCTCCCGGCCCAATAGGAACGTCTCTGAGCTTTTTTTCGGCCTGTTCAACTTCCGGGTGGGCCAGGAGCTTTTGATCGATATTGGTCTTTCAAAGGAGAAGAGCCTTGCCGAAAGAAAGGGCGCTGCGCTTCGCCGGGCGCAGGCACAGCTGCGGGAGCTCCACTTTCTGCTGCCGGAGGATGACAGGACCATTGCCGATCTGACCGGCGGGGAGCTGCAAAGGGCGGCCCGGGCCGCCAAGAACTGGCGGTTTCCCATTATCGGCCCCGGCCCCTGGGAGGACGCCCAGGTCACGGCGGGGGGCGTGCCGCTTGGCGAAATCGATATCGATACCATGGAGTCGAAGAAATGCCCCGGCCTGTACCTTGCCGGGGAGATCTTAGACGTGGACGGCGACTGCGGCGGGTACAATCTGCACTGGGCCTGGGCCTCCGGCCTGGCTGCCGGCCTAGCCTCCGGCTTTGCTGCCGGGGAATAAAGGGGAAGCGGCACGAAAAACGACCTGCGAAAGGCGGCAAAGAGGCTCTGTTTCCCGCGGTGCGCCGGGGCCTTTCCGCTTGCAAGTTATAATAAAACATGATACAATATCTTTTTAGGCTTATATGTGGGAATGAAACAAACCCAAGATGAGGAAGTGTGTCTGTGTGAATATCAAGAAATGGGAGGTCGCCCCGCTGGATAAGGACCGTGCGGCCCAGATCGCGGAGCGCCATGCCATCCCGTTTTTTCTGGCCCTGCTGCTGGAGATACGGGGCTTTCACAGCCCGGAACAGGTGGAGTCCCTTCTTGACGGCTCCGCCGCCCTTTCCGACCCATTTTTGATGAAGGACATGGACAAGGCCGTAAACCGGATACGGCGGGCCATAGACAATTTTGAAAAGATCGCGGTCTACGGCGATTACGATGCCGACGGTGTGACCTCTACCGCCATGCTGTATACCTATCTGGAGACCGTTGGCGCCGACGTGATGTACTACATCCCCCAGCGGGAGGGGGAGGGCTACGGCATGAACCGGGGCGCGGTGGAGACCCTGCACCGGGAGGGCGTAAAGCTCATCGTCACGGTGGACAACGGCATTTCCTCTGTGGAAGAGGTGGACCTTGCAAAGGAGCTTGGCATGGACGTGGTCGTCACAGATCACCATCGGCCCCACGAGGTGCTGCCCCGTGCCGCCGCCGTGGTGGACGCCTACCAGGCCGGCGACGAAAGCCCCTTCCGGGATTTTTCCGGCGCGGGCGTTGCCCTGAAGCTTTTAATGGCTCTGGAGGACGGCAACGGCGAGGGGGTCCTGAGCGAATACGCGGTGCTTTCCGCCCTGGGCACCATCGGCGATGTGGTGCCGGTGGTAGGGGAGAACCGGATCATCGTCCAGGCGGGCCTGCGGGCCCTTGCCGGCGACCCCGGCCTTGGCGTTTCCGCGCTGCTGGAGCGGTGCTCCTCCGGCGGGAATATCACCGCCACCGGCCTGGCCTTCACGGTGATCCCCCGCCTGAACGCCACCGGCCGCATGGGCAGCCCGGACCGGGCGGTGCGCCTGCTGTGCTGTGAGTATGAGGAAGAGGCCCAGGATCTGGCGGAGGAGATCTGCGCGGATAACGACCGCCGCCGGGAGGTAGAGGCGGAGATCGCCAAAGAGGCCATGGAAAAGATAGAACAGGACGAAAGCCTTCTGCGCAGCCGGGTGATGGTGGTCAGCGGAACGGGCTGGCACCACGGCGTCATCGGCATCGTGGCCGCCCGCATCACAGAACGCTTCGGCAAGCCCTGCTTCGTCGTCTCGGTGGATGAGGAGGGCGCGGGGGATTCCGCCAAGGGCAGCGGCAGGAGCGTGCCCGGTTTTTCCCTGTTTGAGGCCGTTTCCTCCTGTGCCGACCTGTTAGAGCGCTTCGGCGGCCACCCCATGGCCGCGGGCGCCACTCTGAAGGCGGCCAATGTGGAGAAATTCCGGCAGCGGCTGAACGAATACGCCATGAAGCACTGCCCGGAGATGCCCTGTCCCATCGTCCGGCTGGACTGCCGCCTGAACCCGTCTTCCCTGTCGGTGGATATGCCCCGGGCCATGGAGCGTTTGGAGCCCTTCGGCAGCGGCAATCCCCAGCCCCTGTTCGGCCTGTTCAACATGGAGCTCAGGGAGATCGTGCCGGTGGGGGGCGGCAATCATCTGCGGCTGGTCTGCCAGAAGCACGGCGCGTTCGTCAACTGTATGCGCTTCGGTGTCAAGCCGGAAGAATTCCCCTTTGAGCCCGGCGATCGGCTCGATCTGGCCGTGACGCTGGATTCCCGGGAGTACCGCGGGGAAGACAGGCTGACCGTCTCCGTGCGGGAGGTCCGGCTTTCCGGCCTGAATGACGAGGAGTGCTTTCACACCTACCGGCTGTATGAACGGTTCTGCCGCCGGGAAGCCTTATCTCCGGAGGAAAAGGCTACGCTGGCCCCCAGCAGGGAAGAGCTGGCGGCGCTCTACCGGCTGCTGGCCTCTTACCGGGGCGCGCCTTTCAGCGCTTTATCGGCTTTGGGGGCGCTGAAGGACAAGGGCTTCCAATTAGGGAAGCTGCTGTTCAGCCTGGACGTGCTGGAAGAGCGTGGGCTCATCCGGCAGGGAATGATGGGTGAGATGACAACAGCGGAGCTCCTTCACACAGACGGCAAGGTGGATATTTTCGCTTCCCGGCTGTTTGAAGAGCTAAACGCCTTGGCCAATACATAAGGGAAAAAGAGGAAGCTTGCTTTCGGAATGGGGCAACAAAATATTGCGCCGGGAAAGGAAGGGGATTGGAAGTGGAACTGGTAGTACAGATCAGCACATATGAAGAGCTTGTAAACGTCATCGCTGACAGCGGCAAGGAATACGATACCGGGCGCATCGAGCAGGCATACCTGCTGGCGGCGGAAAAGCACAGGGAACAGAAGCGCCGCTCCGGCGAGCCGTACATCATTCACCCCCTTTCGGTGGCGGCCATCCTGGTGGGCCTTGGCATGGATACCGAATCCGTCATGGCGGGCCTTCTGCACGATGTGGTGGAGGACACCGACTGCACGGTGGAAGAGCTGACCGCCGCCTTTGGCCGGGAAGTGGCCCTGCTGGTGGACGGCGTGACGAAGCTGGGCAAAATACCGTTTTCCTCCCGGGAGGAGGAGCAGGCAGAGAACCTGCGCAAAATGCTGATGGCAATGGCCGAGGACATCCGTGTCATCATCATCAAGTTTGCCGACCGCATGCACAACCTTTCCACTCTGGAGTATGTCTCGCCCCAAAAGCAGCGCGACAAGGCCCGTGAGTGCCTGGAGCTTTACGCTCCCATCGCCCACCGCTTGGGCATCCGGCGGGTCAAGGAATTTATGGAGGACATGTCCCTGCGGTATCTCGACCCCACCGCCTACCGGGAGATCGAGCAGGATCTGGAGGCCAGAAGCAGCAGCGGCAAGCAGTTCATCGACGACACCATAGCCCAGATCAGAGAAAGGGTAGAGGTCACCATCCCCAACGTGTACCTTTCCGGCCGGGTGAAGAGCGTGTACGGCATCTACCGCAAAATGTTCATCCAGGGCAAGAGCTTTGAGGAAATTTACGACGTCTTCGCCATCCGCGTTATCGTGGACACCATCGAGGACTGCTATAACGTGCTGGGCATCATCCACGACATGTTCCAGCCCCTGCCCAACCGCTTCAAGGATTACATCTCCACCCCCAAGCCCAACATGTACCAGTCCCTTCACACCACCGTCATCAACAAGTCCGGCGTGCCCTTCGAGGTGCAGATCCGCACCTGGGAAATGCACCACACCGCCGAGTATGGGATCGCCGCCCACTGGAAATATAAGCTGGGCATGTCCGCCAAGGAGTCCGACAACAGCGAGCTGGACGACCGCCTGGCCTGGATCCGGCAGATGCTGGAGAACCAGGAGGAGAGCGAGGACGTCACCGACCTGATCCACTCCATCAAGAGCGACCTGATCCCGGAGGAGGTGTTCGTCTTCACCCCCAAGGGGGATGTGGTGAACCTGCCCATGGGCTCCACCGTCATCGACTTCGCCTACGCCATTCACAGCGCCGTGGGCAACCGCATGATCGGCGCCAAGGTGGATAAGCGCATCGTGCCCCTGGACTATAAGGTGAAGACCGGCGAGATCATCGAGGTGCTCACCACCCGCGAGGCGGGCAAGGGCCCCAACCGGGACTGGCTTTCTTTGGTGCGCACGTCCGAGGCCAGGAACAAAATCCGCGCCTGGTTTAAGAAGGAAAAGCGGGAGGACAATATCGTCGAGGGCAAGGCCGAGCTGGAGCGGGAGTTCCGCCGCAGCGGCATTTCCATGGTGCCGGGCCTGATGGAATACATGCTGGACAGCATCGGCAAGCGGTACAGCTGCTCCACCGCCGACGATTTTTACGCAGCCATCGGCTACGGCGGCATCCAGCTTTGGAAGGTGCTGCCCCGCATCAAGGAGGAATACCAGCGGCTGACGAAGGCGGCCGGGGTCCAGACGGAGCCCGCTGTCCGCAATAACCCGCCGGAGGTCAAGCAGAAGGTGGCAAGCGGCGTGCTGGTGGACGGCATGGACAACTGCCTCATCAAATTTTCCCGCTGCTGCAACCCCCTTCCCGGCGACGAGATCATCGGCTTTATCACCAGGGGCTTCGGCGTGTCCATCCACAAGCGCTCCTGCACCAACGTCCCGCAGGATCTTTCCCTTTGCCCTGAGCCCGAGCGCTGGGTGACCGCCCACTGGGCCGGGGAGGTCCACGACGACTTCAAGGCCACGCTGAATATCGTTGCGGTGGATCGGGGCGGCCTGCTGGCGGATGTGACCCAGCAGCTTTCCGCCATGCGGGTGTTCATCCACGCGATGAACTGCCGCCAGGAGCGGAACAGCGAAAACGCCTTTATTTCCGCCACCATTTCCATCAGCGGCCTGCCCCAGCTGCAGGTCATCATCGACAGGCTGATGAAGGTGCCCGGCGTCATTTCCATCGACCGTTCTTAAACAGCACAGCCAAAGGAGGTGCCTCCCCATGCTCTTGACGATTTCCGGCCACAGCTTCCGCTATGAGTGCGAGAACCTGTGCCGCCTGTTCTTTCCCTACAGCCGCGTCCGGGTAGAGGAGGCAGCTGCGCCAAATCCCGGCGAGCCCTGGGCGGAAACGGTCATAGAAGAGAAAGCGGGCAAGTATGAATACAGGGTGCGCGTCTCCGACGGCCGGGCTGTGAAAGCGCGCGGCGAGACCGGCGACACTTTGTTGGAATACGCCATGACCGACCTGCTGTACCGGGCTCTTTCCGACCTGACAGGCTATTTTCCCGCCTGGGGGATGCTCACCGGCATCCATCCCGTGAAGCTCCTGCGGCAGTACTGTCAGGAGCTTGGCGAGGCGGGCGGCGCGGAGAAATTCCGGGCCCGGTGCCATGTGTCAGACGCCAAGACCGACCTGTCTCTGCGGGTGCTGCGGGCTCAGCGCCCCGCGGTAGAGGCCCTCTCTGAAAACGACTTCTGCCTGTATGTGGGCATCCCCTTCTGTCCAAGCCGGTGCTCTTATTGTTCCTTTATCTCCCAGGATGTAAAGCACGCGAAAAAGCTCATGGAGCCCTATTTCGAGCTGCTTTTGGGGGAGATCGAAAAGACCGCCCGGGTCTCCAAAGAGCTGGGCTTGACCCTGCGGGCCGTGTACATCGGCGGCGGCACGCCCACCACCCTTTCCGCTTCCCAGCTTTCCCGGCTTTGCGGCCACATCCGGCGCCAGTTCGACTTCTCCCGCTGCACCGAGTTCACCGTGGAGGCCGGCCGCCCCGACACCATCGACAGGGAGAAGCTGACCGCCTTGCTGGATTCCGGTGTGGGCCGCATCAGCATCAACCCCCAGTCTCTTTCCGACCAGGTGCTTCGCAACATCGGCCGTTTTCACACCGCTCACGATATCGAGGATGCTTTCAGGCTCGCCCAGGACGTGGGCTTTCGAGAGATCAACGCCGACCTGATCGTGGGCCTGCCGGGAGACGACCTTGCGGGCTTTCAGCGCACCCTGGAAGGTGTGATCGATCTGGGTGCCGCCAACGTGACGGTGCACTCTTTGGCCTTAAAGCGTTCCGCCCGCCTGGTGACAGAGGGGGAGGACGCAGCCGGGGAATTGTCCCTCCACAAAAAGCGCGAGGAGACCGCCGCTATGGTGGATCACTCCATCCTGCGGCTGACCGAGGCGGGCTTCGAGCCCTATTACCTGTACCGCCAGACCAGGATGGCGGGAAACCTGGAAAACACCGGTTGGGCCAGGCCCGGCACCGATTGCCGGTACAACATCTACACCATGGACGAGTCCGTTACGGTGCTGGCCTGCGGGGCCGGTGCCGTCACCAAGGTGAAGGACCCCTATTCTGAAGACCTGAAGCGCATTTTCAATTTCAAGTTCCCCTATGAATACATTTCACGCAATCAAGAGATACTGGACAGAAAGGAGGGCGTAAAGGAATATTATGAGCAGTTTCGCCAGCGGGTACATTAAATATATCAACCATCTGGAGCAGATCAACGACGGGGCCCTTGCGTATCCTCAGCGGATGATCGACGAGGTGGAGGACTCCTATCACGAGCATCTCCGCAATATTGCCCGCAACCTGCGGGAGCAGCACCGGGAGGTGCGTGTCATCATGCTTTCCGGCCCCAGCAGCAGCGGCAAGACCACCACCGCCCACCTTCTGCAGAAGTACCTGCGGGAGTTTGGCGGCAGCGCCCACATCATCTCTCTGGACGATTTTTACCGGGGCGTAAACCTGGCCCCTTTGCTGCCGGACGGCAGCTACGACTACGAATCAGTGGAAGCTCTGAATGTGGAAAAAGTAAAAAAGTGCCTGCAGGACGTGATCTCCACCGGCAGGTTTTCCGTGCCCCGGTACGACTTTTCCAGGGGCAGACCTGACGGCGAGGAGCGCCGGTATGAGATCGGCGAGAACGAGGCGGTCATCGTGGAGGGCATCCACGGCCTCAATCCCATCTTCACAGGCGAGCTCCCTCCGAATTCCTGTGTGCGGCTGTATGTCAGCGTCAAGCAGCAGATCAAGGACGCCAACGGCGAGGTCATCTCGCCCATGGACCTGCGGCTGGTCCGCAGGATCGTGCGGGATGTGCAGTTTCGCAGCACCACCGCCGAGGAGACGATCGCCATGTGGCCCCAGGTGGTGGCGGGGGAGGACAGCTACATCAGGCCCTACCGCATGTCCGCCGATTACACGGTGAACTCCATCCACATCTACGAGCCCTGCGTGTTCCGCGGGGTGGCCATTCCCCTTTTGCGGGAGATCGCCCCGGACAGCCCCTATTATCGGAAGGCCAGGGACCTGGAGGCCAGGCTCATGCGCTTCGAGCCCATTTCGCCGGAGCTTGTGCCGGAAACCTCCATGCTGCGGGAATTTTTGGGCAGCGTAAGGGAAAATTAAGCCATTTGAAAGGTTTTCCCCTTTACTTTCCACAAAAAAGATGTATAATAAAAGAAGAAAAGGCTGGCCGGTTCCGGCCATCGCCTTCGTGAACGAAATAAAAAAGGAGGAATTTCACATGGGAATTTTAGATGACGTTGTCGTTAACGCCAAGTCTGCGGCGGAAGCCGTCGGCAAAAAGGCGGGCCAAATCGTGGACGCATCCAAGCTGCGCATCAACGCGGCGGAGCTGAATGCCGATATCAGCAAGCGCTATGAGGCGCTGGGCGAGTATGTGTATGAGGCCTGCCGTGAGAAGCTCAGCGAGGACGATGCGGCCGTCGGCATGATGACCGAGCTCGACGAGCTGAAGGCTCAGCACGCCGCCGTCACCAAGGAGCTGAGCGACAAGCAGAACAAGGTCGTCTGCCCCAACTGCGGCAAGCAGAGCCCCAACACCGCGCTGTTCTGCAGCAACTGCGGCGCGAAGCTGGGCGAGTAAGCTTTCATTTTCCGAAAAAAAGACCGGCCGGAGGGTTAACCCTCTGACCGGCCTTTTTTGTTTAACAGAACTGTCCCATAATGGACACGATCAGCTGCTTTTGCGCAAGGGATATCTTCT
>CAZYLJ010000006.1:21801-25657 GCA_964648555.1 uncultured Acutalibacter sp.
TCTTCTTTTTCAATCCCTTCTCCGGTGATATTCTGGAGCAGGTCATGGCGTCTATTCTAAAGAGCTGTGAGGAGCACCCCAGGGAGATCCATATCATCTATCATCATCCCCTGCACCACGAGGTCATGGAAAAGGCCGGGCTGCGCAGGGAGGCTGTGCTGTACGACAAGCTGAAGGATTACGAGACGTACATCTACTCCAACCGCTGAGAGGCATTTTCTCTCTGCCTGAAATTTTTCCCTCTCCTTCCTCATAGAAATGAAACATCACGGCAGGGGGGAAGGGGCAGAAAATGGGAAAAAAGGTCATGAAGCAGGACTTTCTTCACGGCGCGCTGATCCTTACCGCCGGCATGATGGCGGTAAAGGTTATCGGCGCGCTGTTTAAAATACCGCTGAAATACGCTGTGGGCGAGTACGGCATGGGGCTTTTCAATGTGGCCTACAATTTTTATGGGCCGGTGTTCAGCCTTTCCACAGCCGGGTTCCCGGTGGCCGTGTCCAGGCTGGTGTCGGAAAGCCGCTCCCTTGGCCGGTGGAATGACGTCTGCCAGGTGAAAAGGGTAGCCCTTCCGCTGTTTTTGTCCTTTGGCGGAGCGGGCATGCTCCTGATGACGCTGTTCGCCCCCTTTTACTGCGGCACGGTCATCGGCACGCCCAACGCCCTGGCCCCGGTGCTGGCTCTGGCTCCGGCCATTCTTTTTTCCTGCGTGGGGGCGGTGTATCGCGGCTGCTATGAGGGCTTGCAGAACATGGTGCCCACCGCTCTCTCCGAGGTGGCGGAGGCCCTTGTCAAGCTGTGCTTGGGATTGTTCCTCAGCCGGTGGGTGGTGGCCGCCTGCACGGAGGAGTACGCCGCCTTCGGCACGGTGTTTTCGTTTTCCCCCGACGGGCCGGACGAGGCCAAGCTCCTCACCCTGTCCTTCGCCGCCGCCGGAGCAGTGCTGGGCGTCACTGCCGGCAGCCTGGCGGCCCTTCTCTGCCTGGCCCTTTGGGGCAGGCTCAAAGGCGGCGGCGTTCCGGCCCGGCTGCTGGAATGTGCCCCGCCGCCCAGGGGGAGGGGAGAGACGGCCAGGCGGCTGCTGTCGATTACGGCCCCCATTGCCATCGGTTCCATCACCACCAACGTGGCGGGCCTTATCGATGCCACCTTCCTGCAGGGCCGTCTCCTGTCCGTGCTGGAGCGGGAGCCGGAAAGGCTGCTGGGCTGCTTTCCGGGCATGATTCCTGCCATGTACCTGGAAAACCCGGAGTCCATCCCTACCTACCTTTACGGCTGCTACACCTTGGCCATGACGGTCTACCTGCTGGTTCCCGCCCTGACCCAGGCCTTCGGCGTCAGTGCCCTGCCGGCTGTCACAGCGGCCTGGACAAGGGGGAACAGGGAAGAGCTCACCGGCCGCATGCGCTCGGTCTGCCGGATGACGGCGCTGTTCTGCTTCCCGGCAGGGCTGGGGGTAAGCGCTCTGTCCGGGCCCATCGTCCGGGTGCTGTACGGCAGCGACAGCTCCGCGCCCATCGTCAGCGCCGCCCTGGCCCTTCTGGGGGTCGCCTCCCTGGCGGCGGCCATGTGCGCGCCCTTTTCCAGTATGCTGCAAGCCGTTGGCCGGGCCGATCTACCCGTAAAACTGCTCTTTGGCGCCATGACCATCAAGCTGCTGGTCAACTGGTTCCTGTGCGGCGTGCCGGAGGTCAACATCTACGGCGCGGCGGCGGGAACCTTTGCCTGCTACCTGTTTCTGGCGGCGGCCCAGCTCCGGTGCCTGAAAAAAGTGACCGGCATATCCCTTTCTCCCGGCAGACTGTTTCTGCCCCCGCTGCTCAGCGCCGTGCTGTGCGGGGCGTCGGCTCTGGTCTGCCACCGGGGGATTTCCCTCCTTCTGCCCCAAAACGGCTCCGGCAAGGCTGCGGCCCTGGCGATTTCCATCCTCTGCGGCGGCGTTTTTTATGCTTCTGGAGCATTATTTTTGGGTGCGATAACAAAAGATGACCTCAAACTGCTCCCAAAAGGACAAAAAATTGCAAAAACCCTTGAAAAATGGGGATGGATGTGATATCATTGCAGATGTTAAAGGCTTTCAGCGGCCAAAAGCTGTGGAAGCTCCTGTATTAAGCGGCAAACATTATCGCAAACTAATGGCGCCGCAGAAAAAAATTGGAGGTATTCTTAATGAACAAATCTGAACTCATCGCTGCAGTCGCCAGCAAGGCGGAAATTACCAAGAAAGACGCAGAGGCTGCTGTCGCCGCTGTCATCGCGTCCGTTACCGACGCCCTGGCGCAGGGCGACAAGGTCCAGCTGGTCGGCTTCGGCACCTTCGAGGTCCGCGCCCGCAGCGCCCGCATCGGCCGTGACCCCCGCTCCAATAAGTCGATCCAGATCCCCGCTTCCAAGGCTCCTGCTTTCAAGGCCGGCAAGGCCTTGAAGGAGGCTGTCAACAAGTAAAAAGCTTTCAAAAGCCGTTGAGGCGGCGGTACGGTTTTCCGTGCCGCCGCCTCATTTTCCATTTTACCGTCCTCTCCCCGCGGGATGCGACAGCCTTCCCGTTCGGTTTCCGCTATACTGAAAGACCTGGCATACTGCTTCGATGTACAGAAAAGCAGGCTGTTATTTGTGTAACTTTTACAAATATCGAAAATCTTTTTCTTGATCTTTCAAAAGAATTACTAAAAGCCCCTTGAAATTTCTGACAAGGATGGTATACTAGAATTGAAAAATAGCCCCGGTCTGCGAAATGGGCGGAAGTTTTTCCGCAAGCCGAATGGCCGGGGGAAGGAGCGTGCGCTCATGGCGAAAAATGCGGACTGCCACAGAGAGCAGGAGCAGGGCAATGTGCCCCTTTACCTGTTCCGCAGCGGGAAAAACCGCAGGGCTTATGAATATCTGGGCCTGCATAAGGTCACAAAGGACGGCAGGGAATGTATGGTGGCCCGGGTGTGGGCGCCCAACGCGGAGGAAGTCTCCCTTGTGGGCAATTTCTGCAACTGGGATAAGGCAAAATACCCGCTGCGGAAGATCGATGACGCCGTGTGGGAAGGCTATACGGACTTTGCCTTTGAACCCTTTGAGGTCTATAAATTCTTCATCAAGCCGAAAAACAGAAACAACCTTTACGGCGCCGAGCTGTATAAGGCCGACCCCTTTGCCCTTCACGCCGAGACAAGGCCGGGCACGGCCTCCCGCTGGTACGACATTTCCGGCTATCAGTGGAACGACGCCGACTGGCGGCGGCAGAAGAGGGAGCACCCCCATTACTCCCAGCCGGTGAACATCTACGAGGTGCACGCGGGCTCCTGGCGCAAATACGCCGACGGCAGCGTGTTCTCCTACGAAAAGCTGGGCGACGAGCTGATCCCCTATGTGAAGGAGATGGGATTTACCCACATTGAGTTCATGCCCCTGACGGAGTACCCCTACGACGGCTCCTGGGGCTATCAGGTCATGGGGTATTTCGCCCCCACCTCCCGCTATGGGGCGCCCAAGGACTTCATGCGGTTTGTGGATCGCTGCCATCAGGCCGGTATCGGCGTCATCATGGACTGGGTGCCCGCCCACTTTCCCCGGGACGTCGCGGGCCTTGCCAGGTTTGACGGCTCCTGCTGCTTTGAGTACGAGGATCCCCGCAAAGGGGAGCACAAGGAATGGGGTACCCTGGTGTTCGATTACGGCAAGCCGGAGGTCATCAGCTTTCTCATTTCCTCCGCCGTGTTCTGGCTGAAGGAATACCACATCGACGGCCTGCGGGTAGACGCCGTGGCATCCATGCTGTATCTGGACTACAACCGGAAAGACGGCGAGTGGGTGCCCAATAAGGACGGCGGCAAGGAAAACCTGGAAGCCGTGGCCTTTTTGCAGG
>CAZYLJ010000007.1:0-1240 GCA_964648555.1 uncultured Acutalibacter sp.
TACAACGGCCCGTCTCTGATTCTTGCCTACGCTCCCTGCATCAATCACGGTATCAAGGGCGGCATGGGCATCTCCCAGATGGAGGAGAAGAAGGCTGTTGCCGCCGGCTACTGGCACAACTTCCGCTTCGACCCCCGCAGGGCCGACGCCGGTGAGAATCCCTTCCAGCTGGACAGCAAGGAGCCTTCCGCCTCTTACCGCGACTTCATCATGGGCGAGGTCCGCTACAACAGCTTGACCCGTTCCTTCCCGGATCGTGCCGAGACCTTGTTCGCCAAGGCTGAGAAGTACGCCGAGGAGAAGTACGCCAAGCTGAAGAAGATGGCCGAGTAATTTCTTCTACACAAATCAATAAGAGAAAATCGGGGTCCGATTTTCTCTACGAAGAAACTCTTCGAGTTTCTTCATTCCGCAAGCAAAATCAAGTAACAAGAAGAGCCTGTCCGGGTGACCGGGCAGGCTCTTTTGTGCGCTTTCCGCCTTCAATGCTGATTTTCCCTGTCGGCGGGATCACAGCTTATTCTTTTCCGTCCCAGCAGTAGGTGCATAGCTTGCACTTCGGCAGGCCCACCGATTCGATCATATCGTCCAGACGATGATAGCGCAGTGAGGTAAAGCTCCGCTTCCGGCCGATGAGGTCTACCATGGCCTTGTACTCTTCGCTTTCCGGGTCGGCATAGCTTTCTAAATCGGCCGGCTCCTCAGTGCCTTCCAGCTCCTTGATAACCCGGCGGGTGGCAAGCTCCATGACCGAGGTGGAGCGGGAGAAATTGATGTATTTGCACCCATACAGGATGGGCGGGCATGCAGGGCGCACGTGGACTTCCCTGGCGCCGCTTTGGTAGAGGAACTCCGTAGTTTCCCGCAGCTGAGTGCCGCGCACGATGGAATCGTCGATGAGCAGCAGGCTGCGGCCGCGGATCAGGTCGTGGACGGGGATGAGCTTCATCCTGGCGATCAAGTCGCGCTGGGTCTGCATGGTCGGCATGAAAGACCGGGGCCAGGTCGGCGTATACTTGATAAAGGGCCGGGAAAAGGGGATACCAGATTCATTGGCGTAACCAACCGCGTGGGCTGTTCCGGAATCCGGCACACCGGCCACATTGTCCGGGTGGATGTCGCCGCCTTCGTCTCTGTCGCGCTTTGCCAACATAGCGCCGCAGTGATAGCGCATTTCCTCCACGTTGATGCCCTCATAGGAGGAGGACGGATAGCCGTAATACACCCAAAGGAATGTGCA
>CAZYLJ010000007.1:1340-23268 GCA_964648555.1 uncultured Acutalibacter sp.
GTCATGGAGCCGTCGATGGTTTCCTGGGCATACTGAATGCCCTCGATCAGGTTGTCCTTCTGGTTGATGACGGCAGCCACAAGCTCCGTGGCGTTGACGTCGCCGCCGCTCATTTCCAGAAAGTGGGAATAGCCGCTCTTGAACAGGTCGGCGATGATCTGTTCTGTATTGTTGATCCTGCCGACGGTGACGATGGCGTAGGTGCCGTGGTGGGAGCGCACGATCAGCGGCTGGGGCTCGTAATCGGAAATGCAGCCAATGCCGATTTTGCCGTGCATGGCGGAAACGTCCTTGTCAAATTTCGTGCGGAAAGGGGAGTTCTCAATGTTGTGGATCGCCCGGTCAAACCCCTTTGCGTCGTCGTACACGGCCATGCCGGCCCGCCGCGTTCCCAGATGGGAATGGTAATCCGTGCCGAAAAACAGATCGAACATGCAGTCTTCCTTGGAAGCGACGCCAAAAAATCCACCCATAATGCAATACTTGTCCTTTCAAAAATTCAAAAAATATTATCTAAATTATAACACAAGGGGGAATTAGCCGCAATCATTTTTCAAGAATATTCGGGTTTCAGTAGGGGTGTACAGAATCCTTTCTCAAATTGGCCGGAATCCATGCAAAGTGTAAAAAATGCAGGAAATCAAAAAGTAACTTGCATTTTTACATCATATATACTATAATAGTGAGGCTCGTGCAGAGTTAAAATGAGATTTCAAATTCAAATATGATTCAAAATGGAATGGCAGATAGGGGAGATCACACAATGAAGCTGACGGCTATGGAGACCGGGGAGATCAGAGAGATCAATTACAAAGCTGCCCAGGAGTATGAGGAGTTCAAATCGAAAAAGCTCACCTTGAACATGTCGAGAGGCAAGCCGTGCGCAAAGCAGCTCGACCTTGCCCTTGGCGTACTGGAGTCTTTACACGCCAGAAGCGAATTTGCCAATTCCAACGGCGATGACTGCCGCAACTACGGTGTGTGGAACGGTCTGCCGGAAATGCGTGCCATTTTCAGCGACATGCTTGGCGTGCCGGCGGAGCAGATCACACTGGGAAACAATTCCAGCCTGCAAATGATGTTTGACTGCGTTTCCCAGGGCTATACCCACGGGTTCGGCGGTTATGAGCCCTGGTGCAGGCAGGGCAAGGTGAAGTTCCTGTGCCCGGTCCCCGGCTATGACAGGCATTTCGCCATCACGGAATACTTCGGCATTGAGATGATCCCGGTACCCATGCTGAAAACCGGCCCGGACATGGACCTTATCGAGCGCCTGGTAGAGGATCCGGCTGTAAAGGGCTGCTGGTGCGTGCCGAAATATTCAAATCCCACCGGCATCACCTATTCCGATGAGACCGTGCGCCGCTTTGCCGCCCTTCGGCCCGCCGCCGCGGATTTCCGCATCATGTGGGACAATGCTTATTGCGTCCACGACATCACCGATACCCCGGACACCCTGCTGAATCTCTACGAGGAGTGCCTGAAGCAGGGAACTGAGGACAATGTGTTCTTCTTCGCCTCCACCTCCAAGATCTCCTTCCCGGGCGCGGGCGTTTCCGCTCTGGCGGCCAGCCCCCGCAATATGGAGGACGTCAAAAAGAGGCTGACCACCCAGACCATTGGCCCGGATAAGCTAAACGAGCTGCGGCATGTTTTATTTCTGCATGACATCAACGGTGTAAAGGAGCTGATGCAGGGCCATCGGAAGATTTTGGAGCCCAAGTTCCGTATCGTGCACGAGGCCCTGGAAAAGCATCTCGGCAAGCTCGGCATTGCAAAGTGGAGCACCCCAAACGGCGGCTACTTTGTGAATCTGGATGTGATGAACGGCTGCGCCAAGCGTGTGGTCAGCCTGTGCAAGGAGGCCGGCGTTGTTTTGACCGACGCCGGGGCCACCTTCCCATATGGTGCAGACCCCAACGACAGCAATATCCGCATCGCGCCGTCCTTCCCGCCGGAGGAGGAACTCTTTACCGCAATGGAGCTGCTGTGCGTCTGCGTGCGGCTGGCGGCCAGCGAAAAGCTGCTGCTCGAGAGAAACTAAAAAAGCCCGCTGTCCCATACAGGCAGCGGGTACTACGCGTTTTGCTTACTTTTCCTTCCCAGTCAATAGCCAGGATACGGACACGTTCAAAATCTCCGAAAGAGCCAAAAGCTCAAAGTCAGTGACAAAGCGAAGCTGTCCCTCCAGCTTGGAAAGGCCGGAAGCGTTCAAATCAACGCCGCGCACCTGTAATTGGGCCAAAAGCTCTTTCTGCTTCATCCCCTGACTTTTGCGAGTGGCCTCTACTCTGGCGCCAATCAAGTTTTTGTTGCCCAAGGGCTGACTTCTCAGTCTCATGATCATCTCTCCTGATCCGAAAACCGTTTCAACTTCTATTATTATTATATTATAACAAACGATGAGGAAAAAATCAACAGATTTTCTCAGCTTTTTCCAGAAAATAGACAATTTTTTTCAATGGGATAGCAATGGTTTTGACCGACTTTAAAAAACAAAAATTGCGCTGTACTTTTTCCGGGAAACTGCTATAATAAAGGAAATCACAGAACGATTTGTATAAAAAGCGGGGAATACCTATGAGCAACAAATTTGACGGCCGCAATCTTACCATGCTGACAGATTTTTATGAGATCACCATGGCAAACGGTTATTTTGCCAACGGCTATAAGGACACGATCTGCTATTTTGACATGTTCTTCCGTAAAGTGCCGGATAATGGCGGCTATGCCATCATGGCCGGTGTGGAGCAGCTGGTGGACTACCTGAGCCACCTCACCTTTACAGAGGAGGACATCGAGTTCCTGCGCTCCAAGAAGATCTTTAACAAAGAATTTTTGGAATACCTCAAGGATTTCAAATTTGCCTGCGACGTGTGGGCCATCCCGGAGGGTACGCCGATCTTCCCCGGCGAGCCCATCGTCACAGTCCGTGGCCCGGCGGTACAGGCTCAGTTTGTGGAGACTATGGTCCTGCTTTCCATCAACCATCAAAGTCTGATTGCCACCAAATCGAACCGCATCGTTCGGGCGGCCCAGGGCAGGGCGGTCATGGAGTTCGGCTCCCGCAGGGCCCAGGGCTTTGACGGCGCGATCTACGGCGCAAGGGCCGCTTATATCGGCGGCTGCGCGGGTACTGCCTGCACCGTCAGCGACCAGACCTTCGGCATACCGGCCTTGGGCACTATGGCACACAGCTGGGTACAGCTCTTCGACAGCGAATATGAGGCCTTTAAGGCTTACGCCCAGGCCTATCCTACCAACTGCGTCCTGCTGGTGGACACCTACAACGTGCTGAAATCCGGCGTTCCCAACGCCATCAGGGTTTTCAACGAGGTGCTGACTCCCCAGGGCTTCCGGCCCGCCGGCATCCGCATCGACAGCGGCGACATCACCTACCTTTCCCGAAAAGCCCGGCAGATGCTGGACGATGCAGGGTTCGAGGACTGCCAGATCTGCGCCTCCAACTCTCTGGATGAGTACATCATCCGCGATATGCTGATGCAGGGCGCAAAGGTGGATTCCTTTGGCGTGGGCGAGAGGCTCATCACCTCTTCCTCCGAGCCGGTGTTCGGCGGCGTGTACAAGCTGGCCGCTGTGGAAAAGGAGGACGGCACCATCATTCCCAAGATCAAGATCAGCGAAAATGTGTCGAAGATCACTACGCCCTGCTTCAAGGCTGTATGGCGGCTTTTCGATAAGGAAACCGACAAGGCCATCGCCGATGTGATCACCATGCACGACGAGGTCATCGACGACGAACAGCCCTACACCATTTTCGATCCCAATCACACCTGGAAGAGCAAGACCGTGGAAAACTTCCGGGCCGTGCCGCTGATGACGCAAATTTTTAAGGGCGGCGAGTGCGTGTACACCCCCAGGGCGCTGAAGGCCATCAGGGCCTACTGTTTGGCCCAGGTTGACACCCTTTGGGACGAGGTCACCCGTTTTGAGAACCCCCACACCTACTATGTGGACCTGTCCCGAAGGCTTTGGGACGAAAAGAACAGGATGCTGTCGGAAAAGGATTTCTAAGGAAAGGGCAGCCTTTTTGATTGCTTGTGCGATTGACAAAGGAAACAGGAAATTGTAAAATACTTTCGTGACCAAGCCGGACAGTCGCGGGTACACTGCGAAAGCAGGTATCTGAGGAAAGTCCGGGCTCCTCAGGGCAAAAGTAACGGCTAACCGCCGCCGGGGGCGACCCCAGGGAAAGTGCAACAGAGAGATACCGCCGGGTTTTCCGGTAAGGATGGAAAGGCGAGGTAAGAGCTCACCGGCGCGGGGGAGACCCCGCGGCCCTGTAAACCCTATTTGGAGTAACACCGTGGAGGAACAGCGGTCAAACCGCAAGCGTGCCCTGCGCGTTCCGAGGAGGTGGCGTGAGCCTGCTGGCAACGGCAGGCCAAGATAGATGACTGTTCAAGACAGAACCCGGCTTACAGGCCTGGTCACACAACGGCGCCTTTGGATATCCCATGGGCGCCGTTTTTACCCCTTTAAAAAACTTTGTCACTTTTTCCAAAAGCCTTTACATTTCAGATGGGAAGGGAGTATAATCATGGTGGAATTCGGGGCCTTGGGCCCTATCAAAAAAGGAGCGTGTATTGGAGTATGAAGATCGGCATAATCGGCTGCGGAACCATCGCCAACTCGGCGCATATCCCGGCCTACATGAACAACCCGGAAGCGGAGATCAAGTATTTCTGTGACATCATCCCGGAAAGGGCCAAGGCCGCTGTGGAAAAGTACGGCTGCGGCACCGCCGTAACAGACTATCACGACGTTTTGAAGGACCCGGAGGTGCAGGCCATTTCCGTCTGCACGCCCAACAATGTCCACTCCACCATCTCCATTGACGCAATGCGGGCCGGGAAAAACGTGCTATGCGAAAAGCCCGCCGCCCGGATATATTCCGAGGCCCTGGAGATGCAGAAGGCCCAGCACGAGACAGGAAAGATCTTGAACATTGGCGTTGTGAACCGCTTTAACGACAGCGTGAACCGCATCAAAAAGTACATCGATGAGGGCCGGCTGGGCACCATCCACCACGTGTATGTCAGCTTCCGGGCCCATCGCTCCATCCCCGGGCTGGGCGGCGCTTTCACCACCAAGGAGATTGCCGGCGGCGGCGCGCTCATTGACTGGGGCGTGCATTATCTCGACATCGTCATGTACTGTTGCAGTGACCCCCAGGTCAAAACCGTTTCCGGTGAGACATTCTGCAAGCTGGGCAAGGACATGAAAAACTATGTCTATACCCGGATGCATGCCGGCCCGCCCAAGCTGGACGGCACCTACGACGTGGATGATTCCGTCACTGCCCTTATTCGCACCACTGGCCCCGTCATCACTGTAAACGGCGCCTGGGCTCAGAATATAGGCGAGGAAGAGCAGTATATTGACTTTATGGGCGACAAGGCCGGCATCCGTCTGCACTACGGCAGCGACTTCACCGTTTACACCACAGAGGACGGGGCACTGGTCAACTACACGCCCAAGTTTGAGATGCGCAACCACTTCCAGAACGAGATCGACGCCTTTATCGACTGCGTAAAGACCGGCAAGAAGCTGCCTTCCCACATCGACACCGTGATCATCACAGCCGAGATGATGCAGGCCATTTATGATTCCGCCGAGCAACACAGGGAAATTACCCTTCATTAACAGAGAGGAGAATGACAATGTATCCTTTTTCCATCGGAGTCATGCTGGACTCCTTCCGCACTGATATCCCCACCGCGCTTGACAAGGCCCAGGCGCTGGGCGCCAAAGGCATCCAGGTATATGCCACCAGGGGCGAGATGTCCCCGGAGCAGATGGACGCCCAAAAGCGGAAAGACTTTCTGAAAGCCGTCAAGGATCACGGCCTGGAGATCGCTGCCCTGTGCGGCGATCTTGGCACCGGCTTTGAAAAACCCGACGACATCTTGAACATGGTGGAGCAGTCCAAGCGTATTTTGGATCTGGCCAAGGATTTGGAAACCAACGTGGTGACCACCCATATCGGCGTGGTGCCGGAAGACCCTTCTCATCCCCGGTACGCTATCATGCAGGATGCCTGCAGCCGCTTGGCGGAGTACGCCGACAAGATGGAGGCTCACTTTGCCATTGAGACCGGCCCGGAGCGTGCCATCACCCTGAAGAACTTCCTGGACACCCTGCATTCCACCGGCGTGGCGGTCAATCTGGATCCCGCCAACTTTGTCATGGTGACCGGCGACGACCCGGTTGAGGCTGTGTACACGCTGAAGGACTATATCGTCCACACCCACGCGAAGGATGGCCGCCGTCTGCGCTATGTGGACCCGGAGAAGCTGTACAGCATGGCGGAAGCCGAAATGCTGCAGGACCCCTCCTTTATCGAGCTGCCCTTGGGCGAGGGCGACGTGGACTTCCCCAATTACCTGAAGGCGCTGTACGAAATTGGCTACACCGGTTTCCTGACCATCGAGCGCGAGGTGGGGGATGACCCCGAAAAGGACATCGGCACAGCCGCCCGCTTCCTGGAAAGGCTGATCCGCTAAGTTATTGAAAAATCAACAAAATGCCCGTCTGTAGCAGATGTGAGGCCGCTGTTCGCGGCCTCATTTTTTGTTTTTCTGAAAAACGGTTGTAAAATGGGGAAAACTGTGGTAGAATCTGTGCAGTTGCGGGAATCAGAATGTGAAAAAACGAGGCGTATTTTCATGGAGATGGATGAGTCAAAACATGGGATAGCCGCATGGCTCACCCCTAAAAATTTGAAAACATTCGGCATTGTCAATCTCGGCTCTCTCCTGATGGCCATCGGCGTCTATTTCTTCAAGTTTCCAAACCACTTTACCACCGGTGGCGTCAGCGGCATTTCGATCATTCTCGGTGAGCTGATCCCGTCGGTTTCTACCGCCACCATGATGTCCATTATCAATGTGCTTCTGCTGATCGTTGGCTTTATCTTTATCGGCCGGGAATTTGGATTCCTGACGACCTACAGTTCGCTGATCTATTCCTTTGAAACCTGGCTTTTAGAAAAGATTTTTCCCATGGATGCGCCATTTACGGACCAGCCCCTTTTGGAACTGTTTTTCGCCATAATGCTGCCTGCTGTGGGCTCCGCGCTGCTGTTTAATGTCAATGCTTCCAGCGGCGGCACGGACATCATCGCCATGATCGTTCAAAAATACGTCAAATTGAAGGATATCGGCGAGGCCCTTTTGATCAGCGACAGTGTAGTCGCGTTTTCTTCCTGCTTTATCTTTGACATAAAGACCGGCCTGTTCTCCATGCTGGGCCTGTTTATGAAGTCCTTCCTGGTGGACTCCGTCATCGAAAACATCAATCTGTGCAAGTTCTTCTCCATTGTCACTTCTCATCCTGACGAGATATGCGACTATATCATCAATGTCATGCACCGCAGCTCCACCGTGCTGGACGCCCAGGGTGCTTACTCCCATGAGGACCGTAAGGTCATCCTGATCGCCTGCCGGAGGAGAGAGGCCGTAAAGCTCCAGCAAAAGCTGAGGGTGATCGACCCTCACGCCTTTATGTTCATCACAAACACCAGCGAGATCATCGGCAAGGGATTTCGCTCGATTTAGCTTAATTCAAGCGGAAAGCGGGGGAGCGTATGGAACAGGAAACGCCAAATGTATATCGGGAGGAATTTTGCGCCATCTTCCGTGAGAAGGTCACGCGGGACGGAGCGGAAAAACTGCTTTCCTGGCTTTCCGGCACCGACTTTTTCACCGCGCCCGCCAGCACCCGGTTCCACTGCGCCTGCGAATACGGCCTGGTGCGGCACAGCCTGAATGTGTACAAGGTGCTGCGAGAAAAGTATTTTGACGAAGGCGACAGTGAGGAAAGCTTTGCGCTGTGCGGCCTTTTGCATGATGTTTGCAAAGCTCAGTTTTACAAGGTTTCCACCCGCAATGTGAAGAACGAGGAGACCGGCGTATGGGAAAAGAGGCCCTACTATGCGGTGGAAGACGCCTTTCCCTACGGCCACGGTGAAAAGTCCGTCTATCTCATCGAGCGCTTTGTCCGCCTGAAACCGGCTGAGGCTATGGCCATTCGCTGGCACATGGGCGGCTTCGACGAATCTGTAAAGGGCGGCAGCTTTGCAATCAGCACCGCCTTCGACCGTTACCCACTGGCGGTCAAACTCCACCTTTCCGATCTGGAGGCTACTTATCTTGTAGAGCAGGGCACCTCCGAGGTGCGCAACTGAACGATCTTGGTAGGAGGACAGATATGGACGCCATCACGACCTATGAGCTTTCAAAAGAATACAATGGCCATGCCGCTCTTTCCGGCCTGAACCTTCAAGTGCCCGCCGGGATGAGCTTCGGCTGCGTGGGCCGGCAGGGCTCGGGCAAAACCACTTTGATCCGGCTGCTTTCCGGCCTTTGCCGCTGTACCGGCGGCGAGTGCTCCGTGCTGGGGTTCAATCCCGCCTTTGAGGCGGAAAAGCTCCATGCCGTAACGGGCACTGTGCTGGACACCTCCCGGCTGTACGAATCCATGACGGTCTCCGACAATCTGCGCTTTTTCGCCGGTCTGAACGGGGTGGACGAAAACGACGCCCTGGATCTGATATCCCATCTGCTCCATCAGCTGGACATTTGGGAGGAGCGTGACAGCATCGTGGATGACCTGCCCACCGGGGTGGTGAGAAGGGCTTCACTGGCCCGGGCGCTGATACACCGGCCGAAGGTGCTGCTGCTGGACGAGCCTGCCGGGGGCTTTAACCGAGAGACCGAGGAAAGCATGGAAGAGCTTATCTCTTCTCTGGTCACTCAAGAGGGGATGACAGTGCTTCTCTGCACGGAAAATATGGCGTATGCCCAGCAGCTTTGCGGCAGTTTTGCCTTATTAAAAGACGGAACGCAGATCGCCCGTGGAGACCTTGCCGGCCTGCGGCAGGCTTCCGGCGCATGCTGCCGGGCGGTCCTTCGCCTGGGCGAAGGCAGCACGGCCCCCAAGGGCTTCCGTCAACAGGACGGCCTATGGGAGAAGGAATTGAAAAGCGAAGAGGAATTGCCGGAGATCATTGCAAAGGCGGTGGCGGACGGCATCAGATTGTACGAGGCAAGATTGATTCAGCCCACGTTGGAAGAAGTTTACACCGCGTTTCTTGGCGGCGGCAGACAAAGGGTAGGTGAATTGGATGAGCAGGACGACGAAGGATATGGGAACGGGGCAGAGGACACGTCAAGCCCAAAGCAGGACGACACAGACGGCGCGGGCCACGAAGGCGGTGGAATCACAGAAGAAACAGTTTAACCTGTTTTCCTCCGCGGAATCCGTCCTGGTAAAAAAAGATCTGAATGTCATCTGGCGCAGAAAGGGCATCCGGGGGCTTTTGATGGGTATGCCCCTGGTGCTGGTCGTCATTTTCCCCCTGGTCTATTTTGTGACGATTAGCCTGTTGCCTGCCACGGAGACCGCGAGTCCGCCGGAGGTCATTCTGTCTCTCCTGCCGCCTGAAACGGCAGAGCACGGCTATCGCCAGTTCTGGATGGACGCCTTTACCACCTTGCTGTGCCCACTTCTCTATCTCTGCGTGCCGGTGGTGTGCGCGGTGGCGTCCGCCTCCTGCGCGTTTTTGGGGGAAAAGGAGAACGGCACGCTGGAAACGCTGTTTCTCAGCTCGATGAACGCGAAATCCATTTTCAGCGCAAAGATCACCGCCTGCTCGCTCATTTCTGTGCTGATTTCCCTGGTCTCCTTTGTGGTGTTCGCCATCACCATGACCGTGGCCGACATCATGATCTCGGCACCTTATTTCTTCCGCCTGGAGTGGCTTGCTCTGGTGGTGCTGCTCATGCCGGTCCTGGCATTTTTTTCCGTCACCTTTATCAGCCTGATCATGCCCCGGGTATTCAGCGTGGGGGAGGCCTTGCAGACGATGGGCTATCTGCTGCTGCCTTTTGTAGTGCTGTATCTGCTGCAAATTGTGGGCGTCATACACATCAACGCCCTGCTGCTGATCGGTCTGGCAGTTCTGCTGGCAGTTGTCTCTATTATCCTGTTTAACTGCTCCGCGCGCCGGTTCCAGCCGGAAAGGCTGACCGGGGCGAAGCATGTTGACTCTTGACAGAAGCTCTTAGCTTTGCTATAGTGTGGTTGTGCAGAAAATGATTTTGAAAGGATGAGGTTCATGGAATTTCATTATAAGCCTAACGGCGTTTGCTCCAGGCAGATCGACATCGTTCTGGAGGGCGACGTCATCAAGTCCGTCAAATTCACCGGCGGCTGCCATGGGAACACCCAGGGCATAGCGGCTCTGGCCCAGGGCATGAAGGTGCAGGATTACATCAAGCGGTGCCGCGGCATCAAGTGCGGCTATAAGGAGACCTCCTGCCCCGATCAGCTGGCCCTGGCCCTGGAAGAGGCCCTGGCGGCTCAGGCAGTTTGACAAAAAGACAACAAGAAACGGGCGCTGTGAAAATCTCACAGCGCCCGTTCTTTCAGCAGGCGGAGCCTCAGCAGCAGTTATTGTTGCAGCCGCAATCGTTGCCGCCGTTGTAGCCGCCGAAGTTACCGCAGCCGCCGCAGCAGAGAAGGATGAGGATGATAATGATGATCCAGGAACAACCTCCGTTACCACACATGGATGAGCGCCTCCTTTCCTTTACACCCTTATCTTATGGAGCAGGGGGAAAAGTGTTACTGAAATTAAAAAATTAGAAAATAAGAGCAAATGAAAGAATGAGAGAGATTTAACGAGAAAATCTAAGGCAGAAAGCCCGAGTTTGACTTTCTTTGACCTTGACAACAAATAAATAATCTCTATAATTAAAGTCAAAGAAAGTCAAAGACAAATTACAGCTTCATATCAGAAAGGAAAGTGACAGGGTATGAGGATCAGCGACAGTGTGGCAAACTACATTTTGCAGCTGCTCAACGACGCGGACGGCACGGCCGAGATACAGCGCAACGAATTGGCGAGCTTTCTCGGCTGCGTGCCCAGTCAGATCAATTACGTGCTGACCTCCCGGTTCACGCCGGAACACGGCTATCTGGTGGAAAGCAGGCGGGGTGGCGGCGGCTATATCCGCATCACCCGTTTGCAGGTGTCAAAACCGGATATCATCATGCACTGCATCAACGCCATTGGCGATTCACTGGACGCGGGCACCGCCCGGGCCATGACGGAGAATCTGCTGGATCGCGGTGCCCTGAGCCGAAGCGCAGCCGAGCTGATCCTGACGGCATCCTCGGAAAAGACCCTGGGTGTTCTGCCAAAGCCCTTGCGTGACGCAGTTCGGGCTTCCATCTATAAAAACATGCTATTGACCGCAAAAGCGTAAAACTATAGTAAAGCAAGGAGGAATTCTTATGATTTGTCAAGCTTGTGGTAAGAAAATGGCAACAACACATATCAAAACGGTGGTAAACGGAAAGCTTACGGAGTACCACCTGTGCGCGGACTGCGCCAGGGAAAAGGGGTATGGAAGCCTCTTTGGCAGTTGGAACCCGGATTTCGGCAGCCTGCTTGGCGGCCTGATCGGCGCCTCCAGGCCGGAGGAAAAGGTAACGCGGTGTGAAAAATGCGGCGCCAGCTTTGCTGAGATCGCCAAAAGCGGAAAGGTCGGCTGCGCCGACTGCTATAAGACCTTCCGCCGCCAGCTCATTCCCGTGATCCAGCGCATCCACGGCACCACCCGCCACAAGGGCAAGACACCCGCCAGCTCCGCATTGCGCCTGACGGAAAACAACAATCAGCTGGCAGAAGTGAAGGAGTCGCCTCTGGAGGAAAAGAAACGTCAGCTGCAAAAGGCGATAGAGGCACAGGAGTTTGAGCGCGCCGCCGTTTTGCGGGACGAGATAAAGGAGATGACAGACCATGAGTGAAGTATTGAAATGGTATGAAAAGGCCGGAAACTGTGGGGATATTGTTTGCAGCACTCGGGTAAGGCTTGCCCGGAACCTCAGTCAGTTTCCCTTCCCGGACACTGCCGGTGCCGAGCAAAAGGCGGAGGTGGAAAAGCGGGTGCGCGACGCTTTGCTTTCCGGCCGTGCCGCCAACTCCGGCCAGTTTCGGTATATCGCCATCAATAAACTTTCCGAGGAGGAGGCCGTTTCCCTGGTAGAACGCCATGTAGTCAGCCCGGAATTTATCTCCGACCGGCAGGGGAAGGCCGTCCTCGTTTCCGAGGATGAAAGCGTTTCTATCATGGTCAATGAAGAGGACCACCTGCGCATCCAGGTCATGCGGGAGGGGCTTTCGCTGAAAGAGGCGGCTGAGACCGCCGACAGGCTTGACACCCTGCTGGGGGAGTCACTGGACTTTGCTTTTGATACTGAATTTGGCTATCTGACCCAGTGCCCCACCAACCTTGGCACTGGTATGAGGGCGTCCGTCATGCTGCATTTGCCCGCCCTGACGGAGAGCGGCTCCATGGCCCGCATTTCCTCAAACCTTTCCAAGCTGGGGCTGGTCCTGCGGGGCAGCTATGGCGAGGGCACAAAGGTGATTGGAGCCATGTATCAGCTTTCCAATCAAATCACACTGGGGTTAAGTGAGGCTGAGGCCATCGACAATCTGACCGCCATTGCCAATCAGCTGATCGACGAAGAGAGAAAGGCGCGGGAGCGTTTAAGCAGCAGCCTCGCGGTGCAGGATAAGATAGACAGGGCAGCCGGCGTTTTGAAAAGCGCAAAGATGCTTTCCAGCGCTGAGCTTATGGAGCTTTTGTCCTATGTGCGCTTTGGGGTTTCCGCCGGCCTTTTGGAAGGGATTGCCCAGGAGGAGCTGAACAGCCTTTCTGTGAAAGCGCAGCCTGCCACCTTAATGGCCGCGCAGGGCAAGGCCCTTGACGAGACCCAGCGGGACACCCTGCGGGCCGAGCTGGTCCGGAGGGCCTGTGCGGGAATTTCTGTGAAATAAGGAGGTAGTTTTATGTTTCAATTCAAAGGCTTTACCGAAAAAGCAAATAACGCCCTGAACCTGGCGGTAGAATCAGCTCAGGAGCTGGGCAGTGACTGCGTTGGCAGCGAGCATATCGTATTGGGTCTGCTGAAAGAGGGCTCCGGCGCGGCTTACACAGTGCTGAACAAATTGGGAGTTACTGCGGAAGCATATGAAAAGCTCATCCGGGACAGGGTGGGCGTCGGCGTTCCTACACAGCTCACCCCCAACGATTTCACTCCAAGGACAAAGCAGATCTTGCAGATTGCCGTCATGGCAGGGGCCAGGCTGCACAACGCCTATGTTGGCACAGAGCACCTGCTTATCGCCGTGATGGAGGATGACAGCTGTTATGGGATGCGCTTCCTGCGCATTTTGAACATTGACTCCAACCGCATTATGGCGGAGCTTTCCACCATGCTGAACAATATGGCTTTCCAGGGCGGCGATGAAAGCGGCGCCGGGCCGGAAGAGCAGGGCCAGGGGAAAGGAAATGCCCTGAAGCAGTTTGGCAGTGACCTGACCCAGCTTGCCGCTCAGGGGAAGATCGACCCTGTCATCGGCAGAGAGCAGGAGATTCAGCGCGTCATCCAGATCTTATCCCGCCGCACAAAGAACAACCCCGTGCTCATCGGAGAACCGGGCGTTGGCAAGACCGCCGTGGCGGAAGGCCTGGCGCTGAAAATACAGTCCGGCGACGTGCCGGAAACATTGAAGGACAAGCGACTCATCTCCCTTGACCTGACCGGCATGGTGGCTGGAACAAAGTACCGCGGCGATTTTGAGGAGCGCATCAAAAACGCCATCGACGAAGTGAAAAATGATGGCCGCATCATCCTGTTCATTGACGAACTGCACACTATCATCGGTGCAGGCTCGGCGGAGGGCTCTACCGACGCGGCGAATATTCTAAAGCCCGCCCTGGCCCGGGGTGATTTCCAGGTCATCGGCGCCACCACCATTAACGAATACCGCAAGCACATTGAAAAAGACGCCGCGCTGGAGCGCCGATTCCAGCCTGTCACCGTGGGCGAGCCCACCGAGGAGGAGGCAAGGGACATCCTGCGTGGATTGAAGGACCGCTATGAGGCTCACCATAAGGTGCAGATCACCGATGAGGCCATCGACGCGGCAGTGACCCTCTCTGCGCGATATATCTCCGACCGCTATCTGCCCGACAAGGCTATCGACCTGATAGATGAGGCAGCTTCTCGTGTAAGGCTGCGCGCCTTTACAGCTCCGGAGAATTTGCAGGATATGGAGAAGGAGATCAAGGATATCGAGGCGGAAAAGGCGGCGGCGGTCAACTCCCAGGATTTTGAACATGCGGCGGCCCTACGCGACAAGCAGAAGGAATTGCAGGACCGCATGGAGCAGGCCAAAGACGAATGGGCCGCCAAAAACGAACGCAGCAACAGTGTGGTCACGCCCAACGACATTGCCGATATCGTTTCCATGTGGACGGGCGTGCCCGTTTCCCAGCTGACCGAGGAGGAAAGCCAGCGCCTGCTGCGGCTGGAGGACACCCTGCACAAGCGGGTCATTGGCCAGGAGGAGGCGGTTTCCGCCATCGCCCGGGCCATCCGGCGGGGCAGGGTTGGCCTGAAAGACAAGAACCGTCCCACCGGTTCCTTTATCTTCCTGGGGCCCACCGGCGTCGGCAAAACAGAACTGTGCAAAGCTCTTGCCGAGGCCATGTTCGGCGACGAAAAAGCCATGGTGCGCTTTGACATGTCGGAGTACATGGAAAAGCACACGGTCTCCCGTTTGGTGGGTTCTCCTCCCGGCTATGTAGGCTTTGAGGAGGGCGGCCAACTGACCGAGGCCGTGCGGAGGAAGCCTTACTCCGTGGTGCTGTTTGATGAGATCGAAAAGGCCCACCCGGACGTGTTCAACATCCTGCTGCAAATTTTGGAGGATGGCCGCGTTACCGATTCTCAGGGCAAAACGGTGGATTTTAAGAACACCGTCATTATCATGACCTCCAACGTGGGCGCACGGCTTATTACGGAAAAGCAGAAGAACCTTGGGTTCAGCGGCGGCGAGTCAGAGGCTGCCGACTTTGAAAAGACCAAGGAGCTGGTCATGAACGAGTTGAAAAATCTGTTTAAGCCGGAATTTTTGAACCGTGTGGACGACATCATCGTGTTCCACAAGCTGACGAAGGAAAACACCTTGCAGATTGCGGAAAAGATGCTGTCCTCGCTGCAGGCGCGGATGAAGGACATGGATATCACAGTGGATTTTTCCCCGGAGGCAGTCTCCGCTGTTGCAGAAAAAGGCTATGACCCGCTGTATGGCGCGCGGCCGCTGCGCAGGGTCATTCAAAGCGAGATCGAGGACACCGTCTCGGAGAAGATGCTGGAAGGCAGCATCCAGGCAGGGAAGAGATACCGCTGCGGCGTTCAGGACGGGACGTTCACTTTTACGGAGCAATAAAGCAGAGAAATGCCGGGCAGGGGAGACCTTGCCCGGTATTTCTCTATTCTGTAAAAATCGTAACAGCTTGCTTTTCACTTTCCATAGGAGAGTAGCGGAACTCATCCATGTGCGCCCCTTGAAAGAAATACCGGGGTGGTGACGGCTTTACAGTCTCAACGTCAAAGGTCTCAATAATGACCAGCTTGATCTTCATGCGGGAAGGAAGGATGCTCTTGATGAAAACGCTGGCTTGCTGGCCGGGGTAGATGTTTTCCCGTACCTCCGCCAGACCGGCCAGGTTTGGCGCAAGCTCAACAAACACGCCGTAGCTTTCGATGCTGCGAATGATGCCCGCCACCGTTTCCCCGGCGCGAAATTTCGCCGCGTTTTCCTCCCAGGTGCCCAAAAGCTCCTTGTGGGAAAGGGTGATCCTGCCTTTTTCCCGGGAACGCACCACAGCCTTGATATCCATCCCGACGGAAAAGCGCTCTCTGGGATGCTCAATGCGGGAAACGGAAATGGCATCGATGGGCAGCAGGGAAACCACCCCGCAGCCGATGTCCGCAAAGACGCCGAATGGCTCAATATGGGTGATGCGGGCGTCAATGACGTCTCCGGGGACAAGATGATCTATGTACTCCGCGCGGCACTTTTCCTGGGCGGCCCGGCGGGAGAGCACAGCGGTAATGCGGCCGTCCTCGTCGCGGACAAAATCCTCCACCAGGAAGGACACCGGCCTGTTGACTCTGGAAATAATGGCAATGTCCCGGACAGAGCCCTCTTTGATGCCGATGGCGCCTTCCTCTCGGGGAATGACGCCCCGCATGAACTTGAAATCCACGATCAGGTCATGACGGCTGTCACAAAGCAGTGCGCGGGCTTCCAGTATTCTGCCCTCCCGCATGGCCTCGGCCAAAGCGGCGGGAGACTGCATGGCGGTTTTATTTTCATAGGTATCGAGCAGATGACCTTCCGGGTAAAATTTCATTGTGTTGACCATTCCTTTCTTAGGTGGGAACGTCCGTCCTCCTTTGACTACAGAAGAATTATATGAAACAACAGCCTGTCTCATGCCCCGGAAATGAAGCGCCCGGCAAAAGGCTGCTTGAAACCTGTGCCGTTTTGTACTATAATGGTTCCATGTTCAATTTGAATCTGCTGATGGAGGAAAATATGAAGAAAATCACGCTTTACAGCCTTGCTCTTGTACTGCTGTTAAATATTTGCGCCTGCTCTAAGCAGGGCGGGTCTGCGGCCGCCAACGTGCTGGACAACCAGGACAAGATCGTTGCCGCAGAAGATCTGAAGCCGGTTTCCAACGGGGAGAGGATCGGCTACCAGCTGGACGCCCCTGAGAAGGGGGAGGAGATTGCTGTGATCACTATGGAATCCGGCGAGGTCATCAAGCTTCGCTTTTTCCCGGACGAGGCCCCCAAGGCCGTGTACAGCTTTAAGCTTCATGCCATTCAGGGCTTTTACAACGGCCTTACCTTCCACCGCGTGATAGAAAATTTCATGATACAGGGCGGTGACCCGGAGGGTACCGGGTATGGCGGGGAGAGCGTCTGGGGAGAGCCCTTTGAGGACGAGTTCAACGGCAACCTTCTGAACATCGACGGGGCGGTCGCCATGGCAAACAGCGGCGCCAACACCAACGGCAGCCAGTTTTTCATCAACGCCACGGACGGCACAAAGCCCAACTGGGATAATTACGATGCAGCGTTCGAGGTATACCAGAAGGACCCGGACACCTTTACCGCAGAGTACGGCAGGACCATCAAAATGGACATCGTGCCGGAGGAAATGAAAACGCTCTATAACGAGCACGGCGGCAACCCCCATCTGGACGGCTACTATTCTACGCTGGGATTGGGCCATACAGTGTTTGCCCAGGTGTTCGATGGCATGGATGATGTATACAAGCTGTCCCGGTCTCCGGTGGATTCCGACGGACAGACGCCCCTTTCCAGGATCGTCATCAAAACAGTCGAGATCGTGCCATTTGAAGGCTGAAAAGTAAACAAAAGCCACCCCCGGAAAGCTCTCGAGGGTGGCTTGCATCATATCTGAATTACAGGAACGCCATCTGCCGCAGCAGGAAAATGAACAGGAACATGGTGAGGATGGACAGGATAGAGCTGAAAACGACAAGCTGTCCGGCCAGGTGGTCATCGCCGCCCATCTGCTGTGCCATGGTAAAGGAAGAAACGGCGATGGGGGAGGCAAACACTGTCAGCAGCACCGCCAGCGACGCGCCCCGGAACCCCAGCAAAATGGCAAGCCCCAGAAACAAAACGGGGAAAAACAGCAGCTTTACCGCTAGGGTGATGGAAAGGTCTTTCAGGCACCCGCCAATCTCCTTAAAGGCGAAGGAGGCTCCCAGTAAGACAAAGGCCAAGGGCGTGGCAATGGCGCTCAAATTGGAAACCGTAGTCTCGATCACGCTCGGCAGCTTAATACGGAAAACAAGGCAAAGCACGCCAAGCAGAGAACCGATGATCAGGGGATTTGTGATGATGCCCTTGATAATATGCAGAACATTCGGCCTGCCGCCATTGAACATCTCCAGGGAAATGACAGCCAGAACATTGTAAAGGGGAATGATGACGGCAATGAGAATAGACGCCAGGCCCGCAGCCTGATCCCCAAACAGAGAAGTGCACACCGGAAGGCCGAACAGCACAAAGTTGCTGCGGAACATTCCCTGCAGCATGACGCCCCGGCGGGAGTTGTCGGATTCCGTCAGCACGGCAATACACAGCGCAATGAGAAATTGCAGCAGCACGCCGCCCACCGCATAAAACAGCAGCTGGGAATCGAAGCTCTCTGACAAAGAGGCGGTGTAAACATTGCGAAAGACCTGTATTGGCAGAAACACCTTGAACACGGTTTTGTTTGCCTGCTTCACCGAGGTCTCGTTCATCAGACCGGTAACGCGGACGACATACCCGACGACCATCATGAGAAATAACGGCAAAACGATCTCGAACGCCACTTGCATGCTTTCCATTTCAGCATCCCCTTTTCATGAGCATCGCAAATGCGATTTATGTGCCTTTACAATATTATCACGAAACCGCTTGACAGGCAATGAAGTTTTTTCAGGAAACGTCATGTTTTTCTTGAAGGCGTCCGAAAAAAATGATATAATAACAAAGTGTTATGTATACCTGTTTGCCCCGCGTCTTATATTTTCTCTGTATTCTGAATGAAATCCCGGAAAACTGGCAGACTACCTTTATAAGAAGGAGGTCTCGCCATGAAAGAGGACACACCGAACAGGAAGCAGTACAGGGCCGCCGAGGACGAAGGCGAAAGGCAAGGGGAAGAGGAGCTCAGCTCTGAGCAGCAGAAGCAGATCACGGAAAGCGGCTCTGTTACCACTCACAATAACGGGCATACCATACACTGCCTGACCATTATTGGGCAGATTGAGGGCCATTATATTCTGCCATCCCAGAACAAGACCACCAAATATGAGCATGTCATCCCGCAGATCGTCGCGGTGGAGGAGGACCCCCAAATCGACGGCCTGCTGATGCTTCTCAACACGGTGGGCGGAGATGTGGAAGCGGGTCTCGCCTTGGCGGAGCTGGTGGCCGGCATGAAAAAGCCAACGGTTTCCCTGGTTCTGGGCGGCGGCCATTCCATCGGCGTTCCGCTGGCGGTGGCGGCAAAGCGTTCCTTCATTGCGGAGTCCGCCTCCATGACCATCCATCCCGTGCGGATGAACGGCCTGGTGCTGGGCATCCCCCAGACGCTGGAATACTTTCAGCGGATGCAGGACCGCATCACGAATTTTGTCACTCAAAATTCCGAGATCAGCCGGGAACGCTTCACCACTCTGGCAATGAACACGCAGGAGCTGGTCATGGACGTGGGCACTGTGCTGGACGGCCCGGACGCGGTGGAGGAAGGCCTCATCGATTCTCTCGGTTCCCTGTCCGACGCCATGGACTGTCTGGATAATATGATTGAAAAGGAACGGAAGAAAAAGAAAACGAAAGCGTCCGTAAAAAAGAAGAACTGAAAGCAGACCATACAGCAGCGGCCCTGCCGCTGTAGCCTACATACGCAGGAGGAAGACCATGTCCATCTTAGACGCTATTATCCAAGGCATCATCCAGGGTGCCACAGAATTCCTGCCGGTTTCCAGCAGCGGTCATCTTTCCATCTCCCAGCACATGTTCGGCATCAAGCTGCCCGGCATCCTTTTTGACATCATGCTTCATCTGGGCACGCTGGCCGCTGTCATCTTTGTTTACCGTGGGCTTATCTGGCGGCTTATCAAGGAGTTTGTCTCCCTGTGCGCCGACGTGTTCCACCGCCGCTTCAAGTGGAGTGAAATGAGCCCTGACCGTCGCCTGCTCATGATGCTGTTCATTGGGCTTTTACCGCTGTTTTTGCTGTTCCTGCCCATTCCCGGCACGGGGATGCAGGTGAAGGATTTCTCTGAAATGCTGGCTTCCGACAGCGGTATCGTCATGGAGGGCCTTGCGCTGCTTGCCACCAGTGCTCTGCTGTTCCTGGGCATCCGCGCTAACAAACGGATGAAGCGGGAAAAGGTGCTGGTAGACCAGAACGGGAACCGGGTGCCCGCCAAAGGCAGGCGCAAAATACATACGATCGACGCCGTCGCCATTGGTGTGACCCAGTGCCTGGCCGCGGTGTTTCCGGGGCTCTCCCGTTCAGGCTCCACGCTGTCGGCGGGGCTTTTGCGGGGCATCAACCAGCAGGTGGCTTTGGATTACTCCTTTGTGCTGGGGATCCCCTCTATTGCGGCGGCGGCCCTTGTCTCTTTGAAGGATTTGAACTCCGACGTGGCTACCATCGGCGTGGCGCCGCTGATCATCGGGATGATAACCGCCGCTGTGGTGGGCTTTCTGGCCATCAAGCTGCTGCGTTGGATCGTCACCACAAATAAGCTGGAGATATTTGCTTTCTATACTCTGATCGTCGGCGGCATCGTCACGATCCTGGGGATCATCGAACATATTATGGGAACAAACATGTTTACTGGAAAGTCCTTGTAAACGGGAACGGAGGAAAAGAGCGTGTCTGAAAGGAAAACAACTTCCACCGCACAGAAGAATTCCACGCGGCGGGGAACGGCCAATTCCGGAAAAAAGCCGGCGCAGAAAAAGCGGGGCGGCACGCCCCAGCGCATGTCTGTCGAGGCCATCCGGCAAAGAAATCAAATACGGGCAGTCATCCTTTTCGCCTGCGCGGTATTTTTCGCCTGCCTGGTGCTCATTCCCGGCGACAACCTGTGGAAATGGGCCCACAGCGCGGTACTTGGCCTGTTTGGCGGCTGGGCCATTTTGTGGCCTCTGCTGATGATCTATGTGGCCATTGTCACTACCCTGGAGAAGCCCGCCGGCTCCATTGGCGGCAAAATATGGCTTTCCGCGCTGATCATTGTCTTGTTCTGCGCGGCTGGATACATATTCAGCGGCAAGCTGCCGGAGCCCGACACGAAGTTCACAGACTTTGTGACTTCCCTTTACCTTTTAAACGCCGGCGTGGGCGGCGGCGTCTTTGGCGGTATGCTTGGCCTGCCCCTGCTGAAGGCCGTAGGCGCTCTTGGCGCTAAGATCATCGTGGTGCTGCTGCTTTTTGTGGCGGTCATGATTTTGACCGGCACCACACTGATTGGCCTGTTCCGCACCATAAAAAAGCCGGTGGACGTCGTTTCCGAGGGCTTGCAGAACGCCAAGCAGCGCAGGGAAGAGGAACGGGAAATTTTGGAGCGCGAGCGCGCCAATATCGACATTCCTCTGGAGCCCCAACTGCCGGAGCACCCCGTCCGTTCGGAGAGCACTGCCGGGCTCTTCCCCCAGCCGGAGCCGAAGAAGAACAAGAAAGAAAAGAACGAAAAGCTGGACAAGCTCAAAGAGGTGTTCGGCATAGACTCTGCTCCTGAGCTGCCCGGTGTGGAGGAGATACAGGAGATTACACAGCCGGAGGAACCCGTGTCCGCGCCTTTGCCGCCTGAAGCTCCCGCCGGGGAGAAAAGCGACGCTGAAGTTCCTGCTGAAGTAAAAGAACTGACGGACGAGTTTATCCGCAAAAAAGAAGAAAGCAGCAAAAAGGAAGCCGCCGCTCCGATGCTTGAAGACATTGAGGAGCCGAAGGTCATCTACTGTTACCCGCCCATTACCATGCTGGCGGCAAGCCCGCGCGCAAATCCCGCCCGGGAAACGGAGGAATTGCAGACCAACGGCCGCATTTTGGTGGAAACACTTAAGAGCTTCGGTGTGCAGACAAAGATATTGGATATCTGCCGTGGCCCTGCCGTTACCCGTTACGAGATACAGCCCGCCGCCGGCGTAAAGATCAGCCGCATCACCAACCTTTCCGACGACCTGGCCCTGAACCTGGCCGCCACCGGCGTGCGCATCGAGGCGCCGATTCCCGGCAAGGCCGCCGTTGGGATTGAGATCCCCAACAAGGCGCGAAGCGTCGTGCGTATGAGGGAGCTGATCGAATCCAATTCCTTCCAAAGCTCCAAGAGCAAGCTGACCGCAGCGCTTGGCCGTGATATCGCAGGCCAGCCGGTGGTGGCGGATCTTTCCAAAATGCCTCACCTGCTCATTGCGGGCACAACAGGCT
>CAZYLJ010000008.1:0-21683 GCA_964648555.1 uncultured Acutalibacter sp.
AAGCGCCAAAGGGAAATCATGGGCGAGTAAAATTTTTTGACCGCGTAATACAAAAGCTGTTGAAAACCGCCGAAATTTGTGATATGATAAATTCTAAGATACTATATCTTGGGGGATTGTCACTTCCTGTACAAATTTCGGAGGAAGACTATGAAACCTTTGCGCCGCCGCTTTTTTGCCATGCTGTTTGTCATGGCCCTTGCGGTCTTTACCGTAGCGGTGCCCGCCCTTGCCACCGGCAATGACGGGTCTGTTTCTTACGCGAACAATAACGGCGGCCTGGTCTCTTTCCCCGACGATCCCACGCCCCCCACGCCGGAGCCGACACCGGAGCCCACCCCCGAACCTACCCCCGAACCGACGCCGGAGCCAACCCCGGAACCTACCTCCGAGCCCACGCCGGAGACCAACGGCAATGGAGGCGGCACGGTCATTCCCAGTGTGACGACCCCAGAGCCCACATATACGGCGCGGCCCACGCCATCGGCTTCTGCTTCGCCGTCGCCAACACCGATCTCCGGCAGTGTAACGGCGGCCCCCACGCTGGACAACGACCATTCTACCACGTCCGAGCCGCAGCTCTCGCTGAACGTCAGCCAGTCGCCGGAAGACAACACCGACCCAAACTACGTAACCTTCGCCAAGCTGGATGTCAAGAATAATTCTCTGGCATTGGGCCTGTTTTATGGCGGCACAGGCTGCATCGTTATCGGCTCTTTGGGCCTGATCGGTTTTCTCATCGTGTTTTTGAAGAACCGCCGCCGGAAAGCCGGAGATGGAATTTTGTCCCAAATTGAGGAAGCAGAAGACCGTCAGCAGCCGACCCGCATCAGCACCACACCGGAGCTGGTCACAGGTCCCATCCCTCATGGATCGCCGGAGCAGCGTCCCCCGATGGAGGCCCCGCCTCCCCAGCGGAAGCCTGTTCCTGACGGCGCGCTGGTGCCCATGGAGGCCTCCATGTACACAGAGGAGTTCTCCATGCTGGAAGAAGACGACGATGATGATGAAGAAGCGGAGACCGCCGCCCCGGCGGAACCCATAGAGCCCCTGGCCGTGCGTCTGCGGAGAGGCCGCACTGCGCCGCCGAAGGAGGAAGCTGCCCCGCCGGAGCCGCCGAAAGTGACAAAGCCGGCGGAAAAGGAAACGGTCAAGGCGAAAACCCCCGCAAAGGAGAAAAAGGCGGCAGACAAGGCTCCCGCAAAGGAGAAAAAGGCGGCAGACAAGGCTCCCGCAGAAGAGAAAAAGACGGCAGACAAGGCTCCTGCAGAGGAGAAAAAGACGGCAAGCAAGGCTCCCGCAAAGGAGAACGATCAGCTGCCGGGTCAGATCAGTTTTCTGGACTAATAGAAATCTTCCCAGGGGATGCCCCCTGGGAAGATTTTTTGCTCCTATTTCATTATTGCTGGGTCTCGCCCTTATCCTCCAGCAGAGTGATGGATACTTCAAAATCCTCGCCACTACTGGGCCGGTACAGGGAGATCGTGATGGTTTCGCCGGGGGAGAACTTCAAAAGCTGGTTGGAGATCTCGTCCAGGCAGGTGACGGTCTCGCCGTCCACGCCGATGATGATGTCTCCCACTTGGGCCTCTGTGCCTGCAAAGGAGCTGTCGTCGTCAATGGCGCTGATAACGAACCCGGCGGGCGCGCCGCTGAGCTCATAGCGGATGTCGTTGGAGGTGTCATAGCCGGTGATGCCCATACGCACCCGTCCCTTGACATACCCGCCGGAGAGCAGCTCGTCGATGATGTCCTTGGCCTTACTGATCGGGATGGCAAAGCCCATGCCCTCAAAGCCCTCAGAAATGATTTTGGAGGAGTTGATGCCCACCACCTGGCCGTACATGTTCACCAGGGGCCCGCCGGAGTTGCCGGGGTTGATGGCAGCGTCGGTCTGGATATAGGTCATGCCGTTTTCGCTGTAGTTCCCCACGGACCTGTCAAGGCCGGAGATATATCCGCCCGTCATGGAGCCGGAGAACCTTTCGCCGCCGGGGTTGCCGATGGCGATGACCATATCGCCGATCTGCAGTTCTTCCGAATCGCCAAACTCCGCCGGGGTGAACTGGTGGTCGTTGGTTTTGATCACAGCCAAGTCGGTGGTGCGATCCATGCCCACCACCACCGCATCGTATTCCTCGCCGTCATTGGTGGTAACCTTCACCCGGCTGCTCTTGGAGTTGAGCACCACATGGGCGTTGGTGATGATATACCCATCGCTGGTGGCGATAATGCCGGTGCCCGTGCTGTTCTGTGTCTGCCCGCTCTTTTCCAGCGTCACGGCCACGGTCACGGTGGACTTGACCACCTTCTCATAGACCTCCTGAACGGTCATTTCCTCGCCGTCCCGCAGCTTGTCAATGGTGATGCCCTCCTCATTGGGGGTCACGTCCACCTCAGGCAGGGGGTCGTCCGCGTCGGGGGGCGTCACGTTGTCATCGAACTCGGGAGTGTCATCCTCGTCGCCGCCTTGGTTATCACTGTCGTCGTCCTTTTCCCCGGGCAGTTCACTGCTGGGGGCGTCGTATTCAAAATTGTTCTTGCTTTCCGTCTTGATCCCGCTACCGTTGGCGGCAGTGTAGACCAGATACCCGCCAAAGCCGATGATGGCCACACCGGCCAAAATCGCGGCGATGACGATGAACACCTTCAGGCCGGTGGACATTTTCTTCTTGGGTCTGGGCGGCTGGCCCTGCTGATACTGGGGGTAGGGGTAAACGGGCTGATATCCATACTGGGGCGGGGCCTGCACCGGCTGCTGATAAGGCTGATAAGGCGCCTGGTATGGGGGCTGCTGATATTGGGGCGTCTGATAATACTGCCCCGGCTGGTACTGGGTTGGTGGAACCGGCGGCTGTACCGGCGGCTGCCCATAGGGCTGGCCGTACCATACGGACTGCTGGGGTTGGTAAGCAGGTGGCTGCGTAAAGGGCGGCTGCGGTGCGGCGGGCTCTTCCGCGGGCGCCGCTTGTGGCGGAGCCTGCTCGGCCTGGGGCTGTTCGCCCGGCTCCGGCTGAGAAGGCACAGGGTTCACCGGCTCTTCCGCAGTCGGCACAGGCTGCTCAACCGCTTCAGCGACCTCCGCCGTTTCCATAGGCTGCCCGGGCTGATCCATCTCCTCCGGTGCGGGCTGATCCTCCGCCTGCTCCTCCGTCATGGGCTGTTCCGCGTCAGGAGACTCCTCCTCCGGCGTCACCTTGTTTTCTTCGTCATTCATGTTCCTTGCTCCTTTCGTCGTCGTTCTTTCTGGACCTCGGCTTTCCTTCCTTTTGCTTGGAAGGCGCTCCCTCCTTCAGCTTGGGCTGCTCCGGGGGCTTTGGCAGGTAAAACTGGAACCGACAAAATTCCCCCTGGGCCGAGGTGACGGAGATGTCCCCGCCGTGCAGCTTCAAAATCGTCTTCACGATGTACAGGCCCAATCCCATGCCGTTTTTGTCCTGGCTGCGGGATTTGTCCGTCTTGTAAAAGCGCTCGAAGATATGGGGCAGCTCTTCCGGGGCGATACCCGGCCCGCTGTTCTCGATGACCACGGTGGTGCGGTCGATGCTGTCGTTTACCAAAACACTGATATACCCGCCGGGGTTCGTAAACTTCACGGCGTTTTCCACCAGATTGTACACCACCTGGTGGATCAGATCCTGGTCCCCGGTAACGGTTTGGGGCCTGGCGTTTTCCAGCCCCCTTATCTCGATCTGCTTATTGTTGATGCTTTGCTCAAAGGTCAAAAGAGTGGTCACCACCGTGTTGGTGATGTCAAACTGGCCGGGGTTCAGCTTCATTTCCCCATTATCGATGCGGGAAAGATCCAGCATGGAGCGCACCAGTCGGGACAGGCGCTTTACCTCGCTGGAGACGATGCCAAGGTATTTGTCTTGCTCCTCCGGCGGGATGGTGCCGTCCAAAATGCCGTCGATAAACCCGGCGATGGTGGTCATTGGCGTCTTCAGCTCGTGAGAGACATTGGCGATAAAGCTTCGCCGGGTGCCCTCTGAAATGGACAGGGAGTTTGCCATGTTGTTGAAGGACACGGCCAGCTGACCCAGCTCGTCCTCGCTGGTGACGGGCACCCGCACGGAGAAATCTCCCGCGCCAAAGCTGCGGGCCGCCGCTGACATCTGCCGCAGGGGCTTTACCAGCCGGTAGGCGAAGGCCCCCACCATGCAGAAGGTGACAAACAGCGCCGCCGCCGAGGCCACCAGGAATATCTGGAACAGGCGGCTTTGAAACTCGTTGACCGTGGCGGCGCTGGTAGCGGCAAACACCGCCCCGGCCACCGGGCCGTTATCCCCCGCCCGCATGGGCACACCGATGATATAATATCTTGTGCTGTATAATCCGCCGAAATTATTGCGGCCCTCATATCCCCCCTGCATGGCCGCCGCCACCGCGCCGGGAGGCACCTTTTCCGCGCCCTGCAGATGGCTGTTGGCGTAGTTGCCGACCAGTATCTTCCCATCTGTGTCGGTGACGAAGATGTCAGCGTCCACGCTGCCGGCAAAGCTCGACAGGAAAGCCTGCATCACATTGTCCGGCAGATCCTCGTTTCGGCCCAGAAGGTTCCCGGCGATGCTAGAAATGGACTGGGCGTTCTGGGTCAGCAGCTCCCGCTTTTCTCCCCGCCAATACTGGGAGAAGAACAACATCAGCACGCTGCCCAGCAGCACAAAGCTCAAAATCACGATGGCCATGGTCATGGTGAGATACCGCTTAAAGATGCTTTTCTGCATACCGCGCCCTCTTTTTACTCTTTCACTTCAAACTTATATCCCACGCCCCAAACGGTCTTTAAGGCCCATTTGTCGGAAACACCCTCCAGCTTTTCCCGTAGGCGCTTTACATGTACGTCTACAGTACGGCTGTCGCCGTAATAGTCAAAGCCCCACACCTCGTCTAAAAGCTGGTCCCGGGTGAATACCCGGTTGGGGTTGCTGGCCAGGTGGTAAATGAGCTCCATTTCCTTGGGCGGCGTGTCCACCTGAACGCCCTTCACCTTCAGCTCGTAATTCGTCAGGTTGATGGACAGATTTTCATAGGTGACTTCTTTCTTTTCATCCTGCCGATCGCTATTCTGGCCGCTGCGGCGCAGCACAGCATTGATGCGGGCCACCACCTCTTTCGTCTCAAAGGGCTTTACCACGTAGTCGTCCGCGCCAAGCTCCAGGCCCAGCACCTTGTCGAACACCTCGCCCTTGGCTGTCAGCATGATGATGGGGCAGGCCGATTTCCTCCGGATTTCCCTGCATACCTGCCAGCCGTCCAAGCCAGGCAGCATGATGTCCAGCAGAATCAGATCCGGCGAGACAGTCTCGAAAATCTTCAATGCCGTTTCCCCGTCGTTGGCGATGGAGGCCGTAAAGCCCTCCTTTTCGATATAAAGCCGCAAAAGCTCGCAGATATTCGTGTCGTCGTCCACGATCAAAATCTTTCCGTTGGCCATATGACCGCCTCCTTTTGTGTTTCCCCGGTTTTTCTTCATTTTACCGGCTTTCTATGGCAAAAGCAAGAAAAACAAATGAACATTTCGTGAAGTTGACCGTTCCTTTCAGCAGCGCAGCTTGATGGCGCCCGGCAGCACTTCTATTTTTACCTGTTCGCCGCCGGGGTCGTACTCCCCGTCCAGGGACCAGGGCATAGCCTCCTTGCAGGAAAAGGCAACGCCCCTTGTGTGGGTAAAATCGATCATCTCGTTGTCAAATTTGCCGCTGGTCAGCGCGCCCACGATCCCGTTCAGCTCTGCAAGGCTTTTCGGCCGCTTGATCAGCGTGACCTCGAACACGCCGTCCGCCCTTCCCACCAGAGCCGGGTCCAGCTTCACCACACCGCCAAAGGAGGTGGAGCTGCTCACCGCGCCAAACAGATACTCCCCCTCAAAAACTTCCCCTTCCACCGTTTCCGCCCGCAGGGAGTAGGCCCGCAGGCTGGGCAGTTCCCGGATGCCCTCCAGCACGTAGGCCAGGTGGCCAAGGACGTTTTTCAGGGACTGGTTCGTGGCGTAGGAGCTTTGGGTAAAGGCCCCAAAGGACGCTACATAGATAAAGTGCCTGTTTCCAAAGCGCCCCGCGTCCAGGGGATGGGCTTCCCCCGAAACGATGCGCTGGGCGGCCTTGACGGGCTCTCTCGGCAGGCCGAGAAATGCGGCAAAGTCGTTGGTGGTGCCCGCGGGGATATAGCCGAGCGGCGTTGTGCCGCCGGCCTTTAGAAGCACGTCTGCCGTTTCGCTCAGGGTGCCGTCTCCCCCGCAGCAGACCAGCAGATCCGCCTGCCCGTGGGCGTTCTCCCGGATAACTTCCGCCGCCTGTTCCGCGCTTTCCGTCTGGATCAGCTCCGTTTCCCAGCCGCTTTCCTCAAAAGCACTTTTTACCCCTTCCAGCTCCCGCAGGATATTCTGCCGCCCTGCGTGGGGATTGACCAAAACAACAGCCTTCAAATTCCATTCTTCCTTTCTGTCTTTTCCCTCTTCCGCTCTTTTTATGTATTCATTTCACGCCGCCGGATATGCGAAAGCAGATCCGCCGCCGCCCAAATCGCCAGAAATATTTCAAAGCCGTATAATGCCAGCATCGCCCCGGGCCCGCCTTTGATGGCCAAAGCCGCTAAAACACAGAGAAACTCCAGCAGGGCAAGGGCCGCGGCCCCGCCCAGGCCGGGAAAGGGCTCCTTCCCCACAGCGGCCAGGATATGGGAAATCTTCCGTACAATGGCAGTGTTGGGGAAAAGCCACAGGCCCGCCAAAGCTGCCGCCCCCAGGCAGAGCAGTGCGATAAAGGCCGCCGTCCAATGCCAGGCGGTGCTGCTCCGAAAGGCCAGCACCGAGCCGGTAACCCCCAAAACGGGCAGATATGCCGCCGCCCTTGCCGCCTTCACCCAAAAGGCGTCCAAGCCCGCCTTCGCGGAGATGATCCACACCGCTGCCGCAGCCAGCAGGGCCAGCGCCGTATAAAGCATCGCACGGCCGGCTGTGGCTTCCCGGCAGTCGTTGGCGATCCTGCCGACGTCCACGCCCAATTCCTCCAAAAACAGCTTTTGGTACCTGACGCCGACCTGCTCCGCCGCCCGGATGTCAACGTCTGCTGCCGTGGTTCGGGCCTTTTCCACCTTTTCCGTTTCCTTTTCCAGCGTGGGTAAAAGCGCGTAATAGGCTTCCAGCTCGCCGCCGATCGCGTAGAGGCTCTGGGATGTTCCTTCCTCTGGGGCGCTTTCTGTCTGTTGGGCGCCGCCATAGGTCTTATTGACGCTGCCCTGGAGGGCCCTGTCGCCTGCCGTTCCACCTTCTCCAAGGCTCATTTGGCCGATCTCCGCATCTCCCGCGAAATGCTGTCCCTCCGTCTCCGGCATGTCAAACAGCGCGTCCTCCGGCATACTGCCCAGTATTCCCTCCGGCAGCTCGCTTTCCTCTGCGGATGGCTTTTTCAGATATTCCCCGTGCTCGCCCGGCTCCCTTTCTTTTTCCCGCAGGGCCTGAAGCACATCTGCCCCGGACTGCTCCCCATCCAAAAGCCCGGAGACCTTCAAATAGCTTTCCAAAGCGTAGGCGGCCCTGCTGTACAGCTGCCCACCATAGGAAAGCGTCTCTTCCGTCAAATCGTCCCGGCGGGCGCAAATGGGGGAATCCCCAGCCAGGGGGAATTCCCCCGCCAGGCGCTCCGCCTCGCTGCTGCCGGGCCGCACGGAAATATACATCCTGTCCATATCCCTCTGCTCGCTTTCAGAGAGAAACAGCTTCAAAAGCTCCATGCCCTGGGCGCTGACGGCCTCCGGCAGCTGAGCGGTCAAACCGTTCTGCCGGATACCCACCACCATAAATTCGCCTACCGCGCCGGGCGCCAGCAGCTGGAAGGCCGCCTGTGCGATAAGCAGAGAGAAGCACACCGCCAGGGGTACCCAGACCTTTTTCCCTTTTTTCCATAGCTTGCCCATGACGCGCACCTCCATGCTCATTCCACCTTAAGAACGCCTTCGCCGTACCGAACGCCGCCCTCCTCCAAAAAGAGGGAGATTTCTCCCGGCTCCGCCGTAAAGCGCATGTCAGCATCCCACAGGGAAAGTTCTTCTTTTCCCAGGGAAAGGACGCATTTTTTCTTCTCCCCTGCCCGGAGGAGCTCTTTGCAAAAGCCCTTCAGCTCTTTCACCCTTCCCACAGTGCTGCCCTGTTTTCTCCTGATAAAGAGCATTGGCACGGCATAGCTGTCCATTTTTCCGGCGTTTTCCAGGGTGAAGGAGACCTCGGCACGCTTCCCGCTTTCCAGCTCTTTGCGGGTCACAGCCTTGGGAAAGCGGATGCTTCTCAGCCGGAAGGAAGTATACGAAAGCCCAAAGCCAAAGGGGAACGCCGCGCTTTCCTCTTTTGGAGCATAAGATGACTTATGATTGTAATAGCAGGGGAGATGGGCGGCGTCCCTGGGCAGGGAGGCCGGCAACCGGCCGCTGGGAGAAATTTTCCCCGTAAGGAGTTCCGCCAGGGCTCTGCCGCCCTGGGGGCCGGGGTAAAAGGCGTAGAGGGCTCCGTTGGACCTTTCCACAAGGCTGCCTACCGCGTAAGGCCTGCCAGCCTGGATGACCAGCGCCACCGGCTTGCCCGTGGCGAAAACAGCCTCCGCCAGCTCTTCCTGCACGCCGGGCAGGGCAAGCGTTGGAGAGTCCACCCCCTCGCCGCAGTCCATCTGGGTGGGGCCGTCCGGCACGGCCGCGCCGTTGATGTCGAACCTGGCCCCGGCAAACCGGTTGGATGAGCCGCCAAGGGACAAGACAACGATATCGCTTTCCCTTGCCAGCTTCACCGCCGCCGGGATATTCTCCCTTTCCCCGCCGCAGACGGTGCAGCCCGCCGCGTAAGAAACACGGCCTTCGCCAAGCTCACGCTTTAACCCTTCCAGCAGGGTAACACAGCTTTCCGGCCGCTGAGGCGGGGTGTAATCGCCCAACTGGTCGTAGCAGTTATTTGCGTTTGGCCCGATGACCGCCACCTTCCCGCCCTTGCAAAGCTTTAAGGGCAGGAGCCCGTCGTTTTTCAGCAAAACCGGGCTTTGGCGGGCAAGCTCCAGGCTTTCCGGGTTTTTTTCATAAGTGAACCGACGGGGCTCCTCCTCATCCAGATAAGGGTGCTCGAACAGCCCCCGGGCAAATTTTATTTCCAGCACCCGCAGGGCCGCCTCGTCCACCAAGCTCTCAGAGATGAGGCCGCGCTCCACCGCTTCCTCCAAGCAGCCGAAGGAGCGGTCCCACAGGCCGATATCCACACCGGCCTTCCGCGCCAGGGCCCCGGAGGCCACCAGGTCTCCCGTCAGGGCCGTCAGCATGTCGATTGCCACGCCGTCGGCCATGACCACGCCGGAAAAGCCCATTTCCTCCCGCAGAACGTCCCGCAGAAGTTTCCCATTGGCGTGGCAGTACACGCCGTCGATCTCGTTATACGCCGCCATGACGCCCTGGACGCCTGCCTCACAGCAGGCCCTCATTCCCGGCAGGTGTATTTCCCGCAGCTCCCGCTCACCGATACGGGCGGCACTGGCGTTGACGCCCCCGGTGGTCTCCCCCTGAGCGCAGAAATGCTTCGCCACCACTGCCACGCCTTCGCTTTGGCAGCCGGTCACAGCGGCCTTGGCCAGGGCGGCGGCAAGGTACGGATCCTCGCCATAGCACTCCTCGCTGCGGCCCCACCTGGGGTCCCGCAGAATATCCAGCATGGAGATCAGCGCAAGGTCTACGCCCAATTCTTTCAGCTGCGCCCCGCAGACCCGGTACGCCCGCTCGGTCAGCTCCGGGCTGAGAGCCGCACCAACCGCCAGGTTCACCGGCAGCAGGTAGCCGTCCAGGGCCTGGTGCCCGTGGGGGCACTCGCTGCTCATGAGCATGGGCACATGAAATCGGGAATGTTCCATCACATACTTTTGGGCCAGGTTATAGGCCTTTTTCATGTATTTCCCATATAGGCCCGTCTCAAAATCTTTTTTCGACCAGGGATCTGCCCGGTATAGACCGTAAAGCACCCCCAGGCCGCCCCACCTTTCCACCTCGCGTTGAAAGCTCTCAGAAAGGGCGATCTCCTCCCCGTGCCTTTCATAGGCGGCAAAGCCGTAAAGCCGTTGGTTCAGTTGCCCCACCTTTTCGCGCAGCGTCATGCGGGAAAGCAGGTCCTCCGCCCGCTCTCTGGGGTTTTTCCTCGCGTTTTCACAGATATTCATATCATTCACCTAAGCAGGCCCGCACGGCCCGGTCGTGATCCGGGGCAAGCTTCTTCAGGGGCGCGGGCTTTCCCGCTCTGTTTAAAAAGCAATGGGAAGTTTTTCCTTCACACCGCAGGGCCCCGGTCTCCTTGTCTTTTACGGTATAAGAAAAGGCAATGCGCGTACCCGTGTAGCTTTCCAGCCGTATTTCGATGAGCACCGTCTCCCCAAAGCGTGTCATGGACTTATACTCGGCCTCTGCCCGCAGCACGGGGCTCAACACGCCGGCCTTTTCCAGAGATTCATAGGAAAACCCCTTGACCCGCATAAAATAAATGCGGGCTTCCTCGAACCAGCGGATATAGTTGGAATGATGGACGCAGTCCATCCTGTCCGTTTCGTAGTAGTAGACCTGCCGTTCATACACCACCGGCTCCATAGCATCGTCCCTCCGTTCAGCGTCAATGTCCAGCGTCTAGTATAGCATAACTTGTCCGCTAATAACATAAAATTTTATGAACTTTTTCAGAACAGGCTCTTGCCCTATCCCTTCCTGTTGATTTTCCCGTCGAAAAATGCTACAATGGGTCTGATTATGAAGCAACGCAGGATATGATAAGAAACAAGAAAGGAAGAATCCCTTCATTATGAAAATCGGTATGGATGTGGGCTCTACCACACTGAAGTGTGTGGTGTTCGACGACGCCGGACAGCCGGTGTTTCAGGAATACGAGCGCCACTATTCTCAAATCGCGGAAAAGGCTTCCGCTATGCTTTCCCGCATCCAGGAAAAGCTTCCCCGGTTAAAGCGGGCCGGGCTGTGCGTTTCCGGCTCTGCCGGCATGGGCTTGGCGGAGGATCTGCACATCCCCTTTGTGCAGGAGGTCTACGCCACCCGCACGGCGGTAAGGGCCTATCAGCCGGGCACCGATGTGGTCATCGAGCTGGGCGGCGAGGACGCGAAAATACTGTTCCTTACAGGCTCTATGGAGGTGCGGATGAATGGCTCCTGCGCCGGGGGCACCGGGGCTTTTATCGACCAGATGGCCACCCTTTTGAACACCACCCCCGACGGCCTCAACGAGCTGTCAAAGGAAAGCGAGCGCACCTATAGTATTGCCTCCCGGTGCGGCGTGTTCGCCAAATCCGATATCCAGGCGCTGCTAAACCAGGGCGCCCAGAAAACCGACATCGCCCTGAGCATTCTGGAGGCCGTGGTCAACCAGACCATCGCCGGCCTGGCCCAGGGCCGGGAGATCACCGGCAGGGTGGTATACCTGGGCGGGCCGCTGACCTTTCTTCCCCAGCTGCGGGCCGCCTTCGACCGCATTTTGGGCGTTTCCGGCGTCTGCCCGGAAAACAGCCTCTACTATGTGGCGGCCGGCGCGGCCATGGCTGAGACCAGCGAGGAATTTGACCTTGTGGAAGTGACGGAGCGCATCAAAAATTACAGCTCCAGTCACCACTACCAGAGCAGCGACGCCCTGTTCCGGGATGAGGCGGAATATGAGGAGTTCGCGGCCCGCCACCAGAAGGACAACGTCCCCACCGATGCCCCCCTGTTGGAGGATAAGATCGCCTGTATCGGCATCGACGCCGGCTCCACCACGGTAAAGGCCGTGGCGATCAACAGCCGGGAGGAGATCATCTTCTCCCGCTACCTGCCCAATTCCGGCAACCCGGTGCCCCTTGTAAAAGACTTCCTCTCTGACCTGTATCAAAAATTCCCCGGCGTGAAGATCCTTTCCACCGCCTCTACCGGCTACGGCGAGGAGATCATCAAAAATGCCTTTTCCCTGGACATGGGCGTGGTGGAAACCATCGCCCACTTTACCGCCGCCAAAAAGTTTGAGCCGGCCGTGGATTTCATCATCGACATCGGCGGCCAGGACATCAAATGCTTCAAGATCAAAAACGGCGCCATCGACAATATCTTCCTGAACGAGGCCTGCTCCTCCGGCTGCGGCTCTTTTTTGCAGACCTTTGCCGGGGCTTTGGGCTTTGATATGAGCGAGTTCGCCAAGCGGGGCCTGTTTGCCGACAGCCCGGTCGACCTGGGCTCCCGCTGCACGGTGTTCATGAATTCCTCCGTCAAGCAGGCCCAGAAGGACGGCGCTTCCATCGAAAACATCTCTGCGGGCCTTTCCATGAGCGTGGTAAAGAACGCCCTGTATAAGGTCATCCGCGTCACGGACGCAAAGAGCTTAGGCGACCACATCGTTGTGCAGGGCGGCACCTTCTTAAACGACGCGGTCTTGCGGGCCTTTGAAATGGAGATCGGCAAAAACGTGACAAGGCCCTCGGTCTCCGGGCTGATGGGCGCTTACGGCGCGGCCCTGTACGCGAAGCAGCACGGCAAGGGCGAAAGCACCGTTCTTACGGCGGAAGCCCTCAACTCCTTTACCCATGAGGTAAAGGCCATCACCTGCAACGGCTGCCAAAACCACTGCCGCCTGACGGTAAACACCTTCCAGAACGGGGCCAGGTACATTGCCGGCAACCGTTGCGACAAGCCTCTGCAAAAGCATAGCAAGACCGCCAAATACAACCTGTACGATTACAAGCGCCAGCTGCTTGCCTCCTACGTCCCCTGTGAGGGAAAGCGGGGCGTTATCGGCATCCCCATGGGGCTCAATATGTATGAGCTGTACCCCTTCTGGTACACCTTCTTCACTAAGCTGGGCTTTGGTGTCACCCGCTCGCCGGAATCCGACAGGAAGCTGTATTTCCGCGGCCAGCACACCATCCCCTCGGACACGGTGTGCTACCCGGCCAAGCTGATGCACGGCCACATTGAGGCGCTGTTAGAGCAGAAGCCGGACGCCATCTTCTATCCCTGTATGAGCTACAATTTTGACGAGCACAAGGGCGATAACCACTATAACTGCCCTGTGGTGGCCTATTACCCGGAGGTGCTGGACGCCAACATCACAGCGCTGGAAAACGTGAAATTCATCTACGACTACGTCGGCCCCCACCGCCGCCATGATTTCCCCGGGAAAATGACGGCCATCCTGGCCAAGTATTTCCCGCCCATTCCGGAAAAGGAGGTCAAGGCCGCTGCCGACGCCGCCTACGCGGAATACGAGGCCCACATGGGCCGCATCCGCAAAAAGGGGGAGGAATATCTTGCCCTGGCAAAGGAACAGGATCTGCCGGTCATCGTCCTTTCCGGGCGTCCCTACCACCTGGATGCCGAAATTAACCACGGCATCGACAAGCTCATCTGCGAGTGCGGCGCGGTGTTAGTCACAGAGGATTCCGTCAGCCACCTGACGGAAAAATTCCCCACCCACGTCTTAAACCAGTGGACCTACCACGCAAGGCTGTACAGCGCCGCCAAATTCGTGGCCGATTCCGGAGACAGGCGCATCAACCTGGTGCAGATGGTCTCCTTCGGCTGCGGCGTGGACGCCATTACCGGCGACGAGGTGCGTTCCATTCTGGAAAGCGGAGACCGCATTTACACGCAGATCAAGATCGACGAGATAACCAACCTGGGCGCCGTGCGCATCCGCTTGAGGAGCCTTTTCGCGGCTCTGGGTTTGGGAAGCGAAGCAGTAAAATAACAGGAGGCCAATTATGCCGGACGATAATACCAGGGTGGAATTTACCCGGGAAATGAAAAAGGACTATACCATCATCACCCCAAATATGGCTCCCATCCATTTTGAGCTCATCAAAAATGTGCTGGAGAGCTTTGGGTACCACGTGGACCTGCTGCGCACTACCGGCCGGGAGATCGTGGACGAGGGACTGAAATACGTACATAACGACACCTGCTACCCGGCGCTTTTGTCCATCGGTCAGCTGATGCATGCCCTGCACAGCGGAAAATACGACCTGCATAAGGTCGCCCTCATCATGACCCAGACCGGCGGCGGGTGCCGGGCCTCCAACTACATCCATCTGCTGCGCAAGGCATTGAAAAAAGACGGCCTGGACTATATCCCCGTCATCTCGTTAAACCTCTCCGGGCTGGAATCCAACTCCGGGTTCCAGATCACTTTGCCCTTATTGCGCAGGGCCATCGCGGCCCTCACCTACGGCGACCTGCTGATGCTGCTGAAAAACCAGGTAAAGCCCTACGAGGCTACCCCCGGCGCGGCGGACGCTCTGGTAGAGCAGTGGATCCTGACGCTGACAAAGCTTTTCGAGCAGGGCAAGGCCTTCTCCCAGCGGGAGGTGCGGGAATATTTTGACAATATCGCCAAGTCCTTTGCCGAGGTGCCCTGCCATAAGGTGAAAAAGACTAAGGTCGGCGTGGTGGGGGAAATTTACGTGAAATATTCCCCCCTGGCAAACAACGGCCTGGAGCAGTTCCTGTTCGAGCAGGGGTGCGAGGTCATGGTACCCGGCATCTTGGGCTTTATGATCTTCAAGGTGGACAACCGATTGGAGGACATCGCTCTGTATGGGGGCAACCCCGCCAAAAAACAGCTGTGCACCGTTCTGAAATGGTACTTTACCAAATTTGAGACGGATTTGATCGCGGCGGTGAAGAAGTATCCCCAGTTCACGCCCCCCGCGCCCTATGCTCACCTGAAAGAGCTGGCGGGCAAGGTCATCGGCTACGGCTGCAAAATGGGGGAGGGCTGGCTTTTGACCGCCGAGGTCATGGAACTCATCGAAAGCGGCTACGGCAACGTGGTGTGCACCCAGCCCTTTGGCTGTTTGCCCAACCACATCGTGGGCAAGGGGATGATTCGCAAGGTGAAGACCGTGTACCCCCAGGCCAACATCGTGCCCATCGACTACGACCCCAGCGCCACTAAAGTGAACCAGGAAAACCGTATCAAGCTCATGCTGGCCGTGGCCAGAGAATCAGTTTGAAAAGCAGGTTTTTCAAACCGGCTAATTTTTCCGGCCTCTCAATACGCCGGAATTTCGCTGACGCGAAACCGCAGAATATTGTGCTGAGTGAAAAGGGAAGTGTAGATATAGGTATGGAAAACAAGCGGAAATACACGGGAAAATACGCTGGACAAAAGCTGCCTCGGCGTATCCTTTTTATGCTCTGCTCGGTCATCATCATGGGCTTTGGCGTCAGCTTGTTCGTGTGGGGCGCTATGGGGGCCGACCCCTTTTCCACCCTCAACCTGGGCATTTCCTCCAGGCTGGGGCTGAGCTTCGGCACCTGGCAGGCCATTTGTAACTGTCTGCTGCTCATTCTCGTTTTCTTCCTGGATCGCTCCATGCTGGGGCTTGGTACCCTGGGGAACATGTTCGTGCTGGGCTATGCCGCGGACTTTGGCCGCAGCTTCATCCTGCCCCACATCCTGCCTCCCACAGAGGCCCTGCCCATCTGGGCGCGGGTGCTTCTCACCCTGCTGGGCGTGGCGTTCCAGATCGTGGGCTGCTCCTTCTACGTCACCTCAAACCTGGGCATGTCCCCCTACGACAGCCTTTCCTTCATCGTGCCCAACCGCACGAAGCTGCCCTTCCGCTGGTGGCGCATCATCAGCGACCTGATCTGCGTCGGCATAGGCTTTGCCTGCGGGGCCAACATCGGCCTGGGTACCCTCATCATGGCCTTTGGCACCGGGCCGCTTTTGCCCTTGTGCAACAAATACATCGCCGCACCCATATTAAAAATTGAAGAGATAAAAAAATCTACGTAAGGAAATAATAGGAAACTTATGAGACAGATAAAAACCATCTCGTCATTTGAGGAGTGTGAATCGTTTGTCCGGGGCTTCTGCCGCGTCAAAGCCTTTTCCGATCCCATGCTTTCCAATGACGAGCAAATAAAGAACACCCTCACCGCTCACTATACTGTATCTTAACAAACGCACGAAAAGACCCGCCCACCACGAATTTGCGGCAGGCGGGCCTTTTTATTTTCTAATTGTTATAGCTTAAATTCCCAGCAGACCGGGCACAGCGGCCTTCATTTTTTCAATGACCGCCGTACTTTCCGCACGGGTAGCGCCCTTGCCGGAAAGATAAATTTTGATCTTCGGCTCGGTGCCGGAGGGACGGACGATCAACTTACAGCCGTTCTCCATGCGGTATTCCAGCACGTTGGATTTGGGCAGATCGATAGTCCCCTCTTTATCGCCATAGGAGACGGATTCCAGGTAGTCGCTGCGGCCAATGACCTTGGCCCCTGCGATCTCCTTGGGCGGGTTCTTCCGCAGGGTGTCCATGATGGCGTTCATGGTCTTCATGCCGTCCTCGCCCTCAAAGCCGAAGTTGCACAGGCCGTTCTGGTAATAGCCGTACTTCTCATACAGAGCGTTGATGGCGTCCACCAGCGTCATACCCTTCTTCTTGTAGTAAGAAGCCATTTCGCAGATGAGCATACTGCCGTCCACGGCGTCCTTATCCCTTACATAGCCGCCGGAAAGGTAGCCGTAGCTCTCCTCAAAGCCCAACAGATACCGGTCTTCCTCTCCCTTTTCCTCCAGCTCGGCGATGATGTCGCCGATGTACTTAAAGCCCGTCAGGCACCGGCGCATTTCCACGCCGTAGTTCCTGGCGATGGGGTCAACCATGTCGGTGGAGACGATGGTGGTCACAGCCACAGGATTCTTGGGCAGCCTGCCCTGCTCCTTTTTGACGCGGGCGATAAAATCCAACAGCAGAATGCCAACCTCGTTGCCGGTCATGAGCACATACTCACCCTTCTGGTTCACGGCGATGCCCACGCGGTCGCAGTCAGGGTCGGTAGCCAGCAGCAGGTCGGGCTGCACCCTTTCGCAAAGCTCCAGGCCTTTTTGCAGCGCCTCCCGGATCTCCGGGTTCGGATAGGGGCAGGTGGGGAAGTTGCCGTCGGGCTCAGCCTGCTCCGGCACAACGGTGATGTCCTTCACGCCGATCCTGTCCAGGATGCGGGTAACGCACATTTTGCCGCTGCCGTTTAAGGGGGTGTACACCAGCTTCAAATTGCCGGCGTCGCCGATGAGGCTCTCCTTGTACACATCGTCCAAAAAAGCGCTGACGGTCTCCTCTCCGATATACTCGATGAGGCCCTGCTTGACGCCCTCGTCAAAGTCCATCTTCTTCACGTCCGCGAAGATGTCGAGGGAGTTGATCTCGTTCATGATGCCATCGGCCATATCGGCGGTGACCTGGCAACCGTCGCTGCCATAGGCCTTATAGCCGTTATACTTGGCGGGGTTGTGGCTGGCGGTGACGCAGATGCCCGCGTCGCACTTCAAATGCCGCACGGCGTAGGAAAGGGATGGGGTAGGCATCAACTGGGGGTACAGGTACGCCTTGATACCATTGGCGGCCAGCACCGCCGCCGACTGCTGGGCAAAGGCCACGCCCTTGTTGCGACTGTCGTGGGCGATGGCGACCGACTGGGGCTTTCCGTTGGCGTGCTTTAACAGGTAGTTCGCCATGCCCTGGGTGGCCTTGCGCACGGTGTATACGTTCATGCGGTTGGTTCCCGCGCCGATGACGCCTCTCAGGCCCCCGGTGCCGAACTCCAGGTCACGGTAGAACCTGTCGTTGATCTCCTCCGGCTGGCCCTTTACGGCCAACAGCTCTTCCGTTAAATCCTTGTCGTCCAGGTTCTGGGAAAGCCATCTTTCATACTCGGTCATATCCATCGTTCCTCTCTGTTTCAGATTTCAGAAAGCCGTCATTTCGCTCAGTTTTCTGATTTAAGAGTACCATTTTATGGTTGTGTTGTCAAGGGATTCCCCTGTCGGGTCATGTCAAATTCTCTGCGGAGAATCATTTTCACTGCGGGGCGCATGTTTATGGCAGCCGGACGATATTCGTCACGATGCCCTGGGGGGTGATATCCAGGGTGCCGTAGGTGGGGCGCCAGCCGCTCAGGGCCCCGGGGTTCATGATATACAGACCGTCGTCGTAGTCGGTCATGGCGTTGTGCGTGTGGCCGAACAGCAGCACCCGGGCTTTCCGCTCTCTGGCGGCGCAAACAGCATTGTACAGCCCGGATTTCACACTGTAATATTGGCCGTGGGTGTAGAATATCTTCACATCGCCCAGGGTTTCCTCCGTCACGGTGTACTCTCCGGCATAGGGCAGCTGGGAGCTGAAATCACAGTTGCCCTTTACCCGCAGAAACATCTTCTCGGGAAAGCTCCTCTGCATCAGGGCGGATTCCTGTTCCCCGTCGCCCAGGTGGATGACGATCTCTGCCTTTGGCTGAGAAAGGATGGCCCGCTTTAAATTTTCGCCGTTCCCGTGGGAATCGGACACCACCAATATTCTCATTTTCCCGCTCCTCTCCTTTTCACGCACAGGGCGTGCTTGTCTTTTTCATCTTTTTCCCCCTTTTCGCATAGTATAGGGGGAAAGGTGGGTCATGATATGGATGAAAATAAATTGGAAAACCTTTTGAAGCTCACCGCAAGCCGCTTGGGCACCACCCCGGAGGCCCTGAAGCAGGCCGCCCAAAACGGCAACCTTTCCCAAATGCTGGGGAACGCTTCCAGCGGGGAAAGCGAGGCCATGAAAAAAGTGCTGACGGACCCGGAAGCGGCAAAGAAGCTGCTTTCCACCCCCCAGGCCCAGCAGCTTCTTCGTATGCTGGGAAAAAAGGAGGAATAAGGGGGAAGACCTATGGACGATATCGGGAACCAGATCAACCAGATCTTATCGGATCCTCAAAGCATGCAGAAGATCCAGGCCATGATGGGAGCCCTGGGGCTTACCGGTGAACAGCAGGGGCAAGCCGCCGCCCCGGCGGCTTCGGCCGCTTCAGCGCCCGCGGCGCCGGCGCCAGCGCAGGTGCCGGCCCCTGCCGTGGCCCCTCCATCTTCCTCCAACCCCCTGGGGGCATTGGGGAACATCACCCCGGAGATGCTGCAGGCAGTCAACCGCCTGGCCCCGCTTTTGGGCCAGGTCAACCGGGAGGACGATTCAACCCGGCTGCTGCGATCCCTGCGGCCTCTGCTCAGCGCCCAGCGCCAACAAAAGCTGGACGAGGCCATTCGCATTTTGCAGATGATGCGGCTGATGCCCCTCTTGAAGGAAAGCGGGCTGTTTTCCGGCCTGCTTTCCAGCTTGCTGTGAAAGGAGGACTTCCCTTTGCCCGGTGAATACAATATCCGTCAGATGCAGGAGGAAGCCGTCCGCCGGGCTAGGGAAATGCAGTCCCGGGCCAGAATACCGCGCTCTCCCCGCCCGGAAGAACCAACTCCCCACGCGCCGGAACAGCCTTCGCTGGAACATTCTGCGCCGAAATCCGAACCGGCCCAAATCCCCCATGAGCGCCGCCCCGGCCTGCTGGAAAACCTGCTCCAGGATCAGGAGCGGACGCTGATTTTAGCTTTGCTCATCCTTCTCAGCGGGGAAGAGAACAGCAGCCATGAATTGCTGTTTGCCCTCATGTTCCTGCTGTTATAGTACCGCCGCCCACCACGGTATCGCCGTCATACAGCACCAGAGCCTGGCCCGGCGTCACCGCCCGCTGGGGCTCGTCAAACACCACTTTCAAATCGTCAGGGCCGGTCTGCTCCACCGTAGCAGGCTGTTCTGTCTGGCGGTAGCGTATTTTCGCCTTTACCCGCATAGGCTGCTCTATAACGGGAACGGAGATCAGATTGATGTCTTTTGCCGTCACAACAGAGGAAAAAAGCTCCCGGTGCTCGCCAAGCAGTACCTGGTTTCCCGCGGTGTCCACCCCGCAGACGTACATAGGCTGAGGGAAGGACAAGCCCAGTCCCTTCCGCTGGCCCACCGTGTAGTGTATGATCCCCTTGTGCTGACCGTAGACCTGGCCCCCGGTCCCTACAAAATCGCCGGGAGGGAATCTTTTGCCGGTATACCGTTCGATAAAGGCGGCATAGTTCCCATCCGGCACAAAGCAAATGTCCTGACTGTCCTTCTTCCTTGCATTGCCGAAGCCACTCTCCTCGGCCAGCTGCCGGGTTTCCTCTTTGGTCAGACCCCCCAGGGGTAACAGCAGGTGGGAAAGCTCCCCCTGACTTAGGGCGTAAAGCACATAGCTCTGGTCTTTTGATGCGTCCAGCCCCTTTTTCAAAAGCCAGCGGCCGGTGCTCTTATCCCGCTCTACCCGTGCGTAATGGCCAGTGGCCACATAATCCCAGCCCAGTTCCCGCCGCCTCTCCATCAGCTTGCCAAATTTGATGAACCTGTTGCAGTCGATGCAGGGGTTGGGTGTTTCGCCTTTCTCGTAGGCGGCGGTAAAGCGCTCCATTACCTGCCGGCGGAAATCCTCCTTGAAATTGAATACATAAAAGGGCACACCCAAGCGGGCCGCCACGCCCCGGGCGTCGTTGACGTCATCTAATGAGCAGCAGGTCTTTTCCCGGGGGATGCCGGCATCCTCGTTGTCGTACAGTCGCAGGGTGACGCCCATGACTTCATACCCCTCCCGCTGCAAAAGCAATGCAGCCACGCTGGAATCTACTCCACCGCTCATGGCAACGATGACCTTCTTGGACATGAAAATCCCCCCTGTCTGCATATTCCTTATAGTATCATATCAAAAGCAAAAAGACAACGGCCATCTATCTCAGACAGCCGTTACTCTTTCATTACTCGTTTTTATCTTCGTTCCTATCGCTTTCAGCCGCTTCTATTTTCTCATCTTACCATCACCGCATAGCTTTTTTCCAAGCGCGTGGATGTCCTCCGCCATATCCATCCTGATGAATAATTCCTAAAATGGACACAACAGGCAATCCTATATAACCCAGGGAGTGCCGTGGAGATAAAAGGAGGCTATAAAACCCTTCTTTTATGTGTTACCTGCGGTCGTAGTCGCGTCTGGGGCGGCGGTCGCGGTCGTGACGGTCGCGGCGGGGGCCACGATCCTCGGAAATATCGTTCTCCGGCACGGCGCCGTCCAGATCGATGAGGGCGTCACGGCGGGAAAGGTTCAGCCTTCCCTTGTCATCGATCTCCAGCACCTTTACCTTCACCACGTCGCCAACGTTCACCACGTCGGTGACCTTCTCGGTGCGCTTGATATCAAGCCGGGAAATATGCACCAGGCCTTCCTTTCCGGGAGCAATCTCCACAAAGGCGCCAAAGTCCATGATGCGGGTGACGCGGCCGTTGTAGTAGGAGCCGGGCTCCGGGTCGTTGACGATGGTGTCGATGATGTCCAGGGCACGCTGGCACTTGGCCAGGTCGAGGCCGGAGATATACACGTGTCCGTCCTCTTCCACGTCCATGGTAATCTCACATTCGGCGCAAATCTTCTGGATGACCTTGCCTCCGGTGCCGATGACCTCCCTGATTTTGTCCACCGGGATCTGGGTGGAAAGCATCTTGGGCGCGTATTTGGAAAGCTCGGGCCGCACCTCGGGAATGGCCTTCAAAATGATCTCGTCGATGATATAGTTTCTGGCCTTGTGGGTCTTTTCCAGGGCTTCCTTCACCATCTCGGGCAGCAGGCCCTTGATCTTCAGATCCATCTGGATGGCGGTGATGCCCTTCTTGGTGCCGCCAACCTTAAAGTCCATGTCGCCAAAGAAATCTTCCACACCCTGGATGTCCACCATGGTCATCCAGCGGTCGCCCTCTGTGATGAGGCCGCAGGAAATACCGGCCACAGGGGCCTTGATGGGC
>CAZYLJ010000009.1:0-1928 GCA_964648555.1 uncultured Acutalibacter sp.
GGCGGGCGCTTCGCGTCCGAGCGGTTCTCTCCGATGATTGCTCCGCAATCATTTTATCACAAAATTTCGGGGACGTACAGGCCCCAGAAAGAAGGTATCCATGAAAAACTGGAAACGGCGCGCGCTGGCTTTGCTGATCGCTTTAACCTTTCTTCTGCCCCTTGCTGTGCCGGCTTCGGCGGAGGGATTTGCCTTTAACTGGGACAGCGACGACAATGCGGGCCCTCACTGCAAGTCTCTTATCCTGCTGAATCTGGACACGGATTCGGTGGTTTATGCCCTCAACCCCGATGAGGAACTCCCTATGGCCTCTATGACGAAGATCATGACCTATATCGTGGCATACGAAACTATTCCGGACATGGAAAACGCCAGGATCACCGTGCCACAAAGCGTAAAGGACGACCTGGATGGCACTGGAAGCTCAATGGCGGACGTGATGGTCGGAGAAGAATTTACCGGGCTGCAGCTTTTGTACCTGATGATGGTGCCTTCCGGCAACGACGCGGCCCTCACTCTGGCAAAGTATGTGGATTCCCTGTATGAAAGCGGCCAGCTTGTCCCCGAAGAGACGGCGGCCCCCGCTGAAGAGGAGGACCTGTCCTCTCAGGCGGAGGGATCGCAGGCTGCGGAGAGCGCCGGCTCCGAAAGCGGCGTTTCCTCGTCCTCCATTCCCGCCGATACTGACCCGGAGGCAGACGGGACAGACGGAGCAGACGGGACAGACGGGGAGGACGGCGGCCAGGCCGAATTTGACGGCACAGACTACACCGGGCAAAGCTATTTTGTGGAACTGATGAACCAAAAGGCGGCGGAACTGGGCTGCACCCATACCCACTTTACGAACCCGCACGGCCTGTATAGCCCAAATCACTACACTACGGCCAGAGAAATGGCTGTCATCACCAAATACGCTATGACCCTGCCGAATTTCACCGAAATCACCGGCACGCTGGCTTATGACCAGGCGGCCACCAACATGCAGGAGGAGCGCACGGTGTACACCACCAACTACATGCTCTCGAACTATGTAAGCGAGGGCGGCATGACCTATTATTACCAGTCGGCTACGGGCATTAAGACCGGCTCTCTGCAGGAGGCGGGGCACTGCCTGACCGCTTCGGCTACAGCATACGGCTACACCTATATCGCTGTGGCAATGGGTGATATGGAGGGCTATGAAAACGGCATTCACTATGAGATGCTGGACGTCCGTTCCCTGTTCCGCTGGGCTGTGGACAGCCTGGAGAAAAAGACCCTTGCCGTGCAGGGGGACGTGATAAGCTCTGTAGGGCTGAAATACGCCTGGAACAAGGACGTCCTGCAGCTTGTAGCCGGGGAAAACGTAGCGGTCATGCTGCCGGACAGCGTGGACCAGAGCAGCATTTTGGTCACCCCCGATGTGCCGGAAAGCGTGGAGGCGCCCATCCGGAAGGGGGAGCAGATCGGCACGGCTTCCCTTTCATATGCCGGGGAAGTGGTGGCCACCGTGCCGCTGGTGGCGGCGGAATCCGTAGAGCGCAGCGAGGCGATACATGTGTGGGAGCAGGGGAAGTCGGTGCTGACCTCCCCCTGGTTCCTGGTGATTATGGCGGTTATTGCCGCGCTGCTGATCGTGTACATCATATTGATCCTGCTGTACAGGAGAAAGCAGCGGCAGCTGCGGAAGGTGCGGCGGTTCAGGGATATGTAGAATCGGAAATGCAAGCATTTCCGCTCGGAGTTCCCTCCGGGAACTCCCGCCGGGTGGGGACTGCTTTTCCGCTCGGAGTTCCCTTCGGGAACTCCCGCCGGGTGGGGGCCGTTTTTCCGCTCGGAGTCCCCTACGGGAACTCCCGCCGGGTGGGGCCGTTTTTCCGCTCGTGGGGACCGTTTTTCCGTTATAAAGCCGAAAAAGCCGGGGGCGCGGGACCTCCGGCTTTCTCTGT
>CAZYLJ010000009.1:2028-20843 GCA_964648555.1 uncultured Acutalibacter sp.
TTTTCCGTTATAAAGCCGAAAAAGCCGGGGGCGCGGGACCTCCGGCTTTCTCTGTTTCCGTTTATTTGATCTCTTTTGAGTCGATTTCGGCTCTGGCTTTTGCGATAAAGTCCTCAATACTCATGGCGCCCAGATCTCCGTCTTTTCTGTGGCGAGGGGAAACGGTGCCGCTCTCGGCTTCCTTGTCGCCCACTACCAGCATATAGGGGGTCTGCTGCAACTGCGCCTCCCGGATCTTATAGCCGATTTTCTCATTGCGCATGTCGCACTCCACCCGCAGCCCGGCGGCCTCCAGCTTTTCTTTCAGGGACTGGGCGTATGCGTGGTGCCTGTCGCTGATGGGCAGGACGCACACCTGCACGGGAGACAGCCACAGGGGGAATTTGCCCGCGAAGTGCTCTGTGATCACGCCGATAAAGCGCTCGATTGAACCCAGTACCACCCGGTGTATCATGACGGGGCGGTGCTTTTCGCCGTCGGCGCCCACATATTCCAGTTCAAAGCGCTCCGGCAGCTGCAGGTCCAGCTGGATGGTGCCGCACTGCCAGGTGCGGCCCAGAGAGTCGGAAATGTGGAAGTCCAGCTTGGGCCCGTAGAAAGCGCCGTCACCCTCGTTTATAACGTAGTCCTTGCCCATTTCCTCAATTGCTTTTTTCAGGATGTCAGTAGCAAAATCCCAGGTTTCCTTCTCGCCCAGATGGTCCTCCGGCATGGTGGAGACTTCCACCGTATAGGAAAGGCCAAAAACGGAGTAGACCTCGTCAAACAGCTTTACCACGTTTTTGATCTCGTCCTTCATCTGGTCCCATGTCATGAAGATGTGGGCGTCGTCTTGGGTAAAGCAGCGGACGCGGAACAGGCCGTGAAGGGTACCGGAAAGCTCGTGGCGGTGCACCAGGCCCAGCTCGCCCATGCGCAGGGGCAGGTCACGGTAAGAGCGGGGTTCACTGGCGTAAACCAGCATCCCGCCGGGACAGTTCATGGGCTTGACGGCGAAAGTTGTCCCGTCGATTTCCGTCGTGTACATGTTGTCCTTGTAGTGGTCCCAGTGACCGCTGCGTTCCCAAAGCTGGCGGTTCAGCATCATGGGGGTGGAGATCTCCACATAGCCGTAGCGCTTGTGTACCTCCCGCCAGTAGTCGATCAGGTTGTTTTTCAGCACCATTCCCTTCGGAAGGAAGAACGGGAACCCGGGGCCCTCGTCCGCCAGCATGAAAAGACCCAGTTCCCTGCCCAGCTTGCGGTGGTCCCGCTTTTTGGCCTCTTCCAGCATTTGCAGGTATTCATCCAGCTGGCTCTGCTTGGGGAAGGAAATGCCGTAGACGCGGGTGAGCATCTTGTTTTTCGCGTCGCCCCGCCAGTAGGCTCCGGTGATAGCCGTCAGTTTTACGGCCTTTACGCAGCCGGTGCTCATCAGATGGGGGCCGGCGCACAGATCCTCGAAATCGCCCTGCCTGTAAAAGCTGATGTTCTCCCCGTTCCCGGCGTGTTCCTCTATCAATTCCCGCTTGTACTCCTGGCCCTCCATTTCCTTCAGGGCCTCCTTCGGGGGCAGTTCAAAGCGGGTAAGCTCAATGTTTTCCCTGATGATCTTTTTCATCTCGTCCTCAATTTTCGGCAGGTCCTCTGAGGAGAGGGGGCTTTCCAGGTCGAAGTCGTAGTAAAAGCCGTTTTCAATAGCCGGGCCGATAGCGAACCTGGCGCCCGGCCACAGCCGCTTGACGGCCTGCGCCATAATGTGGGAGGTAGTGTGCCAGTAGGCGTGCTTGCCGTCCTCGCTGTCAAATGTGAGGATCTCCAGCGAGCAGTCCTCCGTAAGGGGTGTGCGCAGGTCTTTTACCTCGCCGTTTACGCGGGCGGCGCAGGCGGACCTGTAAAGCCCCATGCCGATAGATTTTGCCACATCGGCGGCGGTAACGCCGTTTTCAAACTCCTTTACCGTGCCCTTTAAGTCGATTTTTACCATAAAGCAGGACTCCTTTCCGCCGGGGAGGGGCGCAAAAAAAAGGCCGCCCCCAGCTTTCCTGGGGCGGCCGTCAGGTTCTCCGTAAAATTTCCCGACGCATCCGCGGTTCCACCCGGATTCAAAGCGCGGCCCTCTCGGGGGAAGCGCTTCCTCGTTCCAGCGTATAACGGCGCTGCCCGGCGGGCCTCTTCGGCCGCTGCTCCGAGGCGGTGTTCCCGTTTTGCCGGGGTTCCCCCCGTCTGCCGTGAGCGCTTCCAGCCCGCGACGCCCACTCTCTGCGGCAGGTCCCAAAAACAGGACTTCCTCTTCCCAGCATTTCTGTATGTAAGGCCATAATAGCACCGAACGGGGACCTTGTCAAGCGGGAAAAAACGCCGCGCCCCCCTGCCTGCCCCGGTGACCGGCCGGACGGGTGAGCCGTTCCCGCAGGCCTTTCCGGGGGATATTTTTATGCGCTTTGCCCATATTTGGGGCCGGATTTTTCCGGTCGGGAAAGAACTGTGACAAAAACGTAAAGAAAAAGTTACAAATTTCTTGACAATGTGGGTGTGCAAGAGATACAATAAAAAGCGGAACGCACCCTGTGCTTTTTATAGATTTTCTTTGCTTTTCCTTTTTACATAGAGTTATTATAGTGCCGTAAAACTGTGACAAGGCAGCCTGGAAACAACATAGCGAGCGCAGCAGCTGCTTCTGCGGGGCCGGGGCCCCGCCTATTCCTATTTTGATTTTTTATTTTTAACAAAACGAGAAAAGGAGGTGCCTGATTGCGGATACCGGTAGTATTGTTTATCGTCATTCTTGTGGCTGTTGCGGCTGCGGCCGGGGTCGTAGCTTTTATTTTGGGCATGACTTACCGGAAAAACAAGGCCGAGTCGACGATCGGCTCGGCGGAGCAGGAAGCCAAACGCATTATCGGGGACGCGGTAAAGACTGCGGAAGCCAAGAAAAAAGAGATCGTGCTGGAAGGCAAGGATGAGATCCACCGCCTGCGGGACGATTCCGAAAAGGAACTGGCTGACAGGCGCAGGGAGATCCAGCATCAGGAGAGGCGTATCCTGCAAAAAGAGGAGAGCCTGGAAAAGAAACTGGAGAACGTGGAGCGCAAGGAGGAACAGGCCGACCAGAAGAACAAAAAGGCCGACGAACGCCTGAAAGAGGCCGAAACCGTAAAGAAGAGCCAGTTTGACATGCTGGAGAAGATATCTTCCTTCTCCGTGGAGCAGGCGAAAGAGTACCTGCTGAAAAACCTGGAAAGCGAGCTGGTCCACGAAAAGGCCGTAAAGGTAATGGAGTACCAGCAGCAGACAAAAGAGGAGAGCGACAGCGCCGCCCGGGAGATTATTGCGCTGGCCATCCAGCGCTGCGCCGCCGACCATGTGTCGGAGGCCGCCATCAGCGTGGTGCCGCTGCCGAATGATGAAATGAAGGGCCGTATCATCGGCCGCGAGGGGCGGAACATCCGGGCTATCGAGACCCTCACCGGCGTCGATCTCATCATAGACGACACGCCGGAGGCCATCACATTGTCAAGCTTCGAGCCGGTCCGCCGCGAGGTGGCGCGCATCGCTCTGGAGAAGCTGATTTCCGACGGGCGCATACATCCCACCCGCATTGAGGAAACAGTGGAAAAGGCCAGGCGCGAGGTGGAAGCCACAATCAAGGCTGAGGGCGAACGGGCCGTGCTGGAGGTCGGCGTAAACGGCGTCCACCACGAGCTTGTAAAGCTTTTGGGCAGGCTTCGCTACCGCACCAGTTACGGCCAGAATGTTTTGAACCATTCGAAGGAAGTGGCTTTCCTGGCGGGGCTTATGGCTTCAGAACTGGGCCTTGACCCCACTGTGGCCAAGCGGGCCGGGCTGCTGCACGATATCGGCAAGGCTCTTGACCACGAGGTCGAGGGCTCCCATGTGCAGATCGGCGTGGATGTGGCCCGGAAGTATAAAGAGAGCGAGGCTGTGGTCCACGCTATAGCCGCCCATCACGGCGATATAGAGGCGAAAACCGTGATCGCCTGCCTGGTCCAGGCGGCTGACGCCATTTCGGCGGCCCGTCCCGGAGCGCGCAGGGAGAACCTGGAAAATTACATCAAGCGGCTGGAAAAGCTGGAAGAGGTGGCCTCCTCTTTCGACGGGGTGGAGAACTGCTATGCCATCCAGGCGGGCCGCGAGGTCCGCATAATGGTCAAGCCCGAGAGGGTAAGCGACGAGCAGATGACCCTGCTTGCCCGGGAGATCTGCAAGAAAATCGAGGCGGACCTGGACTATCCCGGCCAGATCAAGGTGAACATGATCCGGGAGAGCCGCGCCGTCGATTACGCCAAGTAAAAAGCACGGAGAATGTGAAAAGGGTACACGGTTGTGTACCCTTTTCTGTCAGGAGCGGTGACGCGGACCCGGCGCCGGGAAATGTGCGGAAAGCAAGGGCTGCGGCCTGTTTTGACCGGCAGCGAGTGCCGGGCCGGGATCGAATTGCGGGAAAGAGAGGCGCTTACAGCGGTGAATATTCTTTGTATCGGCGACGTGACCGGCAGTGTGGGGTGCGAGTTTTTGCGGGAGAAGCTGCCTGCCGTCAAGCGTTTAAAGGCGGTAGACCTGGTGATTGTCAACGGAGAAAACTCCGCCGACGGCAACGGGATCACCCCGTCGTCTGCCCAGCACCTGCTGGACAGCGGCGCGGATGTGATAACTACAGGCAACCACAGCTTCCGCAGGAAGGAGTCGTACGACCTGTATGACAGCCTGGATGTGCTGCTGCGGCCCGCCAATTTTCCCGCCGGTACCACGCCGGGCCGCGGTATGTGCGTGGTGGATCTGGGCCGGGTCCGGGTGGCGGTTATAAACCTGCTGGGCACGGTTTATATGGAGAGCCTGCGCTCCCCGTTTGAGACGCTGGATGAACTGCTGCGTGCCCCGGATTTTCCCAAGCTGTGCGTGGTGGATTTCCACGCCGAAGCCACAGGGGAGAAGCGGGCAATGGGATTTTTTGCCGACGGAAGGGTCACCGCGATGTTCGGCACCCACACCCATGTGCAGACCGCCGACGAGTGTGTGCTGCCCCGGGGCACCGGGTACATCACCGACGCGGGTATGACGGGGCCCGTTGATTCCGTGCTGGGGGTAAAGCCGGAGATAATCGTCAGCAAAATGACAACAAAGCTGCCGGCCCGGTTCGAACTGGCAAAAGGCCCCTGCAAAATGGACTGCGTACTGTTTACGGCCGACGAAAGGACCGGGCTTTGTACCGGCGCGGAGCGGATGTCCATTACCTGACGCCGTGCCCCGCCGGGGGACGCGTTTTGCAGGGACGGGAAAAAGGCGGGGGAGCGTTTTCTTGTATTTTTCCCGCTTCCGGTGTATAATAGGCATATCCTGTATGAGAAGGGGAGATCGTTATGCTGAAGACTATCCGCAACAGCCTGGTGTGTTCCTCAGTGCTGTATATTTTGCTGGGGGTTGCCCTGCTCCTGTTCCCCGACGCCGCCCTGAAGATTGCCTGTACGCTGATCGGCGCGGTCACGCTGATATGCGGGATCATCCGGATCGCGGGCTATTTTAAGGAGGGGGGTTCCTACTCCAGCCGGTTCGACCTGTTTCTGGGGGTCCTTTTGTCGGCTCTCGGCGTATTTTTGCTGGTAACGCCCCAGTTCATCGTGTCTGTTGTGCCCGTAGCTTTAGGCGTGTACATCCTGGTGGACAGCTTCACCGCTATGAAAAAGGCTGTTGACATGAAAACCCTGGGTTTCGGAAAGTGGTGGGTGTCCTTTCTGATAGCCGTTTTGCTGGCCGCCTGCGGCGTCGTGATGATTGTGAACCCGTTCGGCACTGTAAGCGCTCTGGTGATGTTCATCGGCGCGGGATTTATCTTTGACGGCGTGTATACGCTGGTCAACACTATTGTGGCCGACCGGATATTCAGGGAATAGGGGAGCAAAAAAGGCCGGCAAAAGCCGGACCTGGTCCTTGTGACCGGGCCCGGCTTTTTTTTACAGGATATTTTTATTCCCCGCCGCCGGCCAGTTCCAGCAGCCGCTGGGGAGTGGTGCTTCCGGTGACGGTGATGCGGGGCAAAAGCCGCAGGCTGTCGCTTTCGTACCGGGTCACCTGCGCCACGCCCGGATCCATAGTGACGGTAACGGGCACGTCAAGGTCCTTTAAGGCCTGTTCCGACAGTTCGTTGTACCGGCCGTATGGATAGGTGTAAACCGGCAGGCTCCTGCCGTCTATCCGGTCCAGTTGGGTGCGGCTGCGCCAATAGTCCCGCTTGAAAGCGGATTCGTACTGGGCGGCGGTTTCGCCGGGCAGAAGTGAAACGCCCTTGCGGCAGACCTCGCCGTCCAGGCTGGCGACCTGGTGCATGTCGTAAGAGTGGGAATTTAACCGGAGGACGCCGGAGCTGACCCACGGGATTGCCTCTTCGGCTGTGAAATGGGGAATGATGGATGCGCCCGTTTCCTTGTAGGTGTCCAGGCCCAAAGTGCAGCCGATAACGGCAACTTCGGCGCTGTAGCCGTATTCGGCCAGAATGGGCGCGGCCAGCGTCAGGTTGTTCCTGTACCCGTCGTCAAATGTGATGATGACCGCCCTGCTGGGAAGGGGCGCGCCGTTTTCCACAAAAGTGTACAGGTCCCCGTAAGACACGGCCTCGTACCCGGCCTGCTTCAGGGCTTCCATGTGCGAACGGAAAACGTCTGCGGTCACCTGCATGTCGTCCGCCGTGTCGGCGTCATAGCTTTCCACCACCGAGTGGTACATCAGGATGGGGACGCTCACTGTGGTCCGGGCCCTTATCCCGAAAGGCACAATCTCCCGCGTGGCAGAGGTGGAAGAAATGCGCATGGCCGCTGCCCGGAGGGGGGAGACGCAGCACAGTGCCAGGACCAGCGCCGTGAAAGCGGCGGACAGTCTTTTCCATTTTGTTCTGTTTTTCTTTTGCATACCTGATTCCTCTTTCCTGGATGCTCCAAATATCCTGGATGCTCCCAAAATTATATTTTCACGGGACTGCCGCAAAACCGGCAGCCGATAATCCTCTTCGGTGAAGGTCGTATTCAGCCCTCCGCAGGCGCGGGCACGGCACGGTCTGTCAGGTCCCGCATCAGGTCCAGCATTTCGGGGACGCACCGGGACTTGTCAAAATCCCGGCAGCTTTGCCGCATGGCCCCCAGCCTGGAGGCGTCCCGCAGCAGGGAGGAGATTTCCCCGCAGACGTCGTCCCCCTTGCCCAGACGCACGCACATATTGTGGGCGGCCAGGAACTCGGCGTTGTCCTCCTCCTGGCCGGGAATGGCGTCGAACACGGCCATTGGGAGGCCGCAGGCCAGGGCCTCAGATACCGTGAGCCCGCCGGGCTTTGTGACCAGCAGGTCGGCCGCGTGCATATATTTTTCCACTTCGTTTGTAAAAAGCACCAGCCTGGTGGGAAGGGCCGGGCCGCCGTCAATTTCCTTTTGGAAAGCGTCGTACAGCTTCCGGTTCTTCCCGGTGATGACAATGACCTGCATTTCCACGTCGGCGGCGCCCAGATCCCGGTACAGACCGATGATGTTTGACACGCCGAAGCTCCCGGCCATAAACAGCACGGTGGGGAGATCCGGGGAAAGCCCCAGTTCCCGGAGGATGACCCCCCTGTCCTCATGCCGGAAGAACTGGCTGTGTACGGGGATGCCGAACGGATGGATTTTTTCCTCGCTTACACCGTATGTACAAAGCGCGGGCGCCATTTCCTTGCAGGCAACCACATAAGCGTCTACCTGCGGGGCGATGTACGCTCTGTGAACCCCGTAGTCGGTTATCACGCAGATCAGGGGCACGCCGGTACAACCGTCCTGCTTCAACTCCGCGACCATCTCTGTGACAAAAGGGTGGGTGGAAACGATAACATCCGGGCCGTACTCCTGGATGGAGGGCAGGAGCAGGCGGCTGAATTTGCCGTTAAGCTTGGGCACCAGATTGGCAAAGCGGTTCTGTCTGTTGGTCTGTTTATACAGCTTCCCGAACAGCGCGGGAGCCTTTTTCGCCATAAACAGGTAGCTGTCGCACACGGTCCTGTCCAGCAGGCGGCCAATTGCTTTCAGCGCGTCAACAGTGACCACGTCGTGGTCAGTGTTTTCCCTGACGTACTGTTCTACGGCGTGCGCCGCCCGCATATGGCCCCCGCCCGTAGCGGCGGTTAAAAGCATTATTTTCACGAAAAAACACCCTCCCCAGTAGCCTGCCGGCCGGGCCGGTAAAAATATTGTAACATATCCTGCGGGAAAAAGCCAGTTTTTTAATTATTTTGGAACCTTTCCCCGCTTTACTTTTCACCGCCGGCAAGTTATAATAATATAGATATTTCGGAAACCGGGCAGTACGGTACCGGATATTTTCCGACTGTCCCTCAAAGATTTTCTGCGTATCCCTGTCGGCCCCCGGCGGGCGCGCTTCATATTGATCCTGACGGTCTGAAAGGAGACTGCTCCATGCGGATATGGAAAAAAGCTTTATTTGTCCTGGCGGCCCTGCTGGTTTCGGCGGGTCTGGGGGCCTGCGCCGGAAAGGATACGGCGCCGGAATCCTCAGGGACCGTGTCCGCAACCGCGGAGGATCTCACCAGGTTCCCGGAGGGGACCAGTATCGGCGGCGCGAATATTTCCGGGAAAACGGCGGAGGAGGCCCTGCAGCTTGCCAGAGAGGAACTGGACCGCCAGATTGACAGCCTGGAGATCACAGTAAAGTTCCGCGACGACACCGTCGTCCTGGCAAAAGACGATTTCCGGACAAAAGATGTGCTGGACCTGGTAATCCCCAAGCTGCTGCAGAACCGGCAGGCGGAGAAGTACGAGCTTTCATACGCGACGGACCTTTCCGAAACGGGCAAGCAGAAGCTGCTGGACGCGGCCGCAGCCTGCCTGGTAGAGGCGAAGAACGCTACGGTTTCCGGCTATGACGCCGGTTCGGGGACCTTTACCTTTACGGATGAGGAAAAGGGCAGCAGGGTAGATATGGCGGCAACTCTGAAAAGCGTGCGCCAGCTGCTCAGCCAGAAGCACGGAGGGGCCATACAGGCCGCGTTCCTGGAGACCTCCCCCAAGCTGACAAGGGAATATCTCGCCGCGAATTTTACGCTGATGTCCTCCTATACCACAGAGTCCACCAACACTGAGAACGGCAACAGCAACATGGCCCTCGCTCTCAGCCTTATAAACGGGACGATTCTCCAGCCGGGAGAGGTTTTCTCCTACAACGGGGCAACAGGGGACAGCACGGACCCCGCAGCCGGATGGAAAACGGCGGGGGGTCTGTCCGGCGGGATTTCCGTGCAGATGTACGGCGGCGGGATCTGTCAGGGGGCGACTACCCTTTACAACGCCGCCCTGATGGCCGGAATGGAGATCGTTGAGCGCGACTGTCACAGCACGCCCTCATCATACTGCCCTATCGGCCTTGACGCTACAGTAGATTACGGCTACATCGATTTCAAGTTCCGCAACTCCCTGAGCACTCCGGTTTATCTCTCCACCTGGATGGAAGGCGTGACCCTTCACGCCGAGATTTACGGCTGTTTCCCGGAGGAGTGGGACAGCATCCAGCTGGGCAGCGAGCAGACCGGCTCCGAACCCGCCCTCACCAGCGTGAGCTTCCGGGAGGACGAGAACCTGGCGGAAGGCCAGTATGTGCGGAAATCCACAGGGAACACGGGCTATTCCGCCCGGGCCTGGAGGACCTACTATAAAGGCGGGACGCAGGTGAAAACCGAAAACCTCCCGGATTCCTATTACGCTCCCACCGGCATTGTGTACGCGGTCGGAAAGGGCACGGATACGGACAAGGTGGACACCACGAAAGAATCCGGCACCACAGATTCCAGCCCCAGCCCCAGTCCCAGTCCCAGCCCCACTTCTGCCGCTGCTCCGTCGCCGGAGCCCGAGCCGTCCCCTTCCGAAGAGCCCACACCCACGCCCGAGCCGTCCCCTGTTGAGGAGACCACGCCCGATCCGGGCACGTCTTCCCTCCCCGGCGGGATTTTAGAGTGGTAAATTGCCGGACACGCCGCGAGCCTGACGAAAAGCTTTTTCGGCAGGCTCGAAATTTGAAACTGACTGAAAGGATGAATTGTTTTGAAAGACGGATTTTTCCGGGTGGCCGCCGCCACGCCGGAGGTGCTGGTAGCTGACCCGGCCGGGAACGCTGAGCGCATCCTGGCGCTGATACGCCGGGCGGCCCGGAAGGGCTGCGGGGCAGTTTGCTTCCCCGAAATGGCCGTTACCGGCTATACATGCGGCGACCTGTTCAGGGACAGGACGCTGATAACCGCCGCCCAAAACGCGGTGAAGCTCCTGCTGGAGCGGACGGGGGACCTGGATATTCTCTGCGTTGTCGGCGTGCCCGTGCCCTGCGGGGGCTCCCTGTATAACTGCGCGGCGGTGTTCCACAAGGGCCGCCTGCTGGGCTTACAGACAAAGAAGAACATCCCGAATTATTCCGAATTTTACGAGGCCAGGCACTTTACCCCCGGCAGGACGGGGGCGGAGGGGCTCCGGCCCGTCGTGTTTGCGGGGCAGGAGACGTTTCTGGGCGATATGCTGTTCGACTGCGGGAACGTGGAGGGCCTCACTTTCGGCGTGGAGATATGCGAGGATCTGTGGGGGGCCCGGCCCCCCAGCGCGGCGCTGGCCCAAGCGGGGGCGACAGTGATACTGAACCCCTCGTGCAGCGACGAGATTATCGGCAAGGCCGAGTACCGCCGGGACCTGGTAAAAATGTGGTCCGGGCACATACTGTCGGCTTACGTTTACGCTGACAGCGGCCCGGGGGAGTCCACAACAGACATGGTGTTCGCGGGGCACGATATAATCGCCGAAAACGGGTCCGTCCTCCGGGAGAGCCGGCTTTTTGCCGGCGAGGACCTGATCTGGGCCGACGTGGACCTGGAGCGGCTCTTTCAGGAGCGCCGCAGGATGAACACCTGGCGGGACGCTCCCCCGGACGGGGGCGCTTTCCGCGTCTCCTTTTGCTACGACGAAAAAACCCTTGAGGCGTTCCGGCCGGAGCGGGTCTTTTCCCGCTTCCCGTTCGTCCCCTCCGAACGGGAGGGGCTCTCCGACCGGTGCGAACTGATATTGACTATGCAGTCGGCGGGGCTGGCCACGCGGTTGAAGCATATCGGCTGCAAAAGCCTGGTGCTCAACCTTTCCGGCGGGCTGGATTCCACTCTTGCCCTGCTGGCGGCCATTCGGGCTTTTGACCGGCTGGGCCTGGACAGGAAGGGTATCCACGCCCTGTCCCTGCCCTGCTTCGGCACCACCGGCCGGACCAGGAGCAACGCCCGGCGGGCAGCGGAGGAACTGGGAACGGATTTCCGGGAGATTCCCCTTGAGGAAGCGGTGCGGCGGCACTTTGCGGATATCGGTCAGGACGAAAACGTCCTCGACGTGGCGTTTGAAAATTCTCAGGCAAGAGAGCGCACACAGGTGGCAATGGATATGGCGAACAGGCTGGGCGGCATCGTTCTCGGCACGGGGGACCTGTCGGAACTGGCGCTGGGCTGGGCCACATACAACGGGGACCACATGTCAATGTACGCGGTGAACGCGTCAATTCCCAAAACTCTGGTGCGCCACCTGGTCCGGCACGAGGCAGATCGCGGCCCCGAAACGCTGAAGCGCGTACTGTATGACGTTCTCGATACGGCGGTGAGCCCGGAGCTCCTGCCCCCGAAAGACGGGGAGATCGCCCAGAAAACGGAAGAGCTGGTCGGCCCTTATGAGCTTCACGACTTTTTCCTTTACTATATGCTGCGGTTCGGCTTTGCGCCGGGTAAGATATACCGCATGGCCTGCCGCGCCTTTCAGGGGGCTTACAGCCCTGCGGTCATAAAGAAGTGGCTGGCGGTTTTTTACCGCCGGTTCTTCGCCCAGCAGTTCAAGCGGTCCTGCCTGCCGGACGGCCCGAAAGTGGGTTCTGTCACGCTGTCGCCCAGAGGAGATTTCAGAATGCCCAGCGACGCCTGCGCCCGTATCTGGCTGGAGGAAATTGAAGAAATGGAGGAAACGTGATGGGAAAGCGCGTTTTGGTCATTGTGCCTTTAGAGAAGGGCCAGGCGGAGAGCCTGCGGAGAACGGGCGCCGGGTGCGAGTTCCGCTTCCGCAGCACCGACGGCAGGCCCCTTGACCCCAGTCTGGGCTTCGGGCCGCTGGAACGGGCGGAGATATTGGCGCGGGAGGACGTGGAATGGGCGGAAGTGATTCTGGGGAACGTGCCGGTCCACATGCTTTCCGGCTCGGAGGGGCTGGAGTGGATGCAGACCGGCAGCGCCGGCGTGGAGGACTATGTAAAGTCCGGTGTGCTGCATGAAAACACTGTCCTGACAAACTCAACGGGGGCTTACGGGCTGGCCATTTCAGAATACATGCTTGGGGTCCTCCTGGAACTGATGAAGCAGCTTGAACTCTATCGTGACGCCCAGCGGAACGGCAGCTGGAGGTCGCTGGGCGGCGTATCGTCGGTGTACGGCTCTACCGTACTCGTTCTGGGTATGGGGGATATCGGAGGGGAATTCGGCAGGCGCTGCAAGGCGCTGGGCGCTGAAGTGATCGGCGTGCGGCGGAACAGCAGGGAAAAGCCGGATTACGCCGACGAGGTGCATCTCCCGGACGACCTGGACAGCCTGCTGCCCAGAGCCGACGTGGTGGCCGTGACCCTGCCCGGAACGGAGGAGACGCGGGGCCTTCTGGGCCGGGACCGCCTGGAACTGATGAAAGACGGGGCTTATCTTCTAAACGTGGGGCGGGGATATATTGTGGACACCGACGCTCTCTGCGTCATGCTGGAAAGCGGCAGGCTCTCGGGGGCCGGACTGGATGTTACCGACCCGGAGCCCCTGCCCCCCGACCACCCCCTGTGGAAAGTCCCGACGGCGGTGATCACGCCGCACATATCGGGGTACTACCACCTGAAAGAGACCCACACCCGCATTTTCAGGCTGATGGAGGAGAACCTCCGGCGGTTCCTGGACGGGGAAAAGCTGGTGAACCGGGTGGACCGTTCCGCCGGGTACAGGGAGACGGTATGACGGCGGAACATTACCTGGACAATTCCGCCACTACGCCGGTCCTGCGGGAGGCGGCGGAAAAAGCCTTTTCAGTGATGACGGAAGAATACGGCAACCCCTCGTCCCTGCACAGCCGGGGGTTCCGGGCCGGGCAGGAAATGGAGCGCGCCCGTGAACTCGTGGCCGCCAGGCTGGGCGCGAAGCCCGAAGAGGTGTTTTTCACCTCCGGCGGCACGGAGGGGAACAACATCGCCCTGTTCGGGGCGGCGGCTGCCGGCAGGCGCAGGGGGAACAGGATCGTGTCTACCGCAGCGGAGCATGACTCGGTCCTGAACGCGCTGAAGGAACTGGAAAAAGAGGGCTTTGAGGTGACGTATTTAAAGCCCGACCGGCAGGGGCACATCTCCGAAGAGCAGATTTCCCGGGCCGTAGATGAAAAAACGGTACTGGTCAGCATTATGCTGGTAAATAACGAGACAGGGGCTGTATTCCCCGTGCGCGCGGCGTCCGCAGCTATACGCCGCGCCGGCGCGCCGGCGCTGCTCCACGTGGACGGGGTGCAGGCTTTCGGCAAGATGGATTTTACCCCCCGGAAGCTGGGGGCGGACCTGGTGACGGTAAGCGCCCACAAAATACACGGTCCGAAAGGCGTGGGGGCGCTGTATGTCAAAAAGGGGACCCACCTGCTCCCCCGTACTTTCGGCGGCGGGCAGGAGAGGGGGCTGCGGTCCGGCACGGAGAGCGTGCCGCTTATCTGCGCTTTCGGCGAGGCGGTGCGCCTGCTCCCCAAAACGGCCGATACCCTGCCAAAAATGCGGGCCCTGAACGCCTCTCTCAGAGAGAAGCTGGGCGCTTTGCCCGGAGTGGAGATAAACTCGCCGGAGGACGCGCTGCCATATATTTTAAATTTTACCGCCGGGTCCGTCCGGGCCGAGACAATGCTCCATTTTCTGTCGGAGCGGGGAGTGTACGTATCCTCCGGCTCCGCCTGCGGGAAAGCGAAGCCCAGCCACGTGCTGACGGGTATGGGCCTGCCGAAAGAGCGGGTCGCTTCGGCCCTGCGGGCCAGCTTTTCAAGGTTCTCCGACGAGGAGGACGCGGACGCGCTGGTATCGGCCCTGAAAGAGGGGCTTGAGGTTTTACGGAAGGAGAGATGAACGTGCCGCGGGAGGTCATTCTTTTAAAGCTTGGCGAGATCGCCCTGAAAGGGCTGAACCGCCGGACGTTTGAGGACGCCCTGCTGAAAAATATCCGCCGCAGGCTGAAAAGCGCGGGGAACTTTGCGGTAAGCTCCGTGCAGTCCACCATTTATGTGGAGCCGCTGGATGAGGGAGCCGATATGGACCTGGCGGAAGAGCGGTGCGCGAAGATATTCGGCGCGGTAAGCTGCGTCAGGGCCGGGACGGCGGAAAAGGACCTGTCCGCAATCTGCCGGAGGGCCGGGGAATATCTGGGGGACGTGCTGGAGGGGGCCCGCACCTTCAAGGTGGAAAGCAAGCGCGCGGACAAGAAATTCCCCTGCAAATCCCCGGAGATTTCCGCCGCTGTCGGGGAATACCTGCTGGAGCGGTTCCCCCACCTTGTTGTGAATGTACACGAACCGGACGTGACCGTGCGGGTGGAGGTGCGCGAGGCCTGCGCTTTCGTACACGCCGACCCCAAGCCGGGAGCGGGGGGTATCCCCGTGGGAACAGGCGGAAAGGCTGCGGTGCTTATCAGCGGCGGCCTGGACAGCCCCGTCGCGGCCTGGATGATGGCCAAGCGGGGAGTGGAACTTGTGGCCGTGCATTTCGCAAGCCCGCCTTATACCGGCGAGCAGGCCCGCGACAAGGTGGTGCGCCTTTTGAGAAGGGTCAGCGAGTATGCAGGCCGGATAAAAATGGTCACGGTGAACTTTACCAGGCTGCAGGAGGCCATACGGGACTGCTGCCAGGAGGATCTGGGCACGGTTATACTGCGGCGGTTCATGCTGCGGGCCGCCGAACGTGTGGCGCTGGAGGAGGGCTGTTCCGCCCTTATCACCGGGGAAAGTCTGGGCCAGGTGGCCAGCCAGACTATCCAGGCTGTCGCCTGCACCGACGCCGCCGTTTCAATGCCGGTGTTCCGGCCCCTTATCGGCTCGGACAAGTCTGAGATTGTGGAAACGGCCAGGAAAATCGGCACATTTGATATTTCGATAGAGCCTTATGAGGACTGCTGCACAATTTTCACCCCCAAGCACCCCCGCACCCGGCCCATTCTGCGTTTTGTGGAGGCGGCGGAGCGGAACATAGACGGCGCGGCCCTGCTTGACGGGGCCCTTGAAAGCGCGGAGACCCTGAACATCTTCCCTTATGAGAAGTGAGGGGAAAAGAAAAGAGGAAAAGAACTATGAATGCTGAAATCATTTCTGTAGGGACGGAACTCCTGCTGGGCCAGGTGGTGAACACCGACGCGGCTATTGTGGCAAGAGAGCTTTCCGGTCTGGGCATAGACCTGCTGTATTCCACCGTTGTGGGGGACAACCCCGGGCGGCTGAAAGCGGCGGTAGAAACGGCGCTCTCCCGCAGCGGCCTGGTTGTAATGACGGGAGGGCTCGGGCCCACAACAGACGACCTGACGAAAGAAACCGTCGCGAAAGCCGCCGGGAAAAAGCTGGTCCTCCACGAGGAGAGCCTGCAGCGCATAAAAGACTATTTTAAAGGGGCCCCTATAAGCAAGAACCAGATAAAGCAGGCTTACCTGCCTGAAGGCTGTACCGTGCTGCCAAACGATCACGGCACCGCTCCCGGCTGCGCGTTCCAGGCCGAAAACGGATGCACCGTCATAATGCTGCCCGGGCCGCCGTCAGAACTTGAGCCCATGATGAAGAAACGCGCCGTCCCCTACCTGAAGAAGGGACAGGAATTTGTAATCGTTTCCCACAACGTGCATATTTACGGCAAGGGCGAGGCCCCTGTCGCCCTGATAATGGACGACAAAATGAACGGCGAGAACCCCACTCTTGCCCCTTACGCTAAAGAGGGAGAGTGCTTTCTGCGGGTGACGGCTAAAGCCGCCGACAAGCGGGCCGCCGACATTCTGTGCCGGCCCCTGATCGACGAGATAAAAAGGCGGCTGGGGGACTACGTTTACAGCGTGGATATTGAATCTCTGGAGGAACTGGCGGTGTTCCTGCTGGTGAGGACGAGAAATACCCTTGCTACCGCCGAATCCTGCACCGGGGGCCTGCTGGCGAAACGTATCACGGACGTTCCCGGCGCCTCGTCGGTGTTCCATATGGGGTGCGTCACTTACTCGAACGATGCAAAAGGATCCATGCTGCACGTGCCCATCAGTGTATTGGCGGAATACGGGGCGGTGAGCGCCGAGACCGCACTGTATATGGCTGAAGGGATTAAAGAGCGCTCCGACAGCGATATCGGTATCGGCATTACGGGCGTGGCCGGACCCGGCGGCGGCACCGCCGAAAAGCCTGTTGGCCTTATCTATATCGCATTAAGCGACGGCAAAAACGCGTGGGTGACAAAGCGTTCCCCCGCCGGGCGGGACAAAACCAGGTCCTGGTACAGGCACTGCGCGACCTCTCATGCCCTTGATATGCTCCGCCGGTACCTGCTGGAAATGCCCATAACGGGTGAGAAGTATAAATACGCGGCGGGCCGGTTTTTTCAGTGACAGGGCGCTTTGCTCCCACTCCCAGCGGCAGGCTCCATCCGGGCAACCTGTTCTGCTCGCTGCTGGCGTGGCTCTCCGCCAAATCGCAGGGCGGGGAGATCATCCTGCGGATAGAGGACCTGGACCGGGAGAGGACCAGCCCCGAATTTGCCCGTCAGGCGGAACGGGACCTTGCGTTTCTGGGCCTTTACTGGGACAGGGGCGGCTGCGCCGGCGGGCCGGAATACTTTCAGGGGAACAGGAGCGCCCGTTACCGGGCCCTGCTGGACAGGCTGGACTCTCTGGGACTTATATACCCCTGCTTTTGCAGCAGAGCGGAACTCCACGCGGCTGACGCCCCCCACGCTTCAGACGGGGACTACGTTTACAGCGGGAAGTGCCGGGACCTGACAAGAGAGCAGATCGCCGAGCGCTCCGGTGAACGCCCCCCTGCCTGGCGGGTGAGGGTCCCCGATGAGACGGTGACATTTACCGACGGGCACTACGGAGCAGTCAGCCAGGACCTGCGGACGGAATGCGGCGACTTTATACTGCGCCGGTCGGACGGGGTGTTCGCGTACCAGCTGGCGGTAGTGGGGGACGACGCCGATATGGGCGTCACCGAAGTGGTGCGGGGCCGTGACCTGCTTTCATCGACCCCCAGACAGATATACCTGTACCGGCTGCTGGGCCTGCCGCCGCCGTCTTTTGCCCACACGCCCCTGCTGCTGGCCCCTGACGGCAGGCGGCTCTCCAAGCGGGACCGGGACGTGAGCCTGGACGCGTTGAGGGAACGTGGCATGACCGCCGAAGATATTGTGGGCAGGCTTGCTTTCCTGGCGGGCCTGCTGGACAGGCCGGAGCCCGCTTCCGCGCGGGAGCTTGTCCCCCTGTTCTCGTGGGGCAGGGTGCCGAAGAATGATGTGCGCCTGCCGGAAGGGCTGTTCCGGCGGGAGGGAAAGGAGAGGTATTGATATGGCAAGATATAGAAGCGCCCATTCCAGACGGGGAGGGGGAAATGGGCTGAAGGTGTTCCTCATTGTGCTGCTTGTTGCCGCCGTGCTGGCTGCGGGGGTGTTTGCCGCGTGGAAGTTCCTGCCCGGCCTTTTCGGCGGGGAGGGAGAGGGAAAAACGGCTTCCGCCGCGCCGTCAGGCACACCGGAGCCCACCCCGGCTGCGGCCACACCCACGCCCACTCCCACTCCCACACCCACACCAACTCCCACGCCGGAGCCCACCCCGCCTCCTATTCCGGATGACGGCACCGACGGCTATATGTCGGAAGGGCTGTATATCTGGGACAACAAGGCTTTCGAACTGTTTTACGGCAGCACTGACGCCGCCCAGACGTACGCCGCAGCAATCTCCTCTTACGCGGACCAGCTGCCCGGCATACGGGTGTACGATATGGTGGTGCCGAACCATTCCGAGTTCGGCCTGCCGGAACGTATAAGGGACGATATGGGCTGCACCTCGCAGCGGGAGAACCTCACCGACGTGTACAGCGCCCTTTCATCTTCCGTCACCCCGGTGGATATATATGACGCTCTAAACCTGCACAACGACGAGTACCTGTATTTCAATACCGACACTCACTGGGCGCCGCTGGGGGCCTTTTACGCGAGCCAGGTCTTCTGCGAAATTGCCGGGACGGAAACGCCCTCCCTGTCCGATTTTACCTATACTACGGTAGAGGGCTTTACCGGCTACCTCGCCTGGATGACGGGGGAGGACTGCCTGTACCAGAACCCGGACCACATCGACCTGTATGTGCCCACCTGCTCCTTTACGCCCAGCATCTCGTACGACGGGTACGAGTTTACCCAGCTGGAATCCCTTCACAGTTCCGACCCGGACGCCGGGTACTCAATGGTGATTTACGGGGACAACCCCCTGTTCAGGATTGTGAACAACGACGGGACTACCGGCCGCAAGCTGGTGCTGGTAAAGGATTCTTACGGCAACGCCCTCGCGCCGTTCCTGGTCCCGTACTTTGACGAGGTGGACGTTGTCGACTTCCGCTCGTTCCCGCGCAACCTGCCCGCCTACTGCGAGGAAAACGGCATTACTGACGTGCTGTTTTTCAACAACGTCATGTCCGCGAACACCTATTCCCAGATAGAGACAATGAACGAACTGTTTTAAGCCCGTCACCGCTCTTCGCGGCGCCCCTCTTTCC
>CAZYLJ010000010.1:0-18911 GCA_964648555.1 uncultured Acutalibacter sp.
ATCTTATACATGTTGGGGATCATCAGCAGCAGGCCCTGAGAAGCGGTGTAGGTGGTGGTGAGAGCGCCCGCCGCCAGAGAGCCGTGGACGGCGCCGGCAGCGCCGGCCTCAGATTGCATCTCTGTGACGCGGACCTCCCTGCCGAACAGGTTTTTGCGCCCCGCAGCGGCATACTTGTCCGTCTCGTCGGCCATCACAGACGAGGGAGTGATGGGGTAGATGGCGGCAACGTCGGTAAACGCATAGGATACATGCGCGGCAGCGTTGTTGCCATCCATGGTCTTCATTTTTCTAGCCATTGAACTATTTCCTCCTTTTAGGATAATCTAACTGAGTGGACGGAGGGTTCTATCCGCACCCGTTCCAGTTTATTCTATCATCCTTTTTCCCTCATGTAAAGGGAAAAAACAGGGATTTTTTTGCTTTTTCTATCCAAAACAGGTAGCTTTTCGAGACCGGATTTGACAAGTGAAGCCATTTTTAGTACAATAAAAAATAACATTTTTGACAACTGAAAGGGGTTTCTGTTCCATGCCTGCCGATCCTGACGGCTTATCGATCTTATGCGTTGTCCTGTCCGTTCTGTTGCTGCTGTACGCTTCCCTGCATGCCGCCGCGGAGTCCGCCCTGTCCGCGCTCTCCCCCTCCCAGGTGAAGAAGGACGCCGAAGCCGGGAATAAAAAGGCGAAGTTGCTGCAGTCCGCGCTGGCCTCCCAGAGCTGGGTGGTCTCCCCCTTGCAGGCGGGCATGCTGTTTTCCGGCCTGTTTGGCACGGCCCTGTGGTGCGTTGGCCTATTCTCCCCTCTCTGCGGGCTGCTTTCCGCCATTGGAAATTCTATCGTTCAGGGCCTTCTTGCCTGCGTCATCGCGGCGTTTTTCTATGTTCTGCTGTTTACCGTGTTTGGCGACCTGCTCCCCAAAAAGGCCGCCCGTAAAAATCCGCAGTCCTTTGCCTACCGTATGGCAGGGTTTATTTCCTTCCTGCACGGGATGGCCCGTCCCTTCCTGCTCTTCTGCGCCCATATCGCCAACGGCATCCTGCGGCTGTGCGGCATCGATCCAAGGATCCTTGGGACCGAAGTAACTGAGAAAGAGATTCTGCAGATGGTGGGCGAGGGTGAGGAAAAGGGCGTCATCGAAGAGACGGAAAAGGATATGATCGCCAATATATTCGACTTCAACGACACCACCGCCGAGGAGACCATGACCCATCGGAAGGACGTTATCGCCGTGGCGGACGACGACCCCATTGAAAAAGCCGTGCAGGCGGCGGTAGAAAACGGCTGCTCCCGTATGCCCATTTATCATGAGGATATCGATTCCATCATCGGCATGTGCTATGTGAAAGACCTTCTCCCCTACGTTGGCAGGGACGTGCCCACGCAGCTGAAGATAACAGATCTGATGCGCCCGGCCTATTTTGTGCCGGAAACGAAAAAGTGCAGCCAGCTCTTTACCGAAATGACAGAGCGGAAGGTACAGATTGCCGTTGTGGTTGACGAATACGGCGGCACCGCCGGGCTCATCACTCTGGAGGATTTGATCGAGTCCATCGTGGGAAACATCCAGGACGAGTACGATAAGGAAGAGGAAGAGATACACAGGGTCAGTGACACGGAATTCACTGTGGACGGCGCCTCCTCCATTGACGAGATCTCCGACCTGACCGGCCGCGAGCTGCCGGAGGGCGACTACGACACCGTGGCCGGCCTGGTGACAGAGCTTTTGGGGCGTATCCCAAAAGAGGACGAGCACCCGCAGGTCACGGTTGCCGGCTTGACCATCACTGTGCTGGAGGTGGAAGACCAGCGGCTGTCCAGGTTGCTGATCGTCAAGGAGCCGCCTCAGGAAGAAAGCGAAAGGGGGGATAAAGAATGAGCAAATTCGGTTTTGAGGAAATGCAGGCCATCCAAAGGGAATTGCAGGAAAAATACCTGGATATCTGGGGCGGCCTTAGCCCGGAAAAGGGGCGCAGCAGCCTTTTGTGGATGATGATCGAGGCCGGTGAGGCGGCGGACGTCATCAAAAAGCAGGGCGACCGGGAGATCATGGAAACGGAAGAAACGCGCCACCACTTTATCGAAGAGCTGTGCGACGTGATGATGTACTTCAACGATGTGATGCTGTGCTACTCTATCACTCCGGAAGAGCTGGTAAGCATCTACCAGGAGAAGCACCGCAGGAACATGCACCGCTGGGAAAAGAAAGAACAATAAGAGCACATAAGGAAACGGCCCCTCGGTTTGAGAGGCCGTTCTTTTGTCTTTAGTCAAGCGAAGCGCCTAAAGCATTCTTGCAGTAGGTCTCCAGCTGCTCCCGCGTGGTCATGGTGACACCGCACTGCATCAGCTGCTCCTGCAAGGTGGGCGGCAGGGAATCGAAAAACTCCCTGGCACCGGCGTCCATCTTTTCCAGATCCTTTTCCTGCATAGCTGCCTCTTCCTTTCAAAATGGTCTGTTGGCAGTATTCGCAGAAGGGCGGGATTTATGCAATCGCGCTTTTGCTTATTTCAGCTTGGCGGCGAACTCCTCGCCAAACCGGCGGCACTGCTTCAGTTCCTCCTCACTGGGCCGGAAACGCAGCCGCAGGCCGTCTGTCACCTTCATTTTCAGCTGCTGTAAGCGCTGTGTCAGGTTGGGCACAGCCTCGCCCGTCCAGCCGTAAGAGCCGAAAGCCGCCGCGTGCTTGCCTCCGTGGGTGGTGGGAAGCATGGTGGAAGAAAGATCGTAAATGGGCTTTAAGGCGTCGCCCAAAATGGTGGGAGAGCCCAGCAGGATACCGTCGGCGTGGAGCAGATCAGCCCCCAGGCCGGAAGTGTCGTCCGTGACCAGATCGTAAAGCTTCGCGTCAACGCCCTGGGCGCGGATGCCCTCGGCAATCTCCTTTGCCATCGCGGCGGTGTAGCCGTAGGCGCTGACATAGGCCAGAACCACCGTCTTGTTGGTGTTGGGATTTTCCACCTTGCTCCATTCCCGGTAGGTTTTGCAGAACTCCGCAAGACCAGTGTCCAGAACGGGGCCGTGGCCGGTGCAGATCATGTCGATGTCCATTTTCTCCACCCGGTCCAGCGCCTTGTTCATAAAGGGCTTGAAGGGCCCAAGAATGTTGTCAAAATAATATTTGGCGGCCCGCAGGTATCCGGCCTCATCCTCCACCCTGCTGCGGAGGATGCCCTCACAGCAATAATGGGCGCCGAAGGAGTCGCAGGTAAACAGCACTTTATCCTCCGGGATATAGGTGTACATGGTGTCCGGCCAGTGCAGGTTGGGCTGGATCAGGAAGCGCAGCGTCTTGCCGCCCAGGTCGATCTCCTCCCCTTCCTTCACCGCCCGGGACTTGAAGGGCTTGTTGATAATCTGGGACAGAAAATTGATGGCCCCGGTGGTGGCGATGACTTCAATGTCGGGGTTCATCTCCAAAAGCTTTGCCGCGCTGCCGGCGTGGTCGGGCTCTGTGTGATCCATGACGATGTAATCGATGTCCTTCACGTCGGTGACGCTCCGGATATTTTTCAGGTATTCCTCCCAGAACTTCTCTTTGGCGGTCTCGATCAAGGCTGTCTTCTCCGTACCCTTTATCACATAAGAATTATAGGTGGTGCCGAACTCGGTCTCCATGATGATATCGAAGACCCGCAGGTCCCGGTCCAGAATCCCCACATAATCGATGCCCTGTTTCAGCTGCATATGATCCATCCTTTCAAGTTTTATGGCTTCCAAAAAGCCGAATCTATTCTACATCATTCCCAATGCTTTGTCCAGTATCAGTTAACCATATCTGACAAAAGTCTTAATTTTTGCGCACTGCCTTGCGCGGCAGCAGCAGAGGCAGTATAATATGTCATATCTTGAGGAAAGAAAGGGAAAAGAATGCTATCTATCAGCGGAGTGACGAAAAAGTACGGCAAAACGGTGGCAAACGACAATATCAGCTTTTCTGTGGGAGACGGGCAGATCGGTATTTTGCTAGGACCCAACGGCGCTGGGAAATCCACCATTATCAAGTGCATCACTGGGCTGCTGCGCTTTACAGGCCGCATTGAGATCGACGGCTTTGAAAATATCAGCCTGGAGGCCAAGCGGTTGCTGGGCTATATCCCCGAAATGCCCGCGGTATACGACCTGCTCACCGTTTCGGAGCACCTGGAATTTATCCGCCGGGCCTACAAAATAGAAGACACCGCATATAGCGAGCAGCTTTTGGAGCGCCTGGAGCTTGCCGACAAAAAGAATAAGCTTGGCAAAGAGCTTTCCAAGGGCATGCAGCAAAAGCTTTCCATCTGCTGCGCCCTGTGCCACAAGCCCAAGGTAGCCATCTTCGATGAGCCCCTGGTGGGCCTTGACCCGCACGCCATCAAGGAGCTGAAAGCTATCTTCCGGGAGCGGAAAGCCGATGGCGCGTCCATCCTCATCAGCACCCATATGATCGACAGCGTGGAGGATTACTGGGACGTGGCCAATATCATGATGAACGGCAGGTTTGCCGCCACCAAGATAAACGGCGAAAGCGACAGGAAATCCCTGGAGGACCTGTTCTTTGAGATCACCGAGGGGAACACGGCGGGAGGACTTGCCCAATGAAAGTGAAGAGCCCCTTTGTCTACCTGACGCTTGTCAAGCTGAAAAACCAGGCAATCAGTGTCTTAAAATCGCCCTCCAAGCTGATCTATAGCAGCTTTCTCCTGCTGATGTTTGGGCTGGTGGCAGTTTCCGGCGCCCTTGGGGAGGAGGAGGTCTCCACCACCTACAGGAGTGTTTCCGAGCTTGCAGCCATTGTCACCACCTTTTACACCGTCATGTTTCTGATGGTGTTTGTCAGCGGCAGTTCCGGCAGCGCCGCCATGTTTAACCTTTCGGACGTGAATCTGCTGTTCCCTTCCCCCATTTCTTCCAAGCGCATCCTGTTTTACGGGCTCCTGCGGCAGATGGGCCTTTCCCTGTTGCTGGGCTTTTTCCTGCTGTTCCAATACTCCTGGGTGCACGACCTGTACGGTCTCGGCTACGGGGCCCTGGTCTTGATCGTTGTGGGCTACGGGCTAACGCTGTTCCTCGCCCAGCTTTGCGCAATGGCGGTCTACGTGCGCACCAGCGGGAAAGAAAACTCCGGCAGGGCCATCAAGTATAGCTCTTACGCGGCGGCGGTCGTTTATGTGGCCCTTCTGGCCTTTGCCTGCCGCAATGAGATCTCTTCCCTGCTTTCCGGCGGGAAGGACTACGACAGCCTTTTCAGCGCAGCGTCCTCCTTTCTGTCCACCCTGCCCGGCGTGCTGTTCCCGGTCTCCGGCTGGGCTGCCGGTATGGTGAGCGGACTGCTCACCGGGAACATGGTGACCCTCGCTGTCTGCGCTGTACTTACGGTAGCGCTGACGGTAACGCTGGTACTGCTCATTTTGAAGGCGGATTCCAGCTACTATGAGGACGTTTTGGAGACCGCCGAGACAGCCCAATCCGCCATCACCGCCCAAAAGGAGAACCAGTACGAAGCGGCTGCGCCAAAGCATGTCAGGCTTGGCAGGATTGGTATCGACAAGGGCTGGGGCGCTTCTGTCATCTACCACAAGCACTCGGTGGAAAACCGTCGGAGCGGCGTGTTCTGCCTTTCCACCATGTCGCTGGTCTTTGCGGCCATTGTCATTGCTTTTGCCTTCTTTATGAGAGCCATAAACGACGGCGAGGGCGGGATGCTCATCGGCGTGTTTGTCATGGGCACTTATCTGCAGATGTTCTCTGTCAGCTTGGGCCGCTTTAACAGGGAGCTGATGAAGCCATACCTTTACCTTATCCCCGAGCCGCCCCTGAAAAAGCTCTTATACGCCATCAAGGAAAGCCAGATTTCTTACTGTGTGGAAGCGCTGCTCATCTTCATCCCCGTTGGGTTTATCTTGGGCGCCTCCCCTGTCGATATCGTTTTCTGCATGATAGCGCGGGTGAGCTTCGCCCTGCTGTTCACCGCCGGCAACGTGCTGGTAGAACGTGTCTTCGGCACGGTCCACTCCAAGGGGCTCATCCTCTTCTTCTACTTCCTGGCTCTTCTCCTGATGACCGTTCCCGGCATTGTCCTCGGTGTGGTGCTGTTATCCCTTGCGGAAGACGTTTTGGGCATGGCGGGGTTGTTTCTCGGCATGATGGTGGGCAACCTCATCGTTTCGGTAGTGGTGCTTTACCTCTGCCGAAGCCTGCTGCAATACGCGGAACTGAACAACCGGTAAAATGCCATACAGAAAAGGTGGCCGCTCTAAGAGAGGCCACCTTTTCTGCTGTAATATGTTATAAGATGTTCAGAACATCTTTTTCAGGCTGAGCTGCATTTTTGTTCCCACATAACCCTGGGAGCGGTAAAAGGCGTGAGCGCCGGTGCGGGTCTCGCCGGAATTGAGGCGGATACCGCCGGCGCCGGTGGCTTTCGCCCACTCCTCTCCGGCGGAAAGAAGGGCTTTCCCAACGCCCATACGGCGGCAGTCAGCGCGGACGGAAATGCCCATAACATTTTTCAAGTGGTCGGCATACAGCGCGTCGTAATCCGTCAGGTGGAGATAGCCTACCACCTCGCCTGCCATATCCGCCACAAAAATGCCGTTCTTCCCATCCGCAAGCAGCTTTTTCAGCCGGTCTTCCGTTTTCTCTAAGGGATAGTCATAGCCCAAGCCTTCCCGGCTCAGCCGGTTTATTGCGGCGGCGTCTTCCAGCCGCGCAGGACGAATCGTAAAATCCACAGGGAAACCTCCTTGCTATTCCATGGGATGGGTGATTATTTTCATTTCGAAGCTAAAAGCTTTTTCACTGTCGCCTCAATGTTTTCCGCGGAGAGGCCAAATTCCTTTAACAAATCGACCGCCGGGCCGGAGTGGCCGAACACGTCGTTGACGCCGATCTTAGTTACAGGCGTGGGGCAGGTTTCAGACAGGTAAGAGGCCACAGCCTCGCCCAGACCGCCCACGACGCTGTGCTCCTCCACGGTGACGATGCGGCCGGTCTCTTTGGCGGCTTTCAGCACCATTTCCGTATCCAGGGGCTTGACGGTGTGAATGTCGATCAAGCGGGCGTCGATGCCCTGGCTTTCCAGCGCCTTGACGGCCTTGACGGCTTCGCCGACCATGAGCCCGGTGGCGATGACCGTAATATCACTGCCGTCCTTCACCAGCCTGCCCTTGCCGATCTCAAAGGGTGCGTCGATGTCCTGAGTGACGCTATCAGTAGCCAGGCGGCCCAGACGGAGGTAAACGGGGCCTTCATACTCCGCGGCGGCCCTGACGGCGTCCTGCATCTCATAGTGGTCGGCGGGATTTAAGATCACCATGCCGGGAATGGTGCGCATGAGGGCGATGTCCTCACAGCACTGGTGGGTTGCGCCATCCTCTCCCACGGAAATACCCGCGTGAGAGCCGACCACTTTCACATTCAGGTGGGGGTAGCCCACGGAGTTGCGCACCTGCTCAAAGGCGCGGCCCGCCGAAAACATGGCAAAGGACGCGGCAAAGGGGATCTTCCCGCAGGTGGAAAGCCCCGCGGCAATGCCGATCATGTTGCACTCAGCGATGCCGCAGTCGATAAAGCGCTCCGGGTACTTTTTCTTAAATATCTCGGTTTTTGTGGCGCTGGCCAGGTCGGCGTCCAGCACCACAACATTTGGGTTTGTCTCGGCCAAGGCGGTAATGGCCTCGCCAAAGCTCTCCCTAGTTGCCTTTTTAATCACGCCCCGTGTATTTTCAGCCATTTTGAAGCACCTCCAAAGCCCTGGTCAATTCCTGTTTTGCAGTTTCGTACTGCTCCTCGTTGGGAGCCTTTCCGTGCCAACCCACCTGGTTTTCCATGTAGGAGACGCCTTTGCCCTTGGTGGTCCTCGCAAGGATGACAAAGGGTTTTCCTTTACAGGCACGGGCTGCGTTGAAGGCAGTTTCCAGCTGGTCGAAGTCATTGCCGTCCACGGTCATCACGTCAAAGCCGAAGGCCTTGAACTTCTCGTCAAAGGGCTCCGGGCCGCCGACCTCCTGCACAGGGCCGTCGATCTGCAGGCCGTTGCAGTCGATGATGAGACAGAGATTGTCGAGCTTGTGATGGCCGGCAAACATGGCGGCCTCCCACACCTGTCCCTCCTCGCTTTCGCCATCGCCCAGCAGCGCGTATACCCGGTAAGCTTTTCCGTCCAGCTTGGCAGCCAGCGCCATGCCGACGGCGGCGGAAACGCCCTGGCCCAGAGAACCGGAGCTCATATCCACGCCGGGGGTATGCTTCATGTCGGGATGGCCCTGGAGCATGGCCCCGATGTGCCGCAGCTTTTGCAGTTCGCTTTCGGGGAAATAGCCACGCTGGGCCAGAGTGGAGTACAGGCCGGGGGCGCAGTGGCCCTTGCTTAGCACAAAGCGATCCCGGTCAGCCTTTTTCGGCTCCTTTGGGTCGATATTCATCTCTCTGAAATAGAGATAAGTAAAAATATCCGCCGCGGAGAGGGAACCCCCCGGGTGGCCGGATTTGGCGTGGTACACACCTTCGATGATCCCCAACCGGACCTTTGCCGCGGTGATTTGTAACTGTCTGCGTTCTTGAGCGTCCATGGGTTGAACCATTCCTTTCCATAATGACATGGTTTCATTTTATCCCATTCCCCATGAAAAAGCAATCTCTATTTTTGGCGGGGCTGCCCTCTTTGCAATTTGAGCGGCACATCTGCATAAACCGGAAACAGCGGGCTAAAACTATTTTCAAATCAATCGGAAGGAAGGGCTTTCCATGCAGCAAGAGCGAAACGGCAGGATCGGCAACCTGCCCGCCAACATCAATATCATGAACCCGGTGCCCAACAAGGACGCCAGGAGCATCACCCGATTAGTGAGGGAAAACGGCAAGATATCCGGCTATGAGCTTTCCGACGGAACCGTGCTCAACAAGCGCGACGGCGTTGCCCTGGCAAAGCAGGGCGGCATCCGTGGCGTGGCCATCGCCAGCCGCAACGGCAGCGAGTACCTGCGTTCCCTGCCGGACGGGGATGAAAGCAACAATCTGGGCGACCTGCCCACCGCCTCGGCTGAAAAGCGGAACATGTAAAAACTGCCGCCGGAGGGGCTCTCCGGCGGCAGTACATATTGCGGGCTCATTTTTTCCTTACGAAAGCCTTCTTGGGCATCTTGCAGATGGGGCAGGTCCAGTCGGCGGGCAGCTCTTCAAAGCCAAAATTGGGGTCGCTGTACACGTAGCCGCACACCGAACACACAAAGCTTTCGCCGCTGCTGATCTCATCGCTCAGCTCTGGCGGCAGATAGGTGGGCGACTTCTTCGGCGCCATGCCCTTCAGCGTCTCGATGTAATACTCATAGGTCATAGGGGTGCCCACGGCCTCGTCGCTGCCGGCGGTGACCTCTGCCACGAAAAGGCGCTGGCCACCTACGTCCAGCTCCTTTTTCACCTGGCACAAGAACCAGCAGCAGGTCTTTTCCTTGATGACGGGCACGCCCTCGTGCAAGACCTTGTGCCGGATGTTTTCCAGCTTATCCGTGCGTTTGCCGGAAACAAGACCCAGCGCGCCGATCACGCCGGCGGGGGTCTCCTCAGACAAAACAGAGATGGTGAACACGCCTGTCTTTTCAATGCATTCGCAGCTGTAATTGCCCTTACTCATGCTGACCGCCACCAGCGGGGCGCTGGCCGGCGTGGCCTTGGAGATCTGCATCACAGAGTTGACAATGCAGGCATTGGGCTTTTTGGCGTCCTTCACCCCGATAGCGTACATGCCGTAGGAAAGGTTCCGCAGGACTAACGGCTTCATTTCCAGTTCCCTCCATTTCATTTTCGCTTTTCGCTATTTTCACTGCCCGTAAAGGACATTCGCTTTCTCCGCCTTTCATTATATTAGAATTCCCTGGGAAAAACAACCGGAAATGAAAAGAAATTTTCCCACTTGCTTCCGGGCGCGTTCGGATTTATACTGAGTGGGAATAAGAAAGGAGCATGTCCTATGAAGATCGTGGTGCTGGATGGTTTTACCACCAATCCGGGCGATATTTCCTGGAAGCCGCTGGAAGCCCTGGGCGAGCTTACAGTATACGACAATACCTCAGCCGAGCAGGTAATTCCCCGGGCTAAGGACGCGGAGGCCCTCATTGTAAACCGGGTCAGCTTGACACGGGAGATGCTTTCCCATCTGCCGAAGCTCAGGTACATCGGCGTGCTGGCAACCGGCTATAATCCCATCGATATTACCGCGGCCAGGGAGAGGGACATCCCTGTCTGCAATGTGCCGGATTACTGCGCCCCCACCGTGGCCCAGCAGGCTATGGCCCTGTTACTTTGCCTGTGCGGGAACGTCCACAATTATTCCGCGCCGGTAAAGCAGGGGCAGTGGGCGGAGGCCATTGAAATGAGCCACACCTCCCATCCCCTGTGTGAGCTTTGGAACAAGACGCTGGGCATCGTCGGCTACGGAAGCATCGGCCGGCGGGTGGCAAGGCTGGGCCTTGACCTGGGCATGAAGGTGCTGCTGTACAGCCGGACGGAAAAGCCTGCCCCGGAGAACTGCCGCTGGGTGGACCTGCCGACCCTCTTCGCGGAAAGCGACGCGGTCTCCCTTCACTGCCCCCTGAACGACAGTACCTACCACCTGGTGGGCGAAGACCTGCTCTCCCGCATGAAGCCCACTGCTTTTCTCATCAATACCTCCCGGGGCGGTGTGATAGACGGCGAAGCGCTGGCAAGGGCGCTGAACGAAGGCAGACTGGCCGGGGCAGGTGTGGATGTGCTGGAAAAGGAGCCGCCGGAGAAGGACGACCCGCTGCTGACGGCAAAGAACTGCTATATCACCCCCCACATCGCCTGGGCCTCCAAAGAGGCCAGGGAGCGGCTGGTAAAGAATGTGGCGGACAATCTGCTGGCCTTCCGGCAGGGCTGCCCACAAAATGTTGTAAATTGAGAGAAAACAGGCCCGGAGGAATGATGACCTCCGGGCCGTTCTGTATCTGTGGAAGGCTTAAGCGGCGGGCTCGGCCTCTTCCGGCTCCGACGCTGTCAAGGAAAGCAGATCGACAAGCTTTGTAAATACCACCGCCGCGGAGCTGCGCTGGGTGTTTCCCAGAGGGTTAAAATACCCCTTGTCATCACCTACCACCAGCCGCTTTTCCTTGCAGGTGTAAACGGCGCTTCTTGCCCAGGAGGAGATCTTGCTGTCGTCCGCAAAAGCTTCGGATGGCTCGTTGTCGGAATATCCGATCACCTTGCAGAGGGCCACGCACATCTCCTGCCGGGTGATGAAGTCGCTGGGCCGGAACTTACCGCCGCTGCCCACCATGATGTTCATGTCCTCGGCCCAGGCGACGGCCCTGGTATACCAGGTGTTGGCGGGCACGTCGTCAAAGGACGATTCGCTGTACTGGGTCAGATCGGCGCCCATGGCGTTTGCCATGACAACAGCGAACTGGGATCGTGTGATGTTCTTATCCGGCTCAAAATACCCTTTTTCGTTGCCCACAAACAGCTCCAGCTCAGCGGCCCTTTCCACATAGCTGTAAGCCCAGCTGCTGCGGGGAACGTCCTCGAACCGCAGGGGCGGGTAATCTTGCCCCAGATATTCATAGGCATTGCTGCTCTTTGTGGGGAAGCACAGGGTGATAGGCTTTAGTTGGGGATCCGCTTCGCGGTAAACGTCAAAGGGATTTTCCTCCAGATGGGCAGACTGCTGCGCGAAGGGCTTGCCGTCCACCACAGTCTGATTGCCGATCAGGAAATAATCGTAGCACAGAACGGCGTCGTCCGAATCATCCCAGGTCAGGTCGAAGTTGTACCACAGGCCGTCGTCCATCTTGACATTGTTCCACATGTGGCCGGCTTCCTTTTCCGTGCCCGCGCTGGAAGCCATCACGCAGGGGATGTTCAGCTCATCGCAAATGAGCTTGAAGGCCTTGGAGTAGCCATCGCAGACGGGCTCGTAGACGTCGTCGAACACCAGGGCACTGTATGCCAGGTGGGAAAGGGTCTCTTCAGTGGCGTTGGCGGGCGTATAATTGTAGGAGTTCCCGGTGGAAAGAACATCGTGCACATATTTCACCTTGCTGTAGGTGTCGGGCTGGTCGGCAGCCTGGTCGGCAATGGCCTTGGCATTTGCGATCACGGTGTTATATATGGCCTTTTCCTCTTCCGGCGCGAACTCAATCAGAAAGTCGAACATCAGATAGGCGATCTTCGGCGTGCTGCCGCCGGTCTGAACGACATGGTAGCTGTAATAGATATTGTCCAGCCAGAAAAGATCGGGGCTGTCGTACCGCAGCGCCACCAGCGCGGCGCTGATATCGGTGGAGATATCGGCGTCCTGATCGATGCCGCTGCCGGTGGGCGTAAAGCCTCCGCCGGCAATGGTGCCGTTGATGTAGGTATCGGAGATGCCGGTGATTTTCGTGGTGAGACGGTAATATGTTCCATCGGAATAAATCAGCCTGCCGCCGGAAAGGATCTGGTCCAGCGTAAAGCTGCGCAGGGCGCTGTACACTGCCTGCTGACGTGTGGAAAGCTGGCTGTACATATCGCCGGAGAAATTCTTAAACGCGCCGTACACCTGGGCGGAGGAGTGCGAAAGAGCAGGCTCCTCAGCCTCTTCCCCCTGGGCGACGTTCTCCGCTGTGGGCGGCAGCGAATGAATGCCCTCCGCCTCGCTTCTGGCGCCAACAGGCCGCGCAGCAGACTCTTCCGCCGCAAGAGCGGTAACAGGGACACCGCCGCACAGCAGAGCCAAAACGAGCAGGACGCTCAGAAATTTGCAGGTAAATTTTTTCATTGCGTTTTCCCTTCTTCTCCGCCGTTTGCGCAATGTTACGGCAGGCTTTATATAAAAGTATTATCGCTGAACTCCCCCGAGATGTCAACCCTTTGTTTCTTTGCCGATTGGGCGTTTCCACGAGAAAAGCTGCTGTTTTGACAGGAAAATGCTAAAAAATTGTGAATTATTTCCTTTTCGCTTGCAAACCAGGCGGGCCTGTGTTAGAATGAAATCCATTACAGATTGTAACCATTTTGTAACTTTTGGCAGAAGGCGTCTGTCAACTACGGACTTAAAAGGAATGTGAGGGAATCTCATGAAGCGTAAAAAATGGAAAAAAGGAACGGGCCGGCTGCTGTGTCTGATGCTGGCGGCGGCCGTCATTTGGGCAAGCCTGTTGCCGTCTGAAAAAGCCTCTGCGGCGGAGGTTCCCACCTCCCTGTCGTTTGCCCAGTTCGGCATCGATGCCTACCGTGACGGGTGGAAATACTCCTACGGCGGCACTGGGGAAACCTACAACGGCGTGCGTTACTCCGACTGCTCCGGCCTGATCTACGCCTATTTCTCAGACCTTGGCGTGGCGGGCTGCCAGCGCACCGTCTCCCAGCAGGTCAACGGCAACTGCATCTTCAATAACGATATCAGCGAGGGCATCCCAAATATCCACGGCCTTACGCTCACCAAGCCGGACTACAACGCCCCGGAGACCGGTGTGTACGGCCATGTGGGCATTTACATTGGCGGCGGCGAGGCTGTAGACAACAGCGACAGCACTTACAATATGCGCAGAGATCCCGTGGTCGGCGCGGGCCGCAACTGGAACGCCTGGCACCTGTTTGACAACGGTATGCTCTACCCCGTCAACGGCTGGTACGAGCTGGACGGAAAAATGGTACACTATACGAATTTTGAGTACGACACCGACTGCACCATCGACGGCTACACGCTTGACAGCGCCGGATATGCGGTCGATTCCGATGGATACGCCCCAGTGGATAAGAGTATCCTAAGCGACAAATACGTTCCTGCCTCCCAGGTGAAGGCGTACCTGAGTACAAAGTACAGCGGCGTGGACACCACCGCCAGCCTTGTAAACAGCGGCGGTAGTGTTGACCCCTATTTCGAGTATAACGGCAAGGTCACCGGCAGCGGCGTGCGGGTCAGGAAGGAAGCCAACACCCAGTCGGAAATCATCGTCACGCTGTCCCTTGGAACGGGCATCAATATTCAGAGCGAGGCCACCGGCGAAAACGTGACCGCCGACGGCAGCTCCTCCAACCTTTGGTACTTCATCTCCACGGCCTCCGGCAAGAGCGGGTATATTTCCGCCCTGTATGTGGAAAAGGTCTTTACCGGCGCCGAGGCCCCGGTCATCACGGCGGAAGACGGCTATGTGACCATCACCGCCAACGATGGGGCGGATATCTATTACACGGTGGACAACACCGTTCCCAGTGAGAGCTCCACCCCCTACATCGGGCCTGTCTATCTCGTGGGCCGCACCTACCAGGCCATTGCCGTTAAGAATGGCCAGAAGAGCGAGGTGACCAGGGCCACCGTGCTTTCCAACTCGGCCGTTTTCTGCGATTTCACCACGAAAGACTGGTTCTACTCCGCGGTGGACGAGGCTGTTGCAGCCGGTATCTTCCACGGCAGGGGCAACGGTATCTTTGACCCTAACGTTGAGATCACGCGTGCGGAGTTCGTCACCGCGCTGGCCGGGCTTGACGGTGTGGATCTTTCCGCCTATAGCGGGGAAACGGGTTTCCTCGATGTGACGAATCCCTCCTCCACCATGACAAAGGCCATCCAGTGGGCCATGGATAAGGGCTATGTACACGGGTACGGCGATGAAAAGTTCCACCCCAACGACTGCATCACCCGGGAGCAGATGTGCGTTATCCTGGCAAGCTACGCCGGTCTGAAAGCCTCGGAAGAGCCCCAACTCTTTGAAGATGACGGCGCTATCAGCGGGTGGGCGAAAGACGCTGTGTACGCCTGCCGGGAAGTATCCGTCATCAGCGGTGTGGGCGGCAACAGCTTCTCCCCCAAGGGCAACGCCACCAGATCCCAGGCTTGTGTGGTAATGGTGGCCCTTTCCAAGCTGGATGTTCCCTCTTCCGCCGCATCGGCAACTCCCGACCAGGACAGCACGGTCTCGTTTTCCAATTCGTAATCAAAAAAGCAAAATCCCCATTCCGGCAAACGCCTTGAATGGGGATTTTTTATCTTATCCGGTCCGCTGCTTACGCCTTTTTCAGCCGGAGCACGTTCCAGGAGGCGGGGGCCAGGCGGCTCTTGAGCATGCCGTCGCTTTGTTCATCCCTGTCGGTGACGATCTTGGGAACGACGGTCTGCTTTTCCGCGGAATTCACAGCAAAGAAGTCGTTGTGCTCCAGCACGATATGCTCGCACAGCCGATAGCCCGCAAAGCTCCTGACGTCGGTCTCCAGGGTAATGGCTTCCTTCAAATCCCGGTTGACGGCAAAGACGGTGATCTCCTCCGCCTCGTCGTTCCACACGGCCACGCTTTCCACATCAGAGACATCGGTGAAATCCCTGGTGTCGTGGCGGGAGGAACGCAGGGCAACGTCCAGGGCAACGCCCCTTCCATACTTGGAAGCATGCAGATAGGGATAGAAGATGGTCTGCTTCCAGGCGGGGCCGTTTTCCTCGGTCATAATGGGGGCGATGACATTGACCAGCTGGGCAAGGCAGGCCATGCGCACCCTGTCGGAATGCTTCAGCATGGTAATGAGCATCAGGCCAACCAGAAGAGCGTCCTCGAAGTCGTAGTGGTCCTCCAGCAGATGGGGCGCCACCGACCAGGGCCTGTTCTTCATGGTGTCATCATCAGACTCATTGGCGTGGAACCAGACATTCCACTCGTCAAAGCTAAGCATCATCTGCTTTTTGGAGCGTTTCTTTGCCTGGACAAAATCGCAGGTGGAGATGACCGTCCTGATAAAACGGTCCATATCACAGCTCTGGGCCAGGAAGTTTTCGGTGTCATGAAAGCGGTTGCCGTAATAGGTGTGAAGGGAAATATAATCCACGCTGTCAAAGGCCTCTTCAAGCACGGTGGCCTCCCACTGGGGGTAGGTGGGCATACCGGTGTTAGAGCTGCCGCAGACGACCAGCTGCACGGAGGGGTCGATCTGCTTCATGGCCTTGGCGGTCTCGTCAGCCAGATGGCCATATTCCAAAGCCGTTTTGTGGCCGGTCTGCCAAGGGCCATCCATCTCATTGCCAAGGCACCAGGTCTTGATGCCGTGGGGCTCCTTGACGCCGTGAGAAATACGCAAATCGCTGTACTTTGTACCAGAGGGGTGGTTGCAGTATTCCAGCAGGTTGCAGGCGGCCTCAATGCCACGGGTGCCAAGGTTCACGGCCATCATCACATCGGTATTGGCCTTTTTGGCCCAGCCGGCAAATTCGTTGACGCCCACAAGGTTCGGCTCTGTGCTGCGCCAGGCAAGCTCCAGGCGGCGGGGACGCTGCTCCACCGGGCCAACGCTGTCCTCCCAATAAAAGTTGGAAACAAAGTTGCCGCCGGGATAACGCACGATGGGCACTTGCAGCTCCCGCACCAGGTCAAGCACATCCCTGCGGAAGCCATCCTCGTCGGCGGTGGGGTGCTCCGGCTGGTAAATGCCGCCGTACACCGCCCGGCCCAGATGCTCGATAAAGGAGCCGTAAATACGCTTATCTATCCTGCTGATCTGAAAGTCCTTGTCCAGGGTGATCCTGGCATATTTCCCCGCCATAATTTCAATTCCTTTCCAAAATTGGGATTGACTTAAAAACACTAATATCATATACTGAAATATAGGAAAAGTCAATTTAATATTTAGACGATTTTACTAAATCTTAATTGCCCGGCTGCAAACTCGCCGAGAAAGGAAGAAACCTATGAAACTGACCCACCTGCGCACCAACCATGTGAAGGAACCCTTGGGCATGCTTTTGGAAAAGCCCATCTTTTCCTGGGTGGCGGAGGAAACCGCCGACAAAAAGCAGTCCGCCGCCCAGATCACTATAAAGACGGCGGAGGGCACCATGTACGACAGCGGCCGCAGAGAGGACATCTCCTCCCTGGGCTTTGAGGCACCTGTTACCCTGGCCCCCCGCACCCGCTATCAGTGGACGGTGGCCGTTTGGGGCAGTGAGGGCGACGCGGCCTCTGCTTCCTCCTGGTTTGAGACGGCAAAAGAGGACGAGCCCTGGCAGGCCAAGTGGATCGCCGCGGACTTTGAAGATAAGGAGGCGCAGCCGCTGCTGAAAAAGGATTTCAGCTTGAAGGGCGGCATCATATCCGCCAGGGCGTATGCCTGCGGCCTGGGCCTGTATGAGCTGGAATTGAACGGCAAAAAAGCCGGGGACGAATACCTGCTGCCCGGCTATCACTGCTACGATGCCAATCTGGAATATCAGACCTTTGATGTAACCGCCCTGTTGCAGGAGGGAGAAAACACTGTGGGCATTGCCCTGGCCCCCGGCTGGTATAAGGGAGACATCGTCTTTGATCGCTACCACAACCTGTACGGCGACACCATGCAGGCCATCTGCGAGCTTCACGTGACCTACGAGGACGGCCACGAGGACATGATCGTTTCCGACGAAAGCTGGAAATGCTATCCCTCCCCTGTTACCTTCAGCAACATCTACGACGGCGAGCACTTTGACTCCAGGCTGCATGTGCCCGGTTGGTCGTCTCCAAACTGTAAAGCCCAAAGCAGCCCTGTCATTGTTCGACAGGAGGAAACGGAGCTCATCGCCAGGGTGGGCCCGAAGATCGTGAAAAAGCAGGAGTTCTCCCCCATTGAGATCATCACCACACCCAAGGGCGAGACTGTGCTGGACTTTGGACAGAACATGACGGGCTGGGTAGAATTTACCGCCAAAGAGCCTGTCGGCACCGTCATCAAGCTGAGCTACGGCGAGGTGCTGCAAAACGGCTGCTTCTACCGTGACAATCTGAGAACCGCCAAGGCGGAGTACATCTACACCTGCGATGGGAGCAAGGCCCGAGTGCGGCCCCACTTTACCTTTTATGGCTTCCGCTATGTGAAGGTGGAGGGCGTAAAAGATGTTCGGCGCGAGGACTTTACCGCCTGCCACATCCGCTCCGACATCGACCAGATCGGCAGCATCGAAACGGACGACCCCAGGGTGAACCGATTGTTCTTAAACGGTCTGTGGGGCCAGTTTGACAATTTCCTGGACATCCCCACCGACTGCCCCCAGAGAGACGAACGCCTGGGCTGGACCGGCGACGCGGCCATCATTTCTTCCACGGCCTGCAAGAATATTTACATGCCGGCCTTCTTCCACCACTTCATTTGGAATGTCGGACTGGAACAGCCGTATTACGGCGGGGCGGTCCCGTTCTTTGTGCCCGCGCCAAAGCCCTCCCCTGCCTCCGGTGTTACCGGCATCAATGTTGACCCCGCTGACTTCATGCGGATCGATCCCAATGTAGAGGGGCAGCTGGAAGCCGCGCTGGATAAGTACCCGGAGCTGAAGGCGGCGCTGGAACAGCTCCCAGCGGAGGAACACAACGACTTTTTAGGAAGAGTCGTAAGCGAGAACATGTCCTTCATCAAAGGAAACGACAAGGGCGTCGCCATTTGGAGCGATGTGGCAACCATGATGCCCTGGGCTGTCTATGAGAATTACGGCGACGTGAACCTGCTGCGCAGGGAGTACCCGGTCATGAAAGCCTGGGTGGAGCGCATCCGGGAGGACGACCGGGCAGACGGCGACCGGGGCCTTTGGCTGCGGGGCAATCAGCTGGGAGACTGGCTGGCCCTGGACCGGGAGGACGGGGACACCCAGAACCCCTTTGGCGCCACCGATTTAAAGTACACGGCCTCCTGCTTCTACTATTATTCCACCACCCTCACCGCCAAAGCGGCCAGGGCTTTAGGCCTTACGGACGACTACAAGGAGTACGAAACCCTGGCGGCCAAGATCAGGCGGGCCGTGATCGAAGAGTATTTTACCGCCGACGGCGGCTTAAAGCTACACCCCACCCAGACGGCCTGCGTCCTGAGCCTGTACTTTGGCATTTACCCCGATGGCTGCCGGGACAAGGTGCTCGGTCTGCTGCTGGAGCTTTTGCGGAAGAACAACATGTATCTGAACACCGGCTTCTGCGGCACGCCCTTCCTGT
>CAZYLJ010000011.1:0-18733 GCA_964648555.1 uncultured Acutalibacter sp.
CCGTCGATGAGGGGATAGCGCATAGAGAAGTCCTGAGCCAGACGAACCAGGGCGTCGTAAACAGAAGCATCCCCGTGGGGATGATACCGGCCCAGCACATCGCCAACGCAGGTGGCGGATTTTTTAAAGGGCCGGTCAGATGTCAGATTATCCTCGTACATCGCGTAAAGAATCCGGCGGTGAACCGGCTTTAAGCCGTCCCGCACATCCGGCAGAGCACGGCCTACAATGACCGACATAGCATACTCAATATAAGAGGTTTCCATCTCATGGACCAGTTCGGACTGGACAATTTTTTGATCTGGATACCGGATCTCTTCGGGGCTGTAATCCCGATTTTTCTTAGCCATTTGTCCAATTCCTCCTTAAAAGTCCAAATTAACCGCATATTTCGCGTTTTTCTCAATGAATTCTTTTCTCGGCTCTACCTTCTCGCCCATCAGTACGGTGAATACCCCGTCTGCCCGGACAGCGTCCTCCAGGGTGATCTGCTTTAAGGTACGGGTGGTGGGATCCATCGTTGTCTCCCACAGCTCATGGGGATCCATTTCACCCAGGCCCTTAAACCGGGAAATATCCACCTTCACATTCGGGTTGCCGCCCCGCATTTCTTCCGAGATTCGATCCCGCTCCTCATCGGAGAAGGCCACCCGGGTCTGCTTGCCCCGCACCAATTTATAAAGGGGCGGAACTGCGGCATAGACGTTGCCGTTTTCAATGAGAGGCCGCATAAAGCGGAAGAAGAAGGTCAAAAGCAGCGTGCGGATGTGGGAGCCGTCCACATCGGCATCGGCCATGATGATGACCTTGCCGTAGCGCAGGCGGGAGATGTCGAAGTCCTCTCCGATGCCGGTGCCCAGGGCCGTGACCACAGGCATCAGCTTTTCGTTGCCGTACACCTTGTCGAGCCGTGCCTTCTCCACGTTCAGCATTTTGCCCCACAGGGGAAGAATAGCCTGGAACTTTCTGTCCCTTCCTCCCTTGGCGGAGCCTCCCGCGGAATCGCCCTCCACAATAAATATCTCGGTCTCTTCCGGGTCCCGGCTCTGGCAATCCGCCAGCTTGCCGGGCAGGGAGTTGCTTTCCAGGGCGGTCTTGCGGCGGGCAAGCTCCCTGGCCTTTCTGGCGGCCTCTCTGGCCCGGGAGGCCGTAAGGGCCTTGTCGAAGATGGCCCTAGCCGTGGCCGGGTTCTCCTCCAGGAAGGTCATCATCTTGCCGTAGATCATGGAGCCGACCAGGCCGCTCATTTCCGTGTTGCCCAGCCTCGCCTTGGTCTGGCCCTCGAACTGGGCCTCCTTCAGCTTTACGCTGATAACACAGGTCAGGCCTTCCCGCACGTCCTCGCCGGAAAGGTTCTTGTCGTTTTCCTTCAGGATATTGTACTTTCTGGCGTAATCGTTCATCACCCTGGTCAGTGCCCGCTTGAAGCCGTCCTCATGGGTACCGCCGTCGGTGGTGTGGATGTTGTTGGCAAAGGATAGGATCATCTCGTTAAAGCTGTCCGTGTACTGCATGGCCACCTCGGCGGTGGAATTGCCGTCGGCGGCATCTGCGGAGAAGTGCATGATCTCCGGATGGATGACCTCCACGGCCTTCTTGGTGTTCAAAAATTCCACAAAGGAGCTGAGGCCGCCCTCGTAGCAGTAGGTGTTGGAGTAGGGCGCTTCCGCTTCCCGCTCTTCTTCTACGCGCTCCTCCGGGGCCCGCTCGTCGATGAGCTCGATATTGACCCCGGCGTTTAAAAAGGCCTGCTCCCGCAGACGTCTTTGCAGCGTCTCATAGGTATAGACGGTGGTCTCCTTGAAGATCTCCGGGTCGGCCTTAAACTGGACAACACTGCCGCTGGTCCTGCCCTCGGGGGCCGGGCCCTTGTCGATGAGCTCGGTAACGGTTTTGCCCCGCTCGAACCGCTGATAGTAGAGATGGCCCTCGCTGACGACCTCCACCTCCAGCCATTCGGAAAGGGCGTTCACCACAGAAGCGCCCACGCCGTGCAGGCCGCCGGAGACCTTATAGCTGCCCCCGCCGAACTTGCCGCCGGCGTGCAGTATGGTGAACACCACCGTTACGGCGGGCAGGCCGGTCTTGTGCTGGATGCTTACCGGGATACCTCTGCCGTTGTCGGAGACGTAGATGATGTTGCCGGGCAGTATCCTCACCACGATTTTGTCACAGAAGCCCGCCAGCGCCTCGTCGATGGCGTTGTCCACGATCTCATACACCAGGTGGTGCAGGCCCCTGGGGCCGGTAGAGCCGATGTACATGCCAGGGCGCTTGCGCACGGCCTCCAGTCCTTCCAGCACCTGTATCTGATCGCCGTCGTATTTCTGGACGATTTCCTCGTTTCTCATGCTTGCAATTTCGTTGTTTTCCAAATGAGACCCCTCCGATCAGTTCTCACCGTCCGCGTCCCCTTTCAGAAAAGGCCTGAAAAAAGTACGCCGGACAGGTTCGTCCGACGTCTTTCTGCGCGGATTAGGATTGCATTATAATATAGTATACTGTTATCTATAGTATAGCAGATTCTTTCCGTTTTGTAAAGCCTAAGCTATTGTTTTCCGTCCTTTTCCTTCAGCTCCCGCAGACGGCGGTCCACATACTCCGGGTCATCGTATTTGGCCCAGAAATCGTCGCCGCCTGTCACGGCCGCCGTGGGCACCTCTGTCTTTTTCACTGTGCGGGTCGATTGGCTTGCCGTCCTTGTAGGTTGCTGCCCCGAAGGCTCTGTCTTTACGGCGCCAAGCTTTGCCGGTACAGGCTCCGACGCCGCCCGCAGGGGCCTGGCCACATCCACCACGGAAGTCTTAGACAGGTCGTTTTTTGGGGCGGGTTTCGGCAGCGTTTCCTGGGAGATAGGACCGGTGCGGTAGTTCCCCCGGGGAAGGTATTCGTCCTCTTCGTAAAACATGCCTTTCTCGTAGTTTCTGGGGGCAGAGTACGCGTTTGAAGACGTCTCCCGCGCCGCCCTTCTTCTTCCCTTTTCCGTTTTCGGCACTTTCTTGATGACCGGCTTTTCCAAATACACCATGAAAAGGCTTATCAGAAAAAAGCAAAGGAACGGTATCGCCACCTGCCAAATGGTGGAAAGATCCACATCGTCCAGCACGAATTTGTGAAAGAAGTACAGTGCGCCCCCGGAAAACACCGCCAACAGCGCAAACACGTAGATCAGCGGGGAAAGGTAGATATTGGAAATTCCTCCGCAGCGGGGGCACTGGTACTCACCCTGGCGCTTTATGGACCAGGTGCGGATCAGGTTCACACGCTTCCTGCAGTAGGGGCACCTGGGTACGCCGAAATACTTCATTTTGTCTCCATCCTTTCCTTCAGCCGTCTCAGCAGTGTAGCCGGAGTCATCTGTGAGAGATATACCGTTTCACTCCCGGTCTCCAAACAGACCACGAAGGACTTGGGCAGCTCCGCCGAGACATTGACCACGCGGCCCTCCTTCTGGGCACGGTTCAAAAAGCTTCTGGTGTGCTTTGACACCGTGGAATTGTCAAGATCGAACACACCGAGAACCTGTTCCGTCCTCACCACCGTATTTTGTCCCAAATACAGGTACATATTTCCTCCACAGTAAAAAAGTGCCAGGCTCAGGCCTTTTCCGCGGCCTCCCCATTAGAGAGAAGCTCTTCTGAGATTTTTCCCGCCTCTACCCGGAACCGCTTGCCCGTTTCCTGCAGGCTGACGGTTTCAGGGCTGCAGCAGGTAAGAAACACCTGCCGTCCGTGCAGATGGTTCAAAAGGTAATCCTGGCGGCTTTGGTCCAGCTCGCTCATCACGTCGTCCAGCAACACGACCGGCGTCTCGCCGGAAACATCCGCCAAAGCTTCTGCCTCCGCAAGCTTCAGGGCCAGCACAACGCTGCGCTGCTGTCCCTGGGAGCCGTATGCCCTGGCCGAAAGGCCGTTTAAGCGGATGTCCAAATCATCCCGGTGAGGCCCCATAGAGGTAAATCCTGTTCGAATATCGGAAGGCAGCGTCCGGGAAAGCTCTGAGACAAAAAACGCCTTCCTTTCTTCCGGGTCGGTGTTTTCCACAGGCAGCTTTACCGCTGGGGAATATCTGATCTCAATCTCTTCCTTTCCCTTGGAAATGCCGCTGTACACCTCTTTTACCAAAGGGGCCAGGAGCTTTACATACTCCTGCCGCTGGAAAATGACCTCGTCTCCAAGCTGGGCAAGCCTTACGTCCCAAACGTCCAGCGTATCCCGCAACTCAGGAAAGTGCACTATGTCCTTTAATAGGGCGTTGCGCTGTAAAAGAGCCCTGTTGTAAAGGCCAAGAGAACGGGCAAAACCAGGCTTTAATTGGCAAAGGGCTCCGTCTAAAAAGCTTCTTCTCCGGCCGGGGCCCTCCTTTACCAGGAGCAGGTGTTCCGGGGAAAAGATGACCGCCCGCACCCTGCCGACCAGGGCCGAGCCGGTCTTTTTCGCCACTCCGTTGATGACGGAGCTCCTGCGGCCGTTTTCAATGCGAAGCAGAGCTTTTTGCTCCCTTTCCTCTCCGTAAAAGTCAAGGGCCAGAGCCGCAAAGCTTTCATTGGCGCCGGTCTCCGGGTCCAGCCTGGGCAGCTCGCTGTCCTTTGCTCCCCGAAAGGAATGGCCTCCTGTAAAAAGCCAAAGGGCCTCCAACAGGTTCGTTTTTCCCTGGGCGTTATCCCCGTAGATGACGTTCACCCCGCGACAGGGGAAAAGCTCTGTGTCCGCAAGATTCCGAAACCGCTGGGTGCCAAGCCGCTGAATATACACGGTCAGCTCACCGTCAGGCTGCGCCCGTTGTAGGCGGCTCCGTCGCCGGGACGCAGCTTTTTTCCACGCAGGGTGCAGACTTCCCCGTTGACTTCTACCTCGCCGTTTTGAATGACGAGCTTTGCCTGGCCGCCGGTATCCACCCATCCGGCCAGCTTTAACAGGGCGTCCAGCTTGATATATTCCGTATCAATTGTTACCGTTTTTTTCACGATTTTCATTTTTCCTCAAAAATTATTCGTTTTTCAGCCGCACAGGCAGTACCAGGAACAGGAAGCTGTCCCCATCCTTGGGCACAATCTTCATAGGGTTCAGGGGCCCGCCCAGCTGGATCTTTACCTCGTCACATTCGGTGTTACGCAAAGCGTCCAGCAGATAGCGGTTGTTAAAGCCAATCTCCACATCGTCGCCGGTCATCTCCACGGAGAGCTGGTCTTTTGCTCTTCCCATGGTAGTGTTGCACAGCAGCTTGATTTCGTTGCCGCCAAATTGGCACCGTACCGGGCTCTTCAGTCGGTCGGTAATCAGCAGAGAGACACGCTCCACGCTTTCCATAATATCCCTGGTTTTTACCACCACTTCGGTCTTGCAGTCCGGTGGGATAGCCGCCTGATAATTTAAAAATTCTCCCTCCAGCAGGCTGGAAATCACGATATAATCTTCAATCTTAAAGAGAATGTACCTCTTTCCCGCAGAAATTTCAACGCCGTCATCGGTATCCTTCAACAGGCGCAACACCTCGCCCAAAGTCTTACCGGGCACCACAAAGGACAGATCTTCGGACAGCTGTACGGGCTCGCTGCGCTTGGCAAGGCGGTAACCGTCCACGCTGACCACATCCAACGTGCCGTTTTCCAGGTGGAACAGACTACCCTGATGGATGGGCTTGGCGTCACTTTCCGCTACGGCAAATAATGTTTGACGAATCATGCTCTTCAGCACATTGGAAGGAAGGCTGATGCCGGTGGCGTCAGTCATCTTCGGCAGCTCCGGAAACTCCTGGGCCGGAGTGGAGATGATGTTAAACTCGCTGAGACCGCTCTTTAACAGGGCGATGTTTTTGTCGTCAACCTCAATGCTGACCGTGTCGGCCGGGGTGCGCCGCACGATGTCGGAGAAAATTTTGGCGGGCAGGGCCGCCTTGCCTTCTTCTACTACCTGTGCCGGAATGGCCGTGGTCATGCCGAGTTCCAGGTCGTAGGCGGAAAGCTCCAGCCTGCTGCCTTTCGCGGTAAGCAGGATACACTCCAAAGCAGGGATGGATGTTTTGGTGGATACCGCTCTTTGAATATTGGTAACGGCTTCTGTGATTTCGTTTTTGTTTACAGTAAATTTCATACTTTCTTTCTTCCTTTCCTTATATCTGTTCTATATGAATGATTTAGAAGTCATAGTAGGGACTGTGAAAAAGTGAAAAATGAAAAGTGTTCCCAAAATAGCGGGAAAAATTCATGGTATTTTTTTCTTTTTCAGGCTGTGAAAAATTGTGGGGAAAAGTGAACAAAAAAAGTTTTGCACCTTGGAGAGCTTTTTTTAACGTGGAAAACGAAAAAATTTGTGGAAAAGCAGACGCTTTTATCGATCTCTTACGTTTTTGATGATGTCGTTGACGATATCCCGGGTGTGAGGGTCCTTTTCCAGGCGCTTTTCCACCTGGCGTGTGGCGTACACTACCGTGGAGTGATCCCGGCCGCCGAAGGTCTGGCCAATCTCCACCATAGAAAGGTCTGTGATCTCCCGAACAATGTACATGGAGATTTGCCTTGCTTCGGAAATGTTGGAGTTTCTCTTTTGAGAGCGGATATCTTCCGGAGTGATGCTGCCGAAGGTGCGGGCCACCTCCTCAATAATCTTATCCACTGTGACAGGGGCCGGCTGGCTGTTGTTGATGATGTCGCTGATAGCTGCTTGGGCAGTGGCCAGGTTTACAGGCTTGTCCTCCAAAAGGTGGAAGGCACGAAGCTTTTTCACCGCGCCCTCCAGCTGACGGATATTGTTTTTCAGCTTTGAGGCGATGTATTCGCACACATTTTGCGGCAGATCGAACCCTAAAGATTCCGCTTTTCGGTTGATGATTGCCGCCCTAGTCTCAAAATCCGGCGGCTGGATATCGGCGATGAGGCCGGACTCGAACCTTGATTGCAGGCGCTCTTCCAGCGTTGCGATCTCCTTTGGGGGCCTGTCCGAAGTGAGGACGATTTGCTTTTTTGCCTCGTGCAGCGCGTCAAAGGTGTGGAAGAATTCCTCCTGAGTGGAAACCTTGCCCGCGATGAATTGCACATCGTCGAACAATAGCAGGTCCACGGTCCTGTACTTTTCCCGAATGTGGGGCATGGTGCCCTTTCCGATGCCCTCGATGACCTCGTTGGCAAAGTCCTCGCCCTTGATGCAAACCACCTTGCGGGAGGGAAAGTTTGCCTGAAAGCGCTTTGAAATGGCGTTTAACAGGTGGGTTTTTCCCAGGCCGGGGTTGCCGTAGATAAACAGAGGGTTATACAGTCTGGCCGGCTGTGCCGCCACGGCCTGGCAGGCCGCGTGGGCAAACTGGTTGGAAGGCCCCACCACAAAGTTTTCAAAGGTGGGCTCCTCAATCTCCCCCACAGGAGAGGGAGATGGCTCTTTCTTTTCCTCTTTTTCCTCCTTCACCTGCAGGGAGAAGTTGATATTGGATCCGAAGACATTTTGAAACGCCTCGGTGAGCAGGTCGCTGTAGCAGCGCAGAAGAGTCTGCTTGTGAAATTCGTTGGGCGCCTCCAATACGGCTATGCCTTTTTCAAAGTCCAATGAAACAGGTTTCAAGCGGCTGAACCAGGTTTTATAGGCCACCTCTGTGATCTGCTCCTTACAGAACCCGCAGATAAGTTCCCAGGCTTGGTCAAATGATTCCACAGTTACCCCCCCAGCGTGAATTGGTGCCAATACCGTGCCGATATACAAAATTAAGTATAACATAGTTAAGGGTATTTTGCAAAGGTTTTTCGGGCCGGAAAAAACAAATTTTCAACACAATAACTTGTGGTATGTGGAAAACGGCACACAATAGGTTTGATTGAGGTCAAACGGGCGGTTTTTCCCGAGAAAAATATGGTTGACACATGCCCTTGATTTACGTTATAATAAGGAATCACAAGAGGCTCCGGGAAGCTCGTTCCCGGAAAACGCAGACCGAAAGGAGGGTCTCAGCATGCTGAGAACATATCAGCCCAAGAAGCTCCACAGGAAGAAGGAGCACGGTTTCCGCAAAAGAATGTCCGACCGAAACGGACGCAAGGTGCTTGCACGCCGCAGAGCAAAAGGCAGGGCGCGCCTTTCCTATTAAGAAAGGCGCTTCAAAGGTCACCTAGCGTGACCTTTCTTTGTATTTGCCACGGGCGGAGGTACGCAGGATGGGAAAAATCCAGGCGATCTGCAGGAATCACGAGTTCCGGCGGGTATACGCGAAGGGAAAAAGCTTTGTAGGGCCCCTTTTGGTGACCTATGCGAAGAGAAACGGCCTGGGCGTTACCAGGGTGGGCATCACCACCAGCAAGAAGATCGGCAACGCCGTATTTCGCAGCAGGGCCCGTCGGGTCATCCGGGAGGCATACCGCCTGCTGCCCCGAAAGGTAAAGCCCGGGTATGACCTGGTATTTGTGGCCCGGGGCAGAACACCCGGAGCGAAAAGCACGCAGGTGGGCAGAGAGATGGAAAAGCAGCTTGCAAGCGCCGGCGTCCTTTTCCCCCAGAGAAAGGACGGGGACCTGGTATGATGAAGCGGCTGCTGATAAAGCTCATCGCCTTTTACCGGGAGGCCATTTCCCCCCGTATGCCGGCCACCTGCCGGTATATCCCGACCTGTTCCCAATACGGGATGGAGGCCATTGAAAGGTTTGGCGCGCTGAAGGGCGGGCTTTTGACAGTCTGGCGGATCCTGCGGTGCAACCCGTGGAGCAAGGGCGGGTACGATCCCGTGCCGGAAAAAAGGGAAAAAAAGAAAAAAGAGGAGCCTAAGCACCTATTATGATGCAGATATTCAATTTCTTTGGAAGTATCCTTGGCTATCTTCTGTGGTTTTTGTACACGGTATTTAAAAACTACGGCGTGGCCATTATCCTGTTTACCATTATTTTGAAGGTCGTGCTGTTCCCTACGACCATCAAGCAGCAGCGCAGTATGGCGTCCCAGGCAAAGCTGGCGGACAAGCAGAAGGAGCTGCAAAAAAAGTACGGCAACAACAAAATGAAGTACAGCGAGGAGCTGCAGAAGCTCTACGATAAAGAGGGAGTCAACCCCGGCAGCGGCTGTTTGACTACGCTGTTGCCCTTCCCCATCATGCTGGGCATTTACTACTCTGTTATCATGCCCCTGTCGAACACCCTTCATATCGCCTCCGAAACGGTGCAGAAGGCCACCGACTACATCTCCCGCATCCCCGGCATGGTATCCACCAACACAGGCATCTATTCAGAGCTGCAGATCATCCGCAACTTTGACGGATTGAAGGACAACCTGACCATGTTCAGCGCCCAGGATCTGGAGCGCATCACCGAATTTACCAAGGGCTTTAAATTTCTGGGGCTGGATCTGCTCGCCACTCCCCAAGGTTCGGCGTTTTCCACCTTCCTGTGGATCATCCCCGTCCTGGCGTTTTTAAGCTACGCCGGGTCCCAGGTCTACGCCATGATGTACCAGAAGAAGAGCACCGGCCAAAAGCCCCAGGGCTGCATGATCGTCATGACGGCCGTGTTTCCCATCATCAGCGCCTACTGGGCCTACACCATGCCGGCGGCCGTGGGCTTTTACTGGGTCATTTCCAGTATCACCGGCTGGATCCAGATGGTCATTACCAACAAGTATTTCAGCACGGCGCAGATGACTGCCGGTGCGGAAGCCCAAAGGGTGGTTACGCTTGAGCTAGCGGAGGGTAACGTGCGCCCCCTGCCCGCGGAGACGCAGCGGCAGATTGCCCAGAGACTGGAGGCGGGCCAGGGCCAGCGTCAGGAAAGCAAGGCGGGCGGCAAACAGCAGAAAGCCGGCCCAAAGAAGAAGAAAGGCAACTCCGGAAACGATCCGAGTTCTTATATTGCGTCGAAAAAATAGCGGAAAGGAAGGAACCATTATGTTGAAGGAAGCCATAGCGCAGGGCGCCACAGCCGAGGAAGCGCTGGCAAACGCCTGTCGTGAGTTGGGCGTGGAGACCACGGAAGTCGAGTTTGAGATCTTGGAAATGCCTACAAAGAAGACCTTTGGACTGTTTGGCGGCAAGCCGGCCAAGGTCCGCGCATATATCGAGGAGGAAGAGGAAACGCTCACGCCCGCTGAGCCTGTATCCGCCGCGCCCTCTCCCGCTGCGCCTGTAAAAGAGGAAAAGCCTGCCGCCCCCGCAAAGCCAAGAAGGACGGATGGCAATGACCCTGCGGAAAAGGCCGCGGAGTATTTGAAGTCCGTGCTGCGGGAGATGGGCCTGCCTGACGTGGAAGTGAGCATCACCCGGGATGAGGCCGGAGCAGCCCTTTCTCTGGGCGGCGAGGGAATTGGCTTTATTATCGGTCATCGCGGCGAGACTCTGGACGCTTTGCAATATCTGGCCTCTCTTGTGGCGAACCACGTGGAGGACGCCTATTACCGCATCACCCTGGATGTGGGAAATTACCGGGAAAAGCGCAAAGAAACCCTGGAATCTCTGGGCAGGAGGATGGCGATCCGGGCCGTGAAGACCGGCCGCAATTCCTCCCTGGAGCCCATGAATCCCTATGAGCGCAGGATTATTCACACCGCCGTGCAGACGGTGGAGGGGGCCAAGTCCTGGAGCGAGGGCGAGGACATGAACCGCCATGTGGTCATCGGGCCCGAAGGCGGCGAACGCGCTCCCCGCAGGAACGACAGGCGGGGCGGCAGCCGTCGGAGTGGCTATGACCGTCGGGGCGGCGGTTCCCACTCTCCCAGAAGCAGCGCCCCCAGGGAGAGCCAGGCGCCCAGGGCGGAAGGCCCCAAGCAGGACGATCCCGGCGCGCCTATCTACGGCAAGATCGAAGTGAAAAAGTGAGAGACCGGGGCCGTTTGCAGCGGCCCCGTTTTTCGTTTTGATATGGGGTGTTTGTTTTGAAAGAAAAAAGAACCATCGCAGCTGTTTCTACAGGGGCTGCGCCGGGTGCCCTGGGTGTGGTACGCGTTTCCGGGCCGGAGGCAAGGCAGGTGACGGATAGGGTGTTCGTCGCGAAAAGCGGCAGGAAAATATCTGAAATGAAGGGCTACACCGCCGCTTTGGGAGAGGCCCGCACCGCTGAGGGGGAAAAGCTGGACGACGTGGTGGCGCTGGTGTTTTCAGCGCCGAAAAGCTACACCGGTGAAGACGTGGTGGAGCTCTCCTGCCACGGTGGGTTGTATATCACCCGCCGCGTTTTGCGGGAGGTGCTGGACGCCGGAGCTTCCCCCGCCGAACCCGGGGAGTTCACCCGCCGGGCCTTTTTAAACGGCAAGCTGGACCTGGCCCAGGCGGAGGCCGTCATGGGGCTCATCGGCGCGGGGGGCGAGCAGGCTGCCCGCGCAGCGGAGGCCGGAGGCAGCGGCGTGCTTTCCCGGCGGGTGGGGTCCATCCGGCGGGAGCTTTCCGATCTGGCGGCACATTTGGCGGCCTGGGCTGACTTCCCGGAGGAAGATGTGCCGGAGATCGACGGCCCAGCGCTTGAACATAGCCTTTCCCAGGTTGAGCGGGAGCTGGGCGCCCTGCTTTCCACCTTTGATGAGGACAGGCTCTGCCGGGAGGGCGTGGAGACCGTCATTGCCGGACGGCCCAACGTGGGGAAATCTACCTTGATGAATTTGCTTTCCGGTCACCAGCGGTCCATCGTGACAGAATACGCGGGTACCACCCGTGACGTGGTGGAGGAGACCATTTTTCTTGGCGGCGTGCCCCTGCGTCTTGCGGATACGGCCGGGCTGCGGGAAACGGCCGACCCGGTGGAGACCATCGGGGTGAAGGAGGCAAAGGGGAGGCTACGGACGGCCCAGCTGATCCTGGCGGTGCTGGACAGCTCCCGCCCATTGAAAGAGCAGGACAGCGGCTGGCTTTCCGAGCTGGATCCTCAGCGGACGGTGGTCATCCTTAATAAGGCCGATCTGCCGGGGCAAATTGACGAAAAGGAAATTTCGGAGCGGTTCCCCTATACGGTATTTCTTTCCGCCGCCGGCGGCGAGGGACTCGAAGAGCTTGAACGGACGGTGCTGTCACTGCTTGGCACGGAAAATTTTCGCCCCCAGGACGGCGTACTTTTTACCGAGCGCCAGCGGGATGAGGTGAAACGGGCTCTTGCTGCTGTGAAAGAGGCGCAAGAGGCGTTGCAACTGGGCCTGACCTTTGACGCGGTGACCGTCTGCGTGGAGGATGCTCTCACAGCCCTGTATGAGTTGACCGGCGAGCGGGTGTCCGATGAGATCGTAGACCGGGTGTTTGAGAATTTTTGTGTGGGAAAGTAGTCGTTAGTTGTTAGAAGGGAAACTTATGAGATATCAAGCGGAAACAATCGATGTGGCCGTTATCGGCGCGGGCCACGCGGGGATAGAGGCAGGACTGGCGGCGGCGCGGCTGGGCTGCAATACCAGGGTCTTTACCATCAATCTGGACGCGGTGGGCAACTGCCCCTGTAACCCCAGCATCGGCGGTACGGCCAAGGGCCACCTTGTCCGGGAGATTGACGCTTTGGGCGGGGAGATGGGCCGGGCGGCGGACGCCTGCACCATCCAGAGCCGGATGTTGAACCTGGGCAAGGGCCCGGCAGTGCACTCTCTGCGGGCGCAGATCGACCGGAATCTCTATTCCCGCACTATGAAGCACACGCTGGAGACCTGTGAGAATCTCTCCCTCACCCAGGCGGAGGTGGTCTCTCTACAGCCTGAAAAGGGCCGCTGGCTGGTGGTCACCCGTCTGGGAGCGGTGTACAACGCCGGGGCGGTCATTTTGTGTACAGGCACCTTCTTGGGCGGCAAGGTCTTTGTGGGGGACGTTTCCTACGAGAGCGGCCCGGACGGCATGTTCCCCTCGGCCTTTCTGCCGGATTCTCTCCGGGCGCTTGGAATTTCCCTGCGGCGCTTTAAGACCGGAACTCCGGCCCGGGTATTGAAGTCCTCCATCGACTTTTCAGAATTGGAGGTCCAGCATGGCGACGAGCCTGTTACACCATTTTCTTTTGACACGGAAACGCCCCCGGAAAACCAGCGGGTCTGCCACGTGAGCTGGACCAACGATGAGACGAAAAAGGTCATTTTGGAGAATATTCACCGTTCGCCCTTGTATTCCGGCATGATAGAGGGAGTGGGCCCCCGGTACTGCCCCAGTATTGAAGATAAGATCATGCGCTTTCCCGACAAGCCCCGGCACCAGCTGTTTATCGAGCCCTGCGGGCTGGACACCGAGGAGATGTACCTGCAGGGGATGAGCTCTTCCCTGCCGGAGGACGTGCAGCTGCAATTTTATCACACCATCAAGGGGCTGGAGCACGCCCAGATTATGCGGACGGCCTACGCCATCGAGTACGACTGCTGCGACCCCTTAGAGCTGGACGGCGCGCTGGAGTTTCGAGACCTGCCGGGCCTGTACGGAGCGGGGCAGTTCAACGGCAGCTCCGGCTATGAGGAAGCCGCCGCCCAGGGCCTTATCGCCGGCATCAACGCGGCCAGAAAGCTACAGGGGAAAGAGCGTTTCCTCTTAGATAGGGCAAGCTCCTACATTGGCACGCTCATCGACGATCTCATCACAAAGGGCGTCAGCGACCCATACCGCATGATGACCTCCCGTTCAGAGTACCGGCTGGTACTGCGGCAGGACAACGCCGATGAGCGGCTGACGCCCTTGGGAAGAGAGATTGGCCTTATCTCAGACAAGCGATGGGAGCGCTTTCAAATCAAGCAGGAGCAGAAGCGGCAGGAAATGAACCGGGCGTTGACCACCGTTTTTCCTCCCAGCGAAGAGCTGAACCGGGTACTTGTTTCACATGAAACATCTTCTGTTTCCACCGGGGTGAAGCTCTCTGATCTGCTGCGCAGGCCCCAGATTACCTACGAGGATCTGAAGGAAATCGATGATGGGCGGCCCGATTTGCCCGCCGCCGTGCTGGAAAGCGTGGAGATCGAGCTGAAATATGAGGGGTACATCAGGCGGCAGACGGCGGACATTGAGGAAATGCGCCGGGTGGAGAAAAAATTGCTGCCGCCGGACATAGATTATACGGAGATCAAGGGTCTGCGACTGGAGGCCATCGAAAAGCTCAACAAGGTCAGGCCGGAAAACATCGGCCAGGCCGGGCGCATCTCCGGGGTAAGCCCGGCAGATATTTCCGTGCTGCTCATCTGGTTGGCCGCAAAAGGAAAAGAGGAAAAGGAGGGAACGGCATGAGCGATTGGAAAGGGACTCTGATCGCGGAGGCAAAAAGGCTTGGCGTTAAGGTAAATCAGGAGCAGGCGGCGCAGCTTGAGACGTACTGGAACCTGCTGCTTGCGTGGAACGAAAAGATCAATCTGACCGCCATTACCGACCCTATGGAGGCGCTGGAAAAGCATTTTCTTGACAGCCTTTCGCTGCTGTCCTGCTGCGAAATCAAACAGGGGGCAAAGGTCATCGATGTGGGCACCGGGGCCGGATTTCCAGGAGTGCCGCTGAAAATATTGCGGCCCGATATCCGGCTGACGCTGCTGGACAGCGTCAACAAGCGGCTGAGCTTTTTGGGGGAGGCCTGCGCCGGGCTTTGCATTGACGCGGAGCGTCTGCACAAGCGGGCCGAGGAAGCCGGACTCATGCCAAAGCTGCGGGAAAGCTTCGACGTGGTGACAGCCCGGGCGGTGGCGCCCATGAACGTACTGTGCGAGTACTGCCTGCCGCTGGTGAAGATGAAGGGATACTTCCTCGCCATGAAGGGCCCCGGCGCGGAGGAGGAGCTTGCCGCCGCCCAAAACGCGCTGTCCATCTTAGGCGGCACGGAGGTAACCGTCAAACCGGTTTCCCTGCCAACCGCGGGAGAAAGGAACATCATTTGCGTGCGGAAAAAGGCCTTCACACCCAAGGGGTACCCCCGGCATGGGGGGACCATCATAAAGCACCCACTTTGATGGAAGAAGGAGCATCTTTATGAAACTGACTTTCAGAAAGCCAACCCTAAACGAGCTGGACGAATTGGACAGGGTGATGCTGGTCATCAGCGACAAGCCCGCCGACCGGCAGAAGCGGGGCCCGCTGCTGGAAAAGATAAACAATGACCCCCAGAAATATTTGATGGCCGCCGTTGACGAGGATACCGGGGTGCTGTGCGGAAGCCTGTTTGGAGTGGTATTTGAAGACATCTGCGCCGACTGCCGACCCATCCTTTTAATTGAAAACGTGGCCGTCCTGCCGGAGTACCAGCGCCAAGGCGTGGGAAAGGCCATGTTCCGGGAGATCGAGCGCTGGGGGAAGGAAATGGATTGCCACTACGCCATTCTTGTCTCAGGCAATGCCCGCACCGGCGCCCACCAATTCTACCACGCCCTGGGTTACATGGAAGTGAAGGGATTCAAAAAGTACGAGCTGAGATAAATTATTTTTCCTCACCGACAGGTTTCGGCAAATTCTAGCTTTTGGCTGTGGTATGATAGCCGCAGGCAAGGGGGGAACGGCGGAATGCTTCAGAAGGACAAGCTCAAATTGACGCGGCTGCAGGTCTCTAAAATACTGCCCAACCCTTCCCAGCCCCGGAAGACCTTCGGGGAGGAGGAGCTTGTGAGCCTTGCCGAAAGCATTCGGGCCAACGGGCTTTTACAGCCGGTCACCGTGCGAAAAGACGGAGGCGGCTACTACCTGGTAGCAGGGGAAAGGCGGCTGCGGGCCTGCAAGCTGGCCGGACTCAAGGAAATCCCCGCCATCCTCATGAGCTGCGAAGCCGAGGACAGCGCGGTGCTTGCCCTGCTGGAAAATTTACAGCGGAAGGATCTGCAGATGTTCGAGCAGGCAAACGCCATCGCGAACCTCCTCCGAGAGTGGGAGATCACCCAGGAGGAGGCGGCCAGACGTCTTGGCATGAGCCAATCCTATCTTGCCAACAAGATCCGGCTTTTGAAGCTGAGCAGGGAGGAGCAGGCAGAGATCATTGAACACGGCCTGTCGGAGAGGCATGCGAGGGCGCTGCTGCGCATCGACGACATGGGCCTGCGGAAGAAGGTCCTGCGCACTGTGTGCGAACGGAAGCTGAATGTCTCCCAGACAGAGGAGCTCATCGAAGCTGCCCTGGGCCGCCGGGAGCCAAAGCAGAAAGCAAAGCGCACTTTTGTGGCGAAGGACATCCGGCTTTTCATCAACACCATCGACCACGCCGTGGACGCCATGAAAACGGCGGGGATAGAGGCCAAGACGGAGAAGAAGGAGACCGAAGAGTACATCGAATGTACCGTGCGTATCCCAAAGCTTTCCCCGGCCCGTTCTTAAATTACGAGTACAAGTTTAACCCATTCCCTTATTCATTTCCCACAGAGAAGCCGGTCGGGCCAAAACCCGGCCGGCTTTTCTGCTCTTTTCCCGTTGTTTCACATGAAACAATGGAAAAACATCGACTTTGCACTTCCCTTTTTCATCTGTTTGTGGTATTATGATAGCACTAAGGATATCGAAACGGAAAAGGGAGAAAGGTATGGGGAAGATCATTGCCATCGCGAACCAGAAGGGCGGCGTGGGGAAGACCACCACGGCTGTCAATTTGGCGGCGGCGCTGGGAAACGCGGGGAAGAAGGTCCTTTTGGTGGACGCCGATCCCCAGGGCAACACCACAAGCGGTGTGGGCGTGGACCGGCGCAGCTGCATCATGAGCGTGTACGAGGTGATGGTGAGCGGCGAAAAGGCAAAGACCGCTGTGGTGGCCACCCAGTTTAAAAACCTGAGCCTGTTGCCCTCTCAGATAGACCTGGCCGGGGCGGAGATCGAGCTTGCCTCCTTGGAGAGCCGGGAGGCGGCCCTGAAAAACGCGCTGCTTCCCATCCGGGGGGAATACGATTTTATTGTTATCGATTGCCCACCTTCCTTGGGGCTGATCACCACCAACGCTCTGACGGCGGCGGATTCCATTTTGATCCCCATCCAGTGCGAGTATTATGCTTTGGAGGGCCTTTCCCAGCTGATGAACACCGTGCGGAGAGTCAAGCGCCAGTATAATGGGCGGCTGGACATTGAAGGGGTGCTGCTGACCATGTACGATGGGAGGCTGAACCTGACCCAGCAGGTGGTGGAGGAAGTGAAAAAATACTTTCCCAGAAAGGTGTTCAAGACTGTGATTCCCCGGACGGTGCGGCTTTCCGAGGCCCCGGGGTTCGGCCAGCCCGTGCTGTATTACGACATGGCCTCCAAGGGGGCAGAGGCGTACAGCAGCCTGGCGACAGAAGTGATAAAGAATAATAAGTAACGGAAAAGGAAGGCGGGATCAGAAATGAAAAAGCGAGGACTTGGAAAAGGCTTGGACGCCATCTTTGCCGAAAACAGCCAGGAGGCCGCCGAGGGCGCCGTCACGGTAAAGCTCAGTGAGATCGAGCCCAACCGGGATCAGCCGCGGAAGGAGTTTGACCCGGAGGCCCTTTCCGAATTGGCGGAGTCCATTTCCCAGCACGGCGTTTTGCAGCCGCTTTTGCTGCGGCCCCTGCTCAGCGGCGGGTACCGCATCGTTGCCGGTGAGCGCCGCTGGCGCGCCGCCAGAATGGCCGGGCTCACAGAGGTGCCTGCGGTCATCCGGGAGATGACGGACGCCGAGGAAATGCTGTTCGCCCTGATCGAAAACCTGCAAAGGGAGGATTTGACACCACTGGAAGAGGCCAGGGGCTACCGAACGCTCATCGAGACCCAGGGATTCACCCAGGAGGAAGCCTCTCAGGCCGTGGGGAAATCCCGGCCGGCGGTGACCAACGCCATGCGGCTTTTGAACCTGCCGGAGGACATCCAGGCAATGCTGGAAAAAGGGGAAATCACCGCGGGCCACGCCAGAACGCTGCTGAGCTTCAAAAACGAGGACGACATGCGCCTGGGGGCCCAAAAGGCCAAGCAGGGCGCGTCTGTCCGGGAGCTGGAGGCAATGGCCAAAAAGCGCAATGCCGGGGGAAAGGCCCCGGCACCTCGATCTACCGGCCGCAACCGTTACTATGAGGAGGCCGAGCTTGCCGTGGGCGAGTACCTCGGCCGGAAGGTGAAGGTTGCGGGGACAAAGAAAAAAGGCCTGCTTCAAATAGAATTTTACGGAGAAGAGGATTTAAAAAACTTATTGTCCGAGATGAAATGGGAAAAGTAAGAGCGAAAGGATGAAGTAAAATGCTGGATATCAAGCTTCTGAGGACTGACCCGGAGCTGGTCAAGGAAAACATCAAAAAGAAATTTCAGGATGAAAAGCTGGTTTTGGTGGACGAGGTGCTGGCCCTGGACGAGCAGTTCCGCGCTTCTAAGGCAAGGGGCGATGAGCTGCGACAGCAGAGAAATGTCATCAGCAAGGAGATCGGCGCGCTGATGAAGGCCGGCAAAAAGGGCGAGGCCGAGGCCACCAAGCAGAAGGTCGCCGCCATTGCCGGGGAGCTGGAGGAGATGGAGCGCAAAGAGGGGGCGATGACCGAGGAGATCAGGAAGCGCATGCTGGTCATTCCCAACATCATTGACCCCTCCGTGCCCATTGGAAAGGACGACAGCGAAAATGTGGAGGTGGAGCGCTTCGGCGAGCCCAAGGTGCCCGATTTCGAGGTACCCTATCACACGGACATCATGGAAAGGGTCAACGGCATCGACCTTGACAGCGCCCGTAAGACCAGCGGCAACGGTTTCTATTATTTGATGGGCGACATCGCCCGGCTCCATTCCGCCGTCCTCTCCTACGCCCGGGATTTCATGATCGACAAGGGCTTCACCTACTGTGTGCCTCCGTTCATGATTCGCAGCGATGTGGTCACCGGCGTTATGAGCTTTGCCGAAATGGAAAACATGATGTACAAGATCGAGGGAGAGGACCTGTACC